>JAKAQL010000001.1:0-83894 GCA_021822605.1 Actinomycetes bacterium
TAAAACTTGATATACTTACACTCAAGTATTTGGTAACAGCTAATAAGGAGGCTCGAGTGGCCAAAGCAGTAGGCATCGATCTTGGAACGACGAACTCCGTCGTCTCGGTTCTCGAAGGGGGTGACCCAACCGTCATCCCGAACTCGGAGGGTGGGCGAACCACACCTTCGATCGTCGCATTCTCAAAGACCGGCGAGGTGCTCGTCGGCGAGGTCGCCAAGCGGCAGGCGATCACCAACCCCGATCGGACGATTCGATCAGTCAAGCGCCATATGGGGACGGACTGGACCATCGACATCGATGGCAAGAAGTACACCCCACAGGAGATCAGTTCGCGTATCCTCTCCAAACTCAAGAGAGATGCGGAGGCCTACCTCGGCGATACGGTGAACCAGGCGGTCATCACCGTCCCGGCCTACTTTGACGATGCCCAGCGTACCGCCACCAAGGAGGCGGGCCAGATTGCAGGACTCGAGGTGCTGCGCATCATCAACGAGCCGACGGCTGCCGCGCTTGCCTACGGTCTCGATAAGGAGACCGAGGATCAGACGGTGCTCGTCTTTGACCTCGGTGGCGGTACCTTTGACGTCTCGGTTCTTGAGATCGGTGACGGCGTCTTTGAGGTCAAGTCCACCGCTGGTAACACCCAACTCGGTGGTGATGACTGGGATCAGCGGATCATCGATTGGATGATCAAGTCCTTTAAGGACAACGAAGGCGTCGATCTTGGTGCCGACAAGATGGCAATGCAGCGACTCAAGGAGTCGGCCGAGAAGGCCAAGATTGAGCTCTCAGCCTCGTTAGAGACGACGATCAACATCCCGTTCATCTCAGCGACGTCAGAGGGACCAAAGCACCTCGAGATGAAGCTGACCCGTTCACGCTTCCAGGAACTCACCGCTGACCTCGTTCAGGCCTGCAAGGGTCCCTTTGAGCAGGCGATCAAGGATGCTGGCCTCACGGTCGGCAAGGTCGATCACGTGGTGCTCGTTGGAGGGTCTACCCGCATGCCAGCGATTCAGGACCTCGTCCAGCAGATGACCGGCAAGGAGCCACACCGTGGTGTGAACCCAGATGAGGTCGTCGCCGTCGGTGCTGCGATCCAGGCCGGTGTGCTGAAGGGCGAAGTCAAGGACGTTCTGCTCCTCGATGTGACCCCGTTGTCGCTCGGTATCGAGACCAAGGGTGGCGTCATGACCAAGCTCATCGAACGCAACACCACCATCCCGACCAAGCGAACTGAGGTCTTCACCACTGCTGATGACAATCAACCCTCCGTAGAGATCCATGTGCTTCAGGGCGAGCGTGAGATGGCCTCGTATAACAAGACGCTGGGCCGCTTCCAACTCGTTGGTATTCCGCCAGCGCCTCGTGGGATCCCTCAGATTGAGGTGACCTTCGACATCGACGCGAATGGTATCGTGCATGTCTCGGCGAAGGATCGTGCGACCAACAAGGAGCAATCCATCACCATCACCGGCACGACCGCCCTCTCCAAGGAGGAGATCGACCAGATGATGCGCGATGCGGAGGCCCATGTCGCTGAGGATAAGCAGCGCAAAGAGGAGGCTGAGGTTCGCAATAACGCCGATACGCTCGTCTACCAGACCGAGAAGCTCCTGACCGAACAGGGTGACAAGCTCGAGGGACCGGAGCGGGACAAGGTGACCGAGGCTCTCAATGAGGTCAAGCACTCACTCGATGGTACCGATATTGCAGCGATTAAAGCCGCTACCGATGCGCTCATGTCTGCCTCGCAGGGCTTCACACAGCGTCTCTATGAGGAGGCCTCACGTCAGGCGTCTGCCAGCGGAGCCGGGGATGGCACTGCCGGACCGAGTGACGCTGACGGAGCAAGTGGCAGCGATGACGATGTCGTCGATGCTGAGATCGTCGACGAACCCAAGGAGTGATGCGCGTGGCCGATGAGCGATTCGACGAAGAACACCAGGATACCCATGAACCTCACCATGTAACTGAGCCCCGTCGGGCAACTGAGCCCCGTCGGCCAACTGAGCATGGTGTCAATGAGGATGATAGAGCTAAGGAGGAGACGCCTTTCGATGGAGGGGCGTCCTCCTCTACCTCTGGCGAGGAGCCACTAAGTGCGACGAGCAATCCTGGTATCGACACCTCAGATGAGCAGGTGAATCAGAGAGATGCGACGGAGCCCTCCGACGAGGCGGCCAAGACCCAAACCAGCGAGGATGCGTCCATCCGTGGTGATGAGGTCGAGGGAGAGTTCGATCTCGATGCGCTCGATTTTGAGCCCGAGGAGATCAACGACCCACTTGCGGATGCTGAGCGCGAGCGAGACTCCTATCTTGAGGCGTTACAGCGTCTCCAAGCTGATTTTGAGAACTATAAGAAGCGCGTCGCAAGACAACAGAGTGAGCTCGGCGCCGCGGGGTCCCGCAGTTTGGTGACCAAACTGCTCCCTGCGCTTGACACCCTGACACTCGCGCTTGCGCATGCGACCTCAGAGTCAGGTTCAGATGAGGTCGCATCGGTGCTCTCTCAGATCAGCGCTGCCTTCTTGGAGGTGCTTGCGAAGGAGGGTCTAGAGGTGATCGAGCCCCTCGGCAAGCGCTTCAACCCCGAGGAGGCGGAGGCCGTTGCCCACGATGCAGGAGACGGTGAACCGACAGTCAGCGAGGTCTTTCGCGTTGGTTACCGCTGGAATGGACAGACCCTGCGGCCGGCAATGGTGAAGGTCACCGGTTCGTGAGAGATGGAGGTAACGAATGCCACCACAGCGCGAGTGGTTCGAGAAGGACTACTATAAGGTCCTCGGCGTTCCGTCGACTGCGACTGACAAGGAGATAACCAAGGCGTACCGAGCACTCGCTCGCAAGTACCATCCTGATTCGAACGCTGGCCATGAGGAACAGTTCAAAGAGGTGTCTGCCGCCTACGATGTGCTCGGTGACGCCACCAAGCGTAAGGAGTACGACGAGGTTCGCCGTATGGGTCCGATGGCCTCGGGCCTTGGCGGCATGGGCTCCAACCCTGGAGGCAACGGAACCTTCAACATGCACTCGGAGGATCTTGGCGATCTGATTGGGAACCTCTTCAACCGAGGCAAGAAGACGAGTGGGCCCAAGCGTGGTGAGGACCAGAGTGCGGAGGTTCGCCTCAGCTTTGCCGACGCCGCCGCAGGGGCTACGGCCTCGGTGTTGGTGATCGGGGAGACCTCATGTTCGGTGTGCAACGGAACCGGTGCTGCACCTGGCACGGTACCAAAGGTCTGTGCTCGGTGCAACGGATCGGGGTCGGTCTCGGATAACCAGGGGTTCTTCTCCTTCTCCCAACCCTGCCCAGCGTGCCACGGTCGCGGTCTCATTATCGAGAATCCCTGTACCGCCTGCAAGGGAACCGGAACCGAACACCGCGCTCGCACCGTCAAGGTTCGCATCCCGGCCGGGGTGGAGCCAGAGCAGACGATTCGAGTTCGAGGTAAGGGTGCACCCGGCAAGAGCGGAGGGCCATCGGGTGATCTTCTCGTGAAGGTGCACGTCGATCCAGACCCTCGCTTTGGTCGAAAGGGAGCCGATCTGACCACCAAGGTGGCGATCAGCTTCGCTGATGCCGCCCTTGGGGGTACGGTGAGCGCACCCTCGTTGACTGGTCCGGTGACGCTCAAGATTCCAGCAGGTACCCATTCCGGGCAGACCTTTAGAGTTCGAGGTCGGGGGTTACCAAACCCAAGAAAGAAGAACGCCGTTGGTGATCTCCTGGTGACGGTCGAGATTGTCGTTCCAGCGGCACTCGACGCACGACAGAAGAAGTATCTCCAGGACTATCACAAGGTCTTTGGGGACAAAGGGGAAGAGAAGGTAGGAGGCTAGAGGCTAGATGGTACGTGATATCGAGGGCCAGGCCAGGCGCGGCGCCTTCGAGGGTGCCGCCATCGGAAGGGGGGTGTATGTGATCTCGGTGGCCGCCGAGCTCGCTGGCATGCACCCTCAGACCTTGCGGGTCTATGAGCGACGGGGTTTGCTTGAACCCACTCGCACCGGAGGCGGGTCGCGGCGCTACAGCGAACACGATCTCGCACGGCTGCGTCGTATCGCTGAGTTAACCGATGCGGGTCTCAACATCGAGGGCGTACGTCGAGTCATCGAGTTGGAGGCCGAACTGGCCGAGCTCAGAGCCGAGCTCGAACGTGAGCGGGAGCTGGCGCGTCTTCGTGAGAAGGAGATTCATCGTCATTACCGGCGTGATCTCGTCCCGCTTTCCCAGGCAGTGGTTCACGTGAAGAGCAGTCAGATCCGACGCTTGTGATCAGATGGGGTTTCTTGTAACTCGATAAGGTCAAATGTGGAGTGACAGGGAGGCTAATGCTGAGGGCAAACTTGAGGGATTACGCGGAGTGGATGGCGATCGGCCCCACACATCGAGAGGTCAAAGACGGAGTCCGTGACTCAACGAAGCTCGCTAGTGGGTTCGTGTTCAACCGGTTTGTTCGCTAGCTTGCTGACAGTGTTGAACTCGTGGAAGTTGATACACCAGAACACATTGCGTTGGGAGCCTGGTTGAGATAGAGACCTTGTTGGAGAAGGCGTGTGGTGTGGAGCAGGTGTAGCAACCGGTAACACTTCAATATGGGCAACAATTGACAGTGGGCAATAAAAAGGTACCCGGAGATTGGGATCGGCTAGGACGTACCACAAACGCTGAGCGAGCCATGAGTAACGGCATCGAGCAAAGGCATCGAGCCACGACTCGCTCTCCGGCAACGAACACAGGAGACTGGGCACTTGAGGGTAACGTGCCCGTCGTATACCAAGTCTTTTGGGAGTGGCAATGAGACGGAGAGACCCATGGACAGAGTCTGGATCGCAGGGCGTGTCGGTAAGAATCGCGCCAGCAAGGGCAGACGGTGCTGTCGTATCGGTTAGGAGACACAGGTTCTTCGAGATGGAGAGGATGCAATCGGCGCTGGATAATGGGTTCAGTGGGGTATCACCGCGGGCAACGAAGATGCGAACAGGCTTGCGAACGCTCATCTCGCCGGACCGGGCGCGATGGCGCCGTCAACACCCGAGCGGGGGTGGGGCCGGTTCCTTGTCGGCACGAGTGCTCGTCGCGGGGCCGATAAGAGGCAATTGATGAGAGGCGATAAGGTTAAGAGACGGCGCAGTGTCAGACAGCAGTTGAGAGAAAACACATGGCAAGGGCGAGACAAAACACGGGAAGACAACACCCCGAAGGGAACCAGCTGGTGAGAGCTCGCACCGTGAGCGATAGCACAGCGAGAGGCAGCACAGCGAGAGGCAGCACAGCGAGAGGCAGCACAGCGGGAGATAACGCAGTGTCGGATAGCACGGCGAGAGGCAGCGTGATGGGTGCCTGCAACCTGATCCCGTTGCCTTTGGAACGAGCCGTCAACGAGACCCGAGGAGAATTAACGACCAAGGAATTAGCTTGGTCCACAGTGTCCTCCAGGGCTAACCGGTCTGACGCGATCGCCAATACATCGCTTGCGCGACATCGTCGGCCCGAAGCGGCGGACGAAACCATGCGAACCGAGCGGTTTCACTCGGTGGAGCTCGTCGCGCCAGGACGGTGGACAAGCACGCTTCACAGCGATTGCACAATAATCATGTCACGCGATGAAGGGGTGGCCGAGCATAGCCCCGGAGATACTCGGCGAAGAGCCACCGCCAGCACTGTTCGAGATCATCGGTGGATGACGGTGCAAGAGAGACGCGAGTCCTCGCGTTCTGTCGGCGGAGTCAACTTCGCCGAGCATTGGAATCTACCTCGGGGAGATAGGTCGATGGGACAGAGAGGGGAGCCAGCTGGTTGGCGCGGAGAGATGCATGCGTTGGGGTAGGCGACCTGGGGCACCGGGACGCGCACAATTGGCCAGCTGAAGGGTTGGCGATGGGTTTGGAATCAGTTGTCAAAGAGTAAGAACAGTAGATGACATCGTTACGAGTACAGAGGATGTTACGAATACAGAGGATGGTGAACAATGGATCAGAGTACGTGGACCGTTAAGACCCGCGAGGCGATCGAGGCGGCGGTTGAGCTAGCGAGGCGGAGTTCGAACCCGGAGGTGACCAAGGAGCACCTTGCGGTTGCACTCCTTGGGCAACCCGATGGGATCGCCCTGCCGATCCTGGAGCGTTTGGGTGTCCAGATCGGGGCGGCGAGAACCAAGCTCTTGGAGGCGATCGCCAAGCTGCCCAAGGCCTACGGGAGCCAGGCGCAGTTCTCAAGCGCGTTGATCGCAGTCCTTGAGGCAGCCGACAAGACCCGTCAGGAGTTGGGAGACTCCTATCTCTCGGTCGAACACCTCTTGATTCAGTTGCCCACCGTGTTTGGGGTGACCGCTGAACAGATCAAAACCGCGTTGCGTGAGATCCGTGGGGATAACCGGGTCACGAGTGAGAATCCAGAGGAGACACTCCAGGCGCTGGAGAAGTACGGGCGTGACCTGACAGCTGACGCGCGTGCCGGCAAGATCGACCCTGTGATCGGGCGAGACGTGGAGATCCGCCGCATCATCCAAATCCTTTCGCGTCGAAGCAAGAACAACCCAGTGCTCATCGGAGAACCGGGTGTCGGCAAAACCGCCATCGTCGAGGGGTTGGCCAAGAGAATCGTGGAGGGCGATGTGCCGGAGGGACTGAAGAACAAGCGGTTGATCGCCTTGGATCTCGGCTCCATGGTCGCGGGTGCGAAGTACCGTGGTGAGTTCGAGGAGCGCCTGAAGGCGGTTCTCAAGGCGATCAAGGACTCCAACGGCGAGGTCATCACCTTCATCGACGAGATGCATACCGTCGTGGGTGCTGGTGCCGCTGAGGGCTCCATGGATGCCTCCAATATGCTTAAGCCGATGCTCGCCCGTGGTGAGTTGAGGATGATCGGGGCGACGACCCTCGATGAGTACCGCAAGTACATCGAGAAGGATCCAGCGCTTGAGCGTCGGTTCCAGCAACTGATCATTCCACCACCCTCGGTCGAGGACACGATCGGGATCCTGCGAGGGCTGAAGGAGCGCTACGAGGTGCACCACGGGGTTCGGATCCAAGACTCGGCCCTCGTGGCGGCTGCGGTCCTCTCTGATCGTTATGTGACCAACCGCTTCCTTCCCGATAAGGCGATCGACCTCATCGACGAGGCCGCCGCCAAACTTCGGATGGAGATCGACTCTCGCCCAAGCGAGGTCGACACCGTAGAGCGGCGCATCCGCCAGCTCGAGATCGAGCGGATCTCACTCGCCAAGGAGAGCGATGCTGCCTCGGTGGAGCGGCTGGGTCGGATCGAACGAGAGTTGGCCGATGATCGAGAGGATCTCGCAGCACTTAATGCCCAGTGGCAGCTCGAGCGAGACTCGATCGGCCGGATCCGGGAGATGAATGAACGGCTCGAACAGTTAAAGGCTGAGGCTGACAACCACGAGCGCATCGGCAACCTGGATCGTGCGGCCGAGATTCGCTATGGCCAGGTCCCCGAGCTCTCACGCCAGATCGACGAGGCTACCCGGCAGCTCGCTGAGTTCCAGGGTGGAGTACGGATGTTGAAGGAGGAAGTTGACCCGGAGGATATCGCAGAGGTGGTGGCCAAAGCGACTGGGATCCCGGTCTCCAAGCTCCTAGAGAGCGAGATGGAGAAGCTCCTCCACATCGAAGATGCCCTGCATCAACGGGTCATCGGTCAGGAGGAGGCGGTCTCAGCAGTCGCCAACGCCATTCGGCGCTCGCGTGCGGGACTGTCTGATCCACACCGACCGATCGGGAGCTTTCTTTTCCTCGGACCGACCGGTGTTGGTAAGACCGAGATGGCAAAGGCATTGGCGGAGTACCTCTTCGACGATGAACGCGCTGTCATTCGAATCGACATGTCCGAGTATCAGGAGCGCCATGCGGTGGCACGCCTTGTCGGTGCACCTCCGGGATACGTTGGCTATGACGAGGGTGGGCAACTCACCGAGGCGGTTCGGCGGCGTCCCTACAGCGTGATCCTCTTTGACGAGATCGAGAAGGCACATTCGGATGTCTTTAACATCTTCCTTGCCATCTTGGATGATGGTCGCTTGACCGATGGTCAGGGTCGGGTGGTGAACTTCACTAACACCATTTTGATCATGACGTCGAACCTGGCTGAGGATCCGAGGTTCTTCTTTAAGCCGGAGTTTGTCAACCGGATTGATGAGATCATCCGCTTTGCATCGCTCACCGAGGCAGACCTCACGAGGATCGTCGATATTCAGCTTGATGCACTGCGTCGACGGTTGGCCGATCGTCGGCTCGAACTCGTGGTGACTGATGATGCCAAGCGGATTCTTGCGACAAGAGGCTACGATCCAGCGTTCGGCGCCCGGCCCTTGAAGCGGGTCATTCAGAAGATGGTGGGTGACCCGGTGGCTGTCGCGATCCTGTCGGGGAAGTATCCAGAAGGATCGGCGATCACCGTTGATGGGGTGGGAGATGAGTTAGTGATTGCGTGAGGCCTATCCAATGGGGAGATTTATTTGCACATGGAGACACATATAGCTATGGATGAATCGGACCTTCGCTGTCTCCCGGAACCGTCAGGATGATAGTGATGATCATGTCATTGCTACTTGTTGGTTCTGTGCCCTGCGGTCGCTTAGAGACGTTTGGAGCGTTACCCGATGATTTTGGGGTGTTTCGGGTAATTAGGCGACATTCCGCTGATAAAATAAGCCCGCAAACTGATATTCCTTGGCTCCTGTCACGAGTCATGCACGGCAACCTCGCCATTTGCTCAGCGCCTCTTTAATCACAAGAATAGAAGTTGAAGTGGACGGCAGATACGCCTGCTGTGCTATGTTGGTGTCGAGCTTGGAATCTAGCGGAGCGTGATCTCGTACGAATGTTGAGATTTCTTTGAATATCTAGCCCAACTCGAGGGAGGCACGTGATATAGTGAAGTCCAGTAGGGTTGGATCATGTTGCTCTTGCACACTAAGTCTGGAAACAGAAAGTAACCACGAGGAGGTTATAGGTTGAATAGTCGTTCTTCTATGTATCGGCGGTTGATGAACATGGCTGGAGCGGCGGCGCTCACTGCTGGTGGGCTCGGCGCGGTTCTTGCGGTGAGTGGCACGGCGTATGCTGCAGGTGCTTCGTTGACATCCGCTCCGTTTTCTGTTGGCTCGGCCACCTCAGTCTCGGCAGTTTCCTTGTCCCTGACGAATTCGACTGAGAGTGCGACGTCTGTTCAGTACACAGTCTCCTTCAAGGCGACGAGTGCAGGAACAGACACCGATTCGATCATGATTGGTGGTCTTTCTACCTCAGCAACTCCGACCGTGACTTCCGTTGTTGATAATACGTCGGGGACTGCCGCTTCTTCAGCATCGGGTAGCTTTTCCGGTGGGACTGAGACAGTAACGCCTGGCATTTCCTGGAAAGCCGGCGACCAGATTACGGTGGTTCTTGGTGGCGTTACGAACCCATCGACGTCGCCTGCTTCGGTAACTGTCGCGACTTCAACTGATGCCAATGCAGTCACGTCGAACTCGGTGACTCTGTCGGCTGGTTACAGCCCGGTCGATTCAGCTAACCCGGCGATCCCATCGGACACAGGAGTTACCTGGACGTTCGAGGGGTCTGCTCCTGCGGCTGTCCCTTCTGGCGGAACGCTTACTCTCTCGGATAGTAGCACCACATCGGCCGGCGAAGGTGAATTCACCACAAGCGGTGTCTATACGGTTGTTGATAACACCTCTGGTAAGACGTTTGTGATTCCGAGTGCTGACGTAGTGGTAGCGAACCAAGCAACGACGTCGTCACCGTATCTATCCGATGCAACGCTAACCTTGCCGTCTGGAGATTCCATTGCGTCTGGCGACGATCTGACTGTTACTGTTACAAGCGCCAATAATGGTTCTGCAAGTTCCCAGAAATTCGGGATTAATGCTGGTACCTTCACGGCAGGGACTACAGCGGTGACCGACACAGAGGCCGTTTCCTTGGGCACCTCCGTTGACGCGTTTAGCGCATCGGCACCCGGAGCGGTTGAAGGGGTGTCTTCCAATGTCACTCTGGACTTCACTTCGAATATTGGGGGCTCAACCACCCTCACAGTGGGTGGTTTTACGGCAGGCGCTACGAATTTACTCACGAATCTCACGACGGGTGTGCAGTATAACCTTGGTGCTGCCACCAGCGACGCGTTGGCATTTCCAACCGGTACGGTTTCGGGAGATAAATATCAGCTGGTGTCGTACGGGGCAACGTTTACTACCTCTGGTAGTGTGCCGTTTAGCCTCTCCACCACTAACGACTCTATCCCGGCGACCCAGAATGTAACGGTTGCTCCTACGAGTTCTGTGCCTCTGATTCAGGTTACTCTATCGGATTCTCAGCCAGGGGCTCTCTCGAATTGGACGGTTAGCAACATTGAGGCGGACGGTGCGCTAGCAGGCGGGACTTCGGCCGACACGTTGACGCTGACGAGTGCAAGTGCCACGTTCCCGAGTTACGCGCCGGACTACAGCCTTACTGATACGACTACTCCGTCCGACTCTTTTGCCAATCCAACGGTGCTAACTGGCGGTGGGACCGATTCGGTAACGATTGAGCTCCCCAATGGGCTGGCCTCTGGCGATAATTTCAGCATCACAGTTGATGGCGTGATTAACCCGAGTACGACGAATATCGATGATACTGCTACGCTGGCATCGTCTTCGGGTGCGGGAGTGATTGAGGCGGCACAAGCCCCAGTGACTACGGTGCCGACTGCAGCGATGACCTATCCTAATGGAGCGCTCATTCAGTCGGGTGGCCAGATTGACGTAGTGGCGGGTGGCTATGCCTTTGGCATTCCAACCCCGTCGGTGTTGGGTGACATTATGAAGATGGATCACAGTACAGTGCGCCCGGGTACCTTCCCAACTGCCCCGACGCCAGCACCTGGGACGCTGATCAACCCTGTTGGCACCTCTGGCTACTGGGTTGTCGGTACCAATGGTGAGATCTACCAGTTCTCCTCCATGTCACAGTTCACGCAGGATGGCTACGTTGCCAGTCAGGTGATTCCAGTTCCTAGTGGAGCTGCGGATGGTCTGACCGCCGGTGCTGGTGCTCCTCCGAATGCAGCTGTGACCATGGCTAACGGTGCACTGGTAAACTTTGCTGGGACCATCTATGAGTATGCTGGTGGTGTTGCTACCGGTATCGCTACACCGGCTGAACTCGCTTCTATTCAGAAGGTGACTGGCGCGGTGGTGGTTCCTGGCTCTGGCTCCACGCCGACGAATGCCACGACGAGTGCCAACGGTACGCTGGTTCAGCGCCTCGGCTCCGCTGGGATTTGGGTCAGTGATGGCGGAACACTGTATCAGTTCATGTCTGCCTCGCAGTTCACGACTGACGGTTACTCGTTCCAATACGTGCTGCCGGTTGCTATGACTGGAAGCTATACGCTCTCCAGCCTTTAATCAACCCTAGACAACAGTTCATCCAGGGCAGGCGCTTCGGTGCCTGCTCTGTTTGGCGTTTTAGTAATGTTCGGTTGCTTTGGGATCCAATGGAGGCCTCGGGTTAAGTGATCGTAACGGTTTGGGTTACAGAGCGCGGTACGCAAAGTGGGACCGTGGGTCGTCCTGTGCCTGAGTCAGAAGAGTGTGGGGCGATAGATTGCTGAGCGTTCTTGTTTACCCAGGCGTTGTGCGGGTGGGCTCGAACGTTTGGGTTATGGCGGTGAGGTGCACCTAGTCGCGGTACCCCATTGTGAGTTTGAGGGCAAGGGTCGGTAATCCATGCAGGTGATGGGCCCACGGAGAGACGGTCTGAAAGGCAAGCAGGTGCACCGGGTAGTGGTTATTGCGCGGGGTGATGGTGATTGTGAGAGGCTCGCCGGGCGGGGCTGGGAATGCTTGATCACCCAGATGCAAGGTGAAGGGGAACTCCCGACGGTGTCCTGTGAGCGATTCGGTGACCCTGAAGGTGGCGTCTTTGGTCTCCCCTGCAACCTCGAGCTCACCGTCGAGTTCGCCGACGCTATCGCCAATGTAAATCTGCAACGCCTCGATGGTTCCGTTCAGGGTGGCGGGGATGAGACAGCTGGCGGTGATGGTTTGATCCGCGTGCAAGGGTAGGCGGTGCGAATGGTCGAGGTTCTGACCATCTGGGATGTCAACCCACTGGATGCCGGGGGCCCAAGGTCTCTGTATTCTTGGGATGGCGAGTACAAAGTCTTCCGAGTCCAAGGTGAGGTTCGGATTATACATGGGGTCTGAGTAGAGCTGGGGGCTCCAACGCCATTGCATGTAGCCGTGCTCTCTGATCGCGCGGTGCTGTTGAGAGAGTTTGGTATCCTTGCCACGGGATTTGGATTCGTGGTGGATGAGCTGAGCCTGGGGTTGGTAGATGTTGCGGTATCCCCGTTCGCGAAGGCGCAGACAGAGGTCCACGTCGTTGAAGGCGATTGGGAGTTCCTCCGCCATTCCACCTACCTCGTGCCAGAGCTCCGCTCTGATCGTTAGACACGCTGCCGTTACCACGCTGAGGACATGGGGGACGTTTGTCCTGCCCTGGTAGCCGTCTTGGTCAGCTGGTAGGTAGCGGAAGGCGTGGCCAGCGAGCCCGCGCACCCCAGTGATGACCCCTGCGTGTTGAATCGTTCCATCTGAGTAGAGGAGTTTGGCCCCGACTGCGCCGATCCCTGGTTGCTGCGCATAGCCAAGCATGACTTCGAGCCAGTCTGATCGTTGGACTTCGGTGTCGTTGTTGAGGAGGCAGAGGTAGTCGGTGGTGAGCTGGTTCGCCACGGTGTTGTGAAGGTCTGAGTAGTTAAAGGCGTAGGGGTAGTCGATCACCCGATGCCTGGGTAGGTGTGTGACTTCATCCATGTAGGCGAGCGTCGCTGGATCATCGCTCTGGTTGTTCACGATGACGACCTCATAGTTTGGATAGGTAGTCATCCCCAGGCTCTCGATGCACGCCCGGAGGTCTGTTAGTCCGTTGTGTGTTGGAATGATGATTGAGACTTTGGGGCTGCCGATGATGGTGTATTGCGGGATTAGATCAGTTTGGTTTGGTGCGCAATGAAGGGTGTGGGACACTCCCCGCCGCTCCAAGGTCGAGTGGACGATTTCGTAAGCTTCACTGCGATGTTGGTTCGTGCCCTGGTGTGTGGCCGTGGAGGGTGGGTCGTATTGGTGATAGAGGATGGTCGGGCAGTGTCGGATTTGGGTTGGCTCAATATTCTCACTGAGACGGAGGACGAGTTCCCACTCGGGATAGAGGGTGAGATGGTGGGCGAATCCGCCAGCCCGTCGTACGAGTGCTGTCCTGAGGGCAACCGCGGGGCCGATGTAGT
Organism: Actinomycetes bacterium; assembly: GCA_021822605.1. Lineage (GTDB taxonomy): Bacteria > Actinomycetota > Acidimicrobiia > Acidimicrobiales > Acidimicrobiaceae > Ferrimicrobium. The sequence continues at coordinate 13,306 of JAKAQL010000001.1, forward strand.
TCTGAGCAAGACAGAGGTCTGGGTTCCAGTCCGGTTTGAAGTTGTGGTTGTGGCGACGCTCCTGGTCGTCCACGGAGTCATGATCGCTATAGACGATTGCTGCGTCTCGGTGGGCGGCGACTTCGGCGCCAAACCAGGCCAGGGTATGAGGCCGTAGGAGGTCACCAGGACGAAGGGTTGCGAGGAAGTCACCCTTCACACTGTCCACCACACTGTTGAGGGCGTCTGCGTACGCATGATGGTGATTGAGCTTCAGCTGTGTGATCCTTGGGTCTCGGGTTCGATAGTCGTCGATGGTGCGAAGCAGTTCTAAATCGCTCACCTGGTTGTCGATCATTACGAGTTGCCAGTGGGGGTAGAGCTGCGTGAGCACGGTGCCGATCGATCGCCGTAGCCGTCGCGAGTCGGTTCCGTCTTCGATCACCATCAGGTAGCTAAAGGTCGGAGTGTGTTCCATTGAAGCGACGTACTCCCGAATCAGCTCTGACTCGGCCTGTTGGAGGGTGTCACACTGTTGAATCCACCACTGGTAATCATGAGCGAGCCGGTCCATCTCGTCGTCGGGATCGTTGTGGAGTGCTCGTGCATAGTCTCTGGTTGTCGGACGTTCCTGGGTGGTCAGAGTGTCGAATCGGTCTACCCACTCCGTGTAGGCCTTTGTGACGCGTACCCTCGTCACCGTCGATGATCCACCGGTTCAAGAGTGGTTGGTGGGAGGCTTCGCCCAGAGAGGAGACCCTTCACCTTTGGAAGGAGTTGTTCCTTGCCCAAACGGACCGGCGCAGTGAGTCTCCAGGATGTTGAGCCAAGGAGCTCGTCGATGCGCTGCTGCAGGGCTACCTTCTCCTCCTGGAGCTGTCGCTCACGGAGGGCAAGTTCTTCTTGGAGGTGGAGCTTCTCGTCTTCGATGAACTTGATCCGCCCTTTGAGGATGAGTTCACGCGTCACACGATCCGCATTGAGGAGGCCGCGCACCTTGGCCGCTTTAGCCGCTGCGTGTTGGTCGACGATCGCGAGATACCCTCCGATTACCTCGGTCGATTCTGCGATGGTAAGGGGACGGTAGGAGAGTTCTAGTAGTGTCTCGTGTGGACTCCCTGGTAGACGGAGGTTGAGTTCTGCTCGGTTGTCAGGCTCGAGGAGGAAGTAGTGGGTAGCGCTGCCCTCGGACTCGACGGTGTTGTGGAGGTCGACGAGCCCCCGCCGCTGCTCCTCAACAAAGAGTGCTTCGGTACTCTCGGGCTCCCAGCGCCAAAGCTCGGTGCCGTTTTGGGCGAGGGTAAGCTCACTGAGTTCGAGAACGCCGACCTTGTCAAGAAGTTGAAGGCTGAGGAAGCGCTCCGAGGGGGAACGTGGAATCTCGAGCCGAACGCTGAGGAGACCCGGCTGCTCAACCGAGGTCGCTTGCACCGACCGATCCTCGGAGTACTCCTCGTCGATCATGCGCCAAAAGACCCTGGTGACACCACTCGGAGCTCGTGTGACCACGTTTGGGTGAAGTTGTTGCTTAGAGCGACGTTGACCCTTCTTGCGAGGCTTTGCAGATGCGATGAACTCATAGACATCTTGGTCGGGGGTGATTGGCACCTGGGTAAGGAGGGTGTCGGCGAGGGACTGGGATTGTGCGAACTCAGAGTCTGCAATCGAGAGGGTGATCGTGTCGAGAATCTCGGCGACGAAGCCGCTCTCATCGAGCATGCGTAGCAGGCTCTGTCTGGTGAAGAATCGAAGATGGTTCTGATCGAGGATGCCACCCTGATTGCGATACTGAAAATCGCCACCCAGGAGTTCGCTGATCACGCCGATGTGTGCGATGTTGGGGACGACGATGAGGAGTTGCCCCTCGGCTTCGAGGTGAACTTTGAGTTGGGACAGGAGGTGTTCGGGGTCCCGGAGACGTTCGAGAATCCCTGCACATACGATGATGTCGTAGTGACGGTTAGCGAGGATCTGGTTCAGATCGGACTCCTCCAAGTCGACGACGTAGACCTCGTTGTAGAGCTCAGGAGCATCTTGGGTCTTGGAGGTGTCGAGTCCGGCGGCATTTGATTTGGCTCCAGTTGATTCAGCTTTAGTCGATTCAGCTCCAGTTGATTCGTCGGTCCTTGGTACAACGGCGTCCGTGGTGCAGCCGAGCTCGTTGACGAGCATCCGTACCAGCTGGTTCTCAGAGGTTCCGATCGTCAACACCGTCGAGCCACGAGGAATGTGCCCGATGATCATGTCGCGCCAGCCAGCAGTGGAGACGTCTCCAAATGCCGACTCGCTGGTTAGGATCTTGGCTTGATCGGAGCTCACACGACACCCTTTCGGTTGTTGGGGTTGTGATCTAGACTAGCCGCGTCACCTTGGAGTCAATTCGGGCGCTGACCTCGGGGCTGGTGACCGTTTGGTGGTGGTACTGATGCGGTGAGCGTTCCTGGGTCCGCCGATCGGTTCCCAGCCTAGTGAATGGTCAACTCCTCCGGTGTGGGCCACTAACCTTGCACTATGGCACAACCTAACGTCTCGCACTCGGTCACGATTCGAGTCGAGCTCAACAACACCCCTGGTTCCCTTGGACGCCTGACTACCGCGATTGGTGAGGCGGGTGGCAATATCTTGGGTATCGACTTGATTGAGGTCGAGTCTGACCGCATCGTCCGCGATATCACGGTGCTCGCCGCTGACCCAGACCATGCTCAACTGATTCGTGGCAAGGCCGAGGAGGTGGCGGGCGTCCATGTCCGTAGCGTCCTTGATAGAACGCTACGGCTGCACCTCGGTGGCAAGATCGAGGTTCGGGGTAAATCCCCACTGAAGGACCGTGATGATCTCTCTATGGCCTACACGCCTGGTGTCGCTCGGGTTTCGATGGAGATCGCCGAGCGCCCAGCCTCGGTCCATACCTACACTATCAAGGCGAACTCAGTCGCCATCGTCAGCGATGGAACGGCCGTGCTCGGGCTCGGCAATATCGGCCCGTACGCAGCGATTCCGGTGATGGAGGGCAAGGCACAGCTGTTTAAGGAGTTTGCGAATATCGATGCGTTTCCGATCTGTTTGAACGTCTCCAAGCCTGAGGAGGTTATCGCTGCCGTCGAGGCGATGGAGCCAGTCTTTGGTGGCATCAACCTGGAGGATATCGCGGCTCCAGCCTGCTTTGAGATCGAGGAGGCGCTGAAGTCCAAGCTCGACATTCCAGTGTTTCATGATGATCAGCATGGCACAGCGGTGGTGGTTTTGGCGGCACTGCGCAATGCGGCCAAGGTGGTCGATCGCAAACTCGGGGACATGACCGCGGTGATCGCCGGTGCGGGCGCCGCTGGTGTCGCCTGCGCGAAGATCCTCACGAATGCGGGTGTCGGTCGGATCCTCGTCGCTGATCGCAAAGGGATCATCTTCTCGGGTCGTGAGGACTTTGACGGTGCAAAGCTGTGGTTGGCCGAGAACACCAACCAGGATCGACGCATGGGTGATCTTGGCTCCGCGTTGGTGGGTGCCGATGTCTTCCTTGGCGTCTCCGGACCTGGGATCGCCACTGCGAGCGAGATCGCGACGATGAACTCCCACCCCATTGTCTTCGCACTCGCGAACCCAACACCTGAGGTGATGCCAGAGGAGATCCAGGATATCGCCGCGGTGATCGCTACAGGAAGGTCGGACTATCCGAATCAGATCAACAACGTTCTCTGTTTCCCCGGCATCTTTCGCGGGGCGCTCGATGCCCGAGCGATGGCGATCACTGAAGGAATGAAGTTAGCCGCTGCAGATGCTATCTCCTCCGCGGTCTCTGACAGCGAGCTCTCGCCAAACTACATCATCCCGTCGGTCTTTAACAAGAGTGTCGCGGTAGCGGTAGCCGAGGCGGTCGCTCGAGAGGCACAGCATGAGGGGATTGTTCGACACTCGATCTGAGATTGACAGAGCCATCGCGTGAATGACGAGTTTCCTCTACCCAATCGGCTCTGCTATCAGGGCAAGAGAATTGAGCTAAGCCTTGACGAGGAGGTCACCGTAACGGCGGTGACCTGGATCGAAGGTCGGAGGATTGGCGTTCGAGACCGACTTTGGCGAGACGGTCCTTGTGACGTGATGGTGGTCTTCTTCGGTGAGCGCTTTGTGGCCAGCGCCAGAGTAATGCCAGCCATCGTCGGCTCGGAGGTAGCAATCGAGTCCGACTTCACACCGATGAATGCTCGGTCCGCACCACGGGTGAGTGTCGCGCTCGCTGGCACCTACTACACTCGTCCGCCGAACATTGGGATCCCGATGCAGGTGCTCGACCTCTCAGTGGCTGGGGTTGCGATCGAGCCGATCCCTCGGCAGTTAACAGCCCCGGGCCAGCGCCAGATGATCTCCTTTCATCTCGATGGTCGGGAGATCAAGACGGTAATCGAATTCGTTGCGACCGAAACTGATCTGTGGCGCGCAAGATTTCTCAAGCTCGCACTCTCCGACGAGGATGCGATCGCCAGGTTCGTGATGGCCCACCAGTTGGACCGACGGCACTCGCTCTCGGAGTTGGAGATCAGAACCTCATCCTCGCTCGATCTTGTGACCAGGTTGGAGTATCCACTGATCGAATCCATCTCTTGGTCACATAGCTCCTGTAGCTTGCGGGTGGGATCGATTTCGGCGACAGTGATGGTGCCTCTTTCGCCTCCGACAGCGCGAGATCGTATTGCGTCGCTGGTCGGCACTGCACGCGTTGGTGATCCGAGGGACTTCGCGCATCTTGTGAGGTGTGTCACGCCGGATACGGTAGCTCTCGATAGCGCGATGGCCCCGTATCTTCTGCTCTGTGCCCGATGCAGAGGTATCAGCGTGTCGGAGTTGTTGCTATCGTATGCTCAAGGGGGTGAAGAGGGATTGAACCCACCGGTCCGGGCGCTAATCAGACAAACGTCTTCCGATTCGGAGGCTCCTGACCCTCCGTTCCCTGACATCCTGTCACCCGCGCTCATAGGATACTCGTGCGGTGTCGCCGTGTATCAGGGAGTCCACGATGAGGCGTTCGCCGGGGTCGCGAGTCTGCCAAGCGCTGTTGCTGGGGATGAGGGGTCATGGATGGAACCGATTGCGTTGACCCGGGTGATTCAGCAACTCAGCTCAGTTGAGATTCGCCCGGCTTGGCCGACATTGATGGCTAGCCACGATGGCAGCGAGGTGGTCGAGGCCTTCGTGAGGCTGGCCACTCCTCAGTCTAACTAGGACAAACGGTCACTTGTAGCTGGATGATTGCTCACCTAGAAGATGCTGCGCTCTCTTCCTTGGTTGGTGACAGTGCTGCGTGGTGATCATGGTGGTGAATGCCGATATCCAACGGGCCACAGTACCCGGTTGAGGCATGGCCTCGAGCGTCCTGAATGCACGCCTTGTCGGGTGAGATAGGCTGAGCCTCCTGGCGATAAATCACAGGTAGCGCGAGGGGGGCCGTCATCGACCACATTCCATTTCATCCTTCAAGACCCAATCAGGTGGTGACCATCGCGACGAATGCCACAATGGCCCCCGCCATGGCACTGACGGCGTCGCTTGCCGAGAGCAATCCATCGGTCGAGGTGACCGTCCTCATGGTTGATCGTGTTCATCACCAAGATCTAGGTGCGAAGCATCGGTCCGGCTCTGCGCTCCACGTCGTTGGTCTCGACGCGCTGCCGATCGATGAGATACTCCTCTTCGAGTTCGCCACTGTCTTCACCATCGAAGAGCTGGGAATTGTGCTTCGACCATGGGCCCTGGCCCTAGTGCTCGGTGGCGAGGCACGGACAGCACTCTATCTCTCTCCTGATGCCTATGTGTCTGATCGACTCGATGAGTTTTTTGCCTTGGTCGAGACCCACGGCGTTGTGGTGACCCCTCGGTTCGGTTCTCTACCCCTGCGCGATGGTCTGCTACCTACCGAGGAACAGATTCTCGCCGACGGCTTTTTTGAGGAGGGGTTTCTCGGAGTCGGACGTCAGCGACAGGCGGCGCTGGAGTTCTGGCAAGAGCGAGTCATGGCTGATTTCGCCAGTGCCGTAGAGGGGTCGCTCCTTGGAGGTCGTCGTTGGTTTGATATCGTCGTCCATCTCTTGGATGCCTACGTCCTAAGGGACGAGGGTTATTCCTTGGCCTATTGGAACCTCCATGAGCGTGAGATACGACGTGTCGGTGAAGGTTACTCTGTCAACGGCGTGCCGGCGCGAACCCTGCGCTTCAAGGGCTATTGTGCCTCGACCCCATGGCTACTCAGCGAGGAGACAAGGGCCAACCCGAGAGTACTCCTCAGTGAGTCTCCGGGTCTTCATGAGCTGTGCGAGCGGTACCGTGCGGCACTAGCTGGGCAGAATGGGGCAGCTTCTGTCCCCGCGTATCTCGTTGAGGAACTCTCCGATGGAACCCTGTTGACACCACGACTTCGCCATCTCTTCCGCCTTGAGCTGACCAGAGCCAGGGCGTCCGGAGAGGAACCGCCGCCGCCACCGGGGATGGGTAACGATGCAGCTTTTGTCGCCTGGTGGCGAGAACCTGCCTTTCCCGAGACATTGGTCAATCGATTCCTCTATTCCCTCTGGCGTGACCGTCCTGATCTCCAGACGGTCTTTGCGAACCCGGTTGGAGGTGACGAGGGCAATTTTCTCCAGTGGGCATGGATGACTCCCGACGACTCTGATCTGGTTGAGACACCGGGGCTGCTGCCGGCAAAGAACTCTTTCGTTGCCCCGCTTGCCAAGCAAACCCCTGGTGTGAACCTTGTCGGGTACTTCTCCTCTGGTCTTGGGGTTGGCGAAGTTGCACGTTTGCTCGTCGACGGTGTTGGGCGTGCAGGAGTTCCGTACACACTCTACAACAGCCAAAAGACCGTTGGTCGGCTGCAAGCGGATTTCGTCTGGGAGGCATCCGGTGATCGCTACGGGGTCACTATCGCTACCGTCACTGCAGAGCAGCTGCCAGTGGTGCGGCGCGAGATGGGTCGCAGTCTACTCGCCGATTGTTATCTGGTTGGGATTTGGGCATGGGAGGTCGCAGATTTTCCTGACTACCCTGAGGCGCTGACACTTGTCGATGAGATATGGGCATTGTCGGAGTTCTCTCGACAAGCCATCGCCGCAAGGACCCCCAAACCGGTGCATGTGGTACCGGTTCCGATCCGCGACCCTGGCCCTCATCAACCGCTCGACCGGGGGGCGCTCTCGCTGCCGGAGGGACCATACTTCCTGTTTGTCTTTGACTACCTCAGTGTCTTTGAGCGCAAGAATCCCCTTGGAGTCGTTCGCGCCTTCGGCAAGGCCTTCCATGAGGGAGAGGGTCCATTTCTGGTGATCAAGAGCATCAACGGGGACCACTGTCGCGCGGATCGTGAACACCTTCGCGAGGTTTGTGGGGGGCGAAGTGACGTCTATCTGATCGAGGAGTATCTCCCCACGGAGGTGGTGAGTAGCCTGATGGGCGAGGCGAGCGCCTACGTGTCGTTGCATCGCGCCGAAGGACTGGGTCTCACACTCGCTGAAGCGATGGCTCGCGGTCGTCCGGTGATCGGGACAGGCTACTCGGGGAATCTTGAATTCATGAATCCTGGTAACAGCCTTCTTGTCGACTACAAACTCCTACCGATCGGCCCAGGGATCCCGGCGTATCCGGAGTCATCGGTCTGGGCGGACCCCGATCTCGACGCTGCTGGAGCGACGATGCGCTGGGTGATCCAACACCCAGAAGAGGCGCGACAGATCGGTCGTAACGGGCGAGCAAGTGTGCTTGAACAGATGACCTTTGACCGACTTGTCTCGTTTTTGGAGGAGCAGCTAAGTCCTAGGTTCAAAGGTCGGTCAGGTGGATCGATTTGACACCGACCACGGTGACCCCCCCCAATGGCCATGGATCTCCTATGGTGGGTCATGGTACCGCTCAACATCGTTCTGGTAGGTCTTCTTGTATGAGAGGTGGACCCATGCAGGATGAACAGGCTATTTCCACCATCCGTTATGACGGCCACTCGTAGAGATGTTCCGGGCGTCCCGATCCGTAGCGAAACTCAAGGCGAACTCGCCCTATGCGTGCTAGGTAGGTGAGATAGCGGTGCGCAGTGGGGCGACTTACCCCTGTGCGACTTGCGACATCTTCTGCAGTGAGTGGTTCGCCAGCACTGCGCAAGATCTCGATGATTCGACCCAGGGTTTGGGGTGAGTGCCCCTTTGGGAGCTGCCGAGTTCCCGTTGCCCGCAGCATGGCGTAGATCGAATCGACCTCTTCCTGATCTGCCTCATAGAGCGTTTCGAGTCTCTTTTTCATGGAGGCATACATTGAGAGCCGCTCTATGAGCACATGAGTGCTAAACGGTTTCACGAGATAGTAGAGAGCTCCCCGGCGGACCGCCTCTTCGACACTGCCAGCGTCGCGGGCGGCGGTGATCACAATGACATCGACAGTATCCTGCGCTGACCCCGTGAGACGGCGCAGCACCTCAAGCCCCGGTATGTCTGGGAGATAAAGGTCAAGCAGGACGAGATCAGGTGCATGATCGCGGACCGCCTGCAAGACCTCGGTTCCACTGTGCGCTTCAGCGACTACCTCAAAACCACTTACACTATCTACCACGGCGCGATGCAGCGAGGCAACGCGAAAGTCATCATCCGCGACGACGACTCGAAAGACAGATGCGGAGTTAGGCTTCTGGAGAGTTGTCATGCAGAGCCCCCTCCCTTGACTCGGGCTCAAAGATGCCTGGGAGCGTAACCTGGAAACAAGCCCCGACATCATTCGATACCTCAATGTGCCCATGATAACGCTCAACCAGTTGACGCACCATCGCAAGGCCCAGTCCTCGTCGCAGTCCCTTCCCAATTGTCTTTGTCGTGAAGCCATCGACAAAGATGGAGTCTCGCTCGTCCACACGTACTCCCGGACCGGAGTCCGTTACCTCTACTATCAGCTCCGTTTCGTTGCGCAGGAGGCGCACCGCTACCCAGGCATTGGGAAGCCCTTGAGTCGCCTCAATTGCGTTGTCGAGAAGATTGCCGATGACCGTCACCAGATCATTCGCGTAGGCGAGTTCGACTGGAAGAAGTACCGCACCCCCTAACTGGAACTCCACGTTACGTTCGGCCGCCACAGCGCTCTTGGCCAGCAGTAGGGCCACGATGATTGGATTGGCAATCTCGTCGGTCAACCGACTCATCAGTTGCGTATCGCGCAACGTGAGATCGGTGGCGAACTCGATTGCCTCACGTGTTGCGCCCATCTCGATGAGCCCCACTACGGTATGCATGCGGTTCGAAAAATCATGAGCTTGGGCTCGAAGAGCATCAGTCAACCCCAGCATGCTGTCAAGCTCGCGCATCAGTGCCTCGGATTCTGTACGGTCGTTGATTGTTACCACGTAGCCGAGAGGGGTACCGTGAGCCTCCACGTGCCTCCGATTGATGACCAAGATGCGGTCGTTGTGAACGACGATCGTGTCTCGCCCGGTCACCTCACCGAGGATGGCTGACTGTAGGCGGCCATCAGGAATCAGTACACGTGCGGGTCGCCCTAGATAGCGCTGAGGTAGTTTCAGTAAGTCGATGGCTCCGGAGTTAGCGAATTGGAAATGTCCATCATCATCGAGTCCGATGACCCCTTCGCGAATCCCGTGGAACATCGCCTCCTGCTCCTGGATGAGCTCCTTGAGTTCATCCAGCTCGAGCCCGAATGTCTGCTTGCGAATCCAGTGGCCAACACCCCAGCTGAGCAGTAGACCAACTAGCAAGGCGACAGTGAGTGCCTCAAAAATCCGGACGGTCATCGCGATGGCTTCGCTCTGTGACGTTCGGTAATGGAGGTCGATGATGACGCTGTCGTGACCCTTGGTGCCAGCGACGTGGGCAGCTGCTATCACCGTCACTTCACCTCCAGCGTTGCGGGTTTGGACAGTCGTGTTGGCAGTTGAAGGAGTAGAGATCAGTTCACCGGGCACGAATCTTCCGGTGCCATCGATGACGACTCCGTTCGAGTTCAACAGAGCAATTCCAGACGCCCCCAGACTGCTCATGAGCGATGGCAACTGTTGCGGATGCTGGGAGAGTTCAGCGAACGACGAACCTGCAGCGAGAGCCTTCACGGCGAGACGTCCCGCGTTAGCGTACTGAGTGGTGTCCGGTCTGATGGATCCGTGAAACCAGACGACTCCAGTCAGAATCACGACGACCAAGATGGAAGCCTGTATCAGGGCGAGGCGCTTCTTCATGGTCATACGACTTCGCCGGTAACTGTTCACACCGAATCCCCTCACTTGCGGATGACTTCACAGCGGCTACTCCCCACCAACAGCCATACATCGCGGTATCACCAGCACCACCATAGTACTTGAGGCGATACCCGGACTTTTGATCCGCAGTGATTTTTGTCGCCGAGTACGGTGATCGGCAGGGTTCGGTCGCCTGTGAAGGGCCGAGTTGCTGAGGCGGGGCTGGCTGCCCTGAGGATTCAATTTGGGCCGTCAGTGTCAAGTAGGTCAAGACGACACCCTACCTACCAGGCACTGACGAGGATGGGTTGCCGCAATATCTTGCTGTTGTCACACTCAAACGGGGGTAGTTGTTCATGATGGGCGAGGCGATCTCCTCTGGCTCGGTGGATGGTGTCGGTTTTGTGTCTTCTCAGACGGATTGTTTTGTGAGCACAATGAACACAACGCCAATCAATGAAATCTAGGCGCGCTTTGTGTACGCAATGTGAATTTTGATCGATCTGGGAATAGAACAGTATCTGTCAAGCAGAAGGGGGGGGAAGATGCATCTGTTTTTACTGACCTTGGGTTTTGGGATCGTCACAGCTGCGGTACTGTCGCTCGCATCGGTCGGTTTGAGCCTCCAGTTTGGAGTCACCAACTACGTCAACTTCGCCTACGGTGCCTACCTCGCCGTTGGGATGTACATGACTTATACGTGCATGACAGCCTTTCACCTGCCGTTCTTGATCGGAGCAGTGATTGGGATACTCACGGCAGGCATTGTCGCGGTGATCGTTGACATCTTGGTCCTGGAACGCTTTGTCAAACGTGGGACGTCCGGCTTCTTCTTGCTGATCGTCACCTTCGGACTCCAACTGATACTGCTCAATCTCGCGCAGGCGATCTGGGGAGTAGGATTTGATCGCTACCCAATTGCTCAAGGCAAGCCGCTCACGATTGGACCATTTAGTGTGACGGTGGCCCAGCTGGAGGTAGTTGGCGTGGCTATTATCGCCCTCGTAGCGGTTCATTTGCTTTTGACTAAGTCGAGGCTCGGCAAAGCAATGCGCGCAATGTCAGATAATAAGATGCTCGCACAGGCTAGTGGAATCGATATCAATGCTACTACATTGTGGACTTGGTTCTTTACTGGGTGTCTCGCCGGATTGGGGGGTATTGCGCTGGCACTCAATACCGTCGAGTTTCAGGTGTTCACGGGCAATAGTTTCTTATTTGTGATCTTTGCGGCTGTAATTCTAGGCGGCATCGGCAAAATTTATGGCGCTATGCTAGGCGCGCTCATCATTGGTCTCGTGGTGGGTCTTTCCAGTCTCGTTATCTCCTCGGCGTACAACGTTGATGTTGCATTCGCAGTATTAGTGATTGTGCTGCTTATCCGCCCACAAGGGATCTTTGCAATAGCTGGAAAGGCGTAGGTACAACTATGGCAATACTCATCGGTTATCTTGCGACACTCGGGGTCTATTTCTGTATCTACAATATCTTTGCCATCGGCTTGAATATTCAGTTCGGGTATGCAGGTATTCTCGACTTCACCGTCATCACCTTCATGGCAATCGGCGCGTATATGGCCGGTGTTGGATCGCTTGGGCCGGCACAACCTGGAACGGAGATTTACTATATTCTCGGGCTTTCACTGCCCTGGCCCCTTGCCCTGATCTTGGGGGCGGTAAGCGCGGGAGTTCTCGGCTATCTGATTGGATTGATCGCTCTTCGGAGATTGCGCTCGGACTATCTCGCGATTGTTACGCTGGCCGCTGGATCGATCATTTATGGTCTTGTCGGCAATAATACTAAGATTTTCGACGGCTACGAGGGTCTTGTTGGAGTACCTCAGCCATTCAATGGAGTTCTTAATCTCAGTCCAAATACCTATGACTTGGTATTTATGATCTTTGCAGCGGTCATCATGCTACTGCTTTGGGTTCTTGCAAATCGGCTTTATAAGTCACCACTCGGTAGAGCAATGCGCGCCACCCGTGAGGATCTCGACGTAGCGGAGGCATTTGGTAAAAATACCTATCGCATACGAATGATGGCGATGGTCATCGGTGCAGTGTTTGTGGGTATTGGTGGTGTGCTCACCATCTGGTTCATCACAGCTCTGGCTCCGGCCGGGTGGGGTACGAGTGAGACATTTGTGGTCTGGGCGGCACTCATCGTCGGTGGAATGGGCAACAACAAGGGTGCGGTCATCGGGTCGTTTCTGGTAGCAGTGCTGTTCAATGAGGCGACGAGGTTTCTACCAAGTATCAACGGGCTTCCTAGCTTGATTCCGGAGATAAGAAATATCTGCATCGGCGCGCTTGTGATCTTAACTCTGCGGTTCCGCCCTCAGGGGGTGTTTCCTGAGCGGAAGGCAAAGTTCTTCGAGCTGCCATTGACAGGTCGAGGCAGAGAGCGAGAGCATGAGGTTGTAGTTACAGGGGCTGAGGAGTAGTGATGGAGCAGATGAAGCCCATTCTCTCAGTTGCCCAGCTGGAGAAGTCCTTCGGCGGGGTGCAGGCAGTTCGAGGTGCCGAGTTCGAGGTGTTGGAGGGCTCGATTACCGCACTCATCGGCCCCAACGGCGCGGGTAAGTCGACGGTGGTCAATCTCATTGCGGGAGCCTTACGCCCAGATGCGGGACAGGTTCACTTTCGAGGAGTTGACATTACCGGATACAAACCGCATCAGGTTGCGGGGCATGGCCTGATTCGGACCTTCCAGATATCGCGCGAGTACCCGGCGATGACGGTCCTTGAGAATCTTATGGTGTCGCCGCTCGGTCAAACGGGCGAACATCTCTTCTCAGCATTATTTCGTCGCGGTCATTACAAGAGCGAGGAGCGAGAGTTCGTTGAGAAGGCGATCGCTATTCTCGACGAATTTGGCCTCTATGGGATGCGCAATGAGTATGCACGAAATCTCAGCGGAGGACAGAAGCGCCTGCTTGAGCTCGCCCGGGCAGTGATGGCAGATCCGAAGATGCTCATCCTAGATGAACCGATGGCAGGTATCAACCCCGCCTTGATCTCACGCATCGGTGAGCACATGCTTCGCTTGAAAGAGGACAATGGCTACACGTTCCTCATGGTTGAACACAATCTCGATGTGGTGGAGCGGGTCTGTGATCATGTGGTCGTGCTGGCGGTGGGTCGCACACTGGCCCAAGGAACCATGAGTGAACTTCGCCAAGATGCAGAGGTCGTGTCGGCCTATTTGACAGGAGGGTCTGTTGGTGCAGGTACTAAAGGTTGACCAGCTCACCGCCGGGTATGGGAAGATCCCCATCGTTCAGGAGGTGTCTCTTGAGGTGGGTGTCGGACAGGTAGTCACTATCGTCGGTCCCAACGGTGCGGGGAAATCGACCTTTCTCAAGGCGGTGTTTGGATTGATTTCGAGGATGGGAGGAGCGATTCACCTCGATGGTGATGACATTACCCATGTTCCAACCCATCGACTTGCACACGCTGGCGTGGCATATGTGCCTCAAAATGAGAATGTCTTCCCATCGATGTCGGTCGAGGAGAATCTAGAACTCGGGAGTTTCGTGACGTCGAAGGGGTTCCGGACCCGGGTCAACGACATCTGGGGAATTTTTCCCGAGCTCCGACCGGCGAAGGGAAAGAAGGCCGGTCTTTTGAGTGGTGGGCAACGCAACATGCTCGGGATGGCGCGTGCGCTCATGGCGGAGCCCAAGGTGGTGCTATTGGATGAGCCTACAGCTGGTCTATCTCCTGCAAATGTTGAGGTGGTATGGACACAGATCGCTGCCATTAGCGAGCTGGGAACCAGTGTGGTGGTCGTTGAGCAGAACGTAGACAGAGCACTCGATAGTTCGGATCATTGCTACATCATTGTTGCGGGCCGCAACCACGACCATGCGGCTCCGGAGATTCTTCGCAAGTTGGACTTAGCGAGCATCTTTTTGGGCGCTTCTGCAGAGCGGCAGGCCTGAGATAAGTCTCTACCTCGACGAGGTATGAGTGAAAGGAAAAGGGGGAGTTATTCATGTTGCGTAAGCAGTCGGTGCGAGGGAACAGGGTCCGCAAGAGCAGAGTCCGAAGAGGAGGAGTTGTTGGTACCAGTCTACTCGCCCTTGGAGCCATGACCATGGCAGCGTGCGGCAGCACGGCTAGCGCGGCGAGCACGAGCGGTAAGTCAAAGGGTATTAGCGGCACGATTCAGGCTGGGATTCTCCTCCCGATGAGTGGGAAAGAGGCGTTTGTCGGCCAGTGGTTCGATCATGGAGTTGAGGCTGGCCTGTATGCAGTCAATCATGGCGGAGGGGTCCTTGGTGCAAAAATCTCCGGGACGCTAGCCGACACCGCCGGAGACCCAGTCGATGCGGTTACCGCGTTCCATACCCTGCTGCTGCACAACCCTTCGGTGATCTTTGGGCCATCGTCGCTCGAGATCGAGGGTGTGGTTCGCCAGTTTGGTCCAGATCATGTGGTGGACTTCATGGAGGGCGGTACGACGCAGCTCGATTATATGAAGTATCCTTATGTCTACCGGGTCTTCCCGTCGGACTCCGAGCTCCTCTCTGGCGAGGCATATTATGCATATCAGGGCAAGGGGTGCCACCTTGCGGCGGAGGTGTATGATTCAGGGCCCAATGCACAAGCGGAGGTCGGACCGGTCACCAGAGCCTACGAGAAGCTGGGAGGCAAGATCGTGGCCAGCGAAACAATTGTCGCGGGCCAGAGTTCGTATCTTTCGACAGTTGCGAAGATGTTCTCTGGAGCACAGAGACCACAGTGCGTGTTCTTTCATATGGACCCGCAGACGGCGAGCACGTTCTTTGCTAATGTCAGCCAATTAGGGCATCTGAATCTGCCGTTCATCACGGGCGATACAGGTGCCTCTACCCAGATGGCCCAGGCGATGGGACTCGCAAATGCCAGCAAGTGGCTGTCTGGCATGGCGGCTCCTCCAGCGTACGCACAGTCAAACGCGGCGTTCCTGAACGCTTATCAAGCGGTGTGGCACACCAACAAGCCGTTGCCAGCATCGCCAGCGATGTATGACGCGGTAATCATTGCAGCACTCGCTATGGATGCAGCCCACTCGTCAAATCCGACGGTTTGGCGCCCGTTTATCACTAAGGTATCGAATCCGCCGGGGACCAAGTGCTATACCTATACGAGCTGCGCAGCGTTGTTGAAGAAGGGTTCGAAGATCAACTATCAAGGCGCTAGTGGGAACGAGGATTTCAATCAGTACCATAATGTGTTCTCCTCGTTTGAGGTTGTGAAGTTCACATCCTCTGGCAGTTTGAAGACCGTGTTCAACGAGCCTGCCAGCGCCCTCGCAAAACTCTATTGATTGCACTTTCGTATCGAACGGGCTTGCACATGGCTGTTGTGTCAAGGCAAGCCACGTTGAGCCCGTTCGACATTCTTCAACGCCACGCTCGATGGGGAGCGCCTGAGGTGTCATTACCAAACCTGACCCAGCACCATGACCCAGCACCATGACCAAGCACTATGACCAAGCACCATGACGTGGTACTTGAACTGGTGGTGGAGCGAATATTGGTTGATCGAGATACGGGTTTGACCGAGTGTGAACAAAATGTGTCGAGATCCTCGTGGAGCATACCTGACGATAGGTGATCCGTTGGAACCGAATCCTTCTGGTAGCGGTGCGGATTGTCGGGAACGGTTTGGGTGAGACCGGTTGGGGACCAGAGGATATCTTCGACACCACGACGTTCAGGTGGACACGTTCCAGCCTTGGAATGCATGACTCGATATCGTACGAAATGTTGACCGACGGCGAAATCGAGTTAGCTGTTTCAGGTTAGCCTTCACTTTGTCGAACGCCGATGGAGGAAATGGGAGGATCGTTCGTTGAGTCCACTGGGTAGATGGACTTTGTCGAAGGGTCTCTGATGGATTGTGACGAGGGACCGAGCGATGCGTCATCAGGGAGCGAGATGGGTGTGGGCCGGTTGCAGCTAGCTGTTGGCTGGCTTGTTGACACAACGGGGTACGCAGTTGGCCCTCTCTGTAGCTGGTGTTAGCGCCGGTGATCATCGTCGATCCCTCCCGAGGTTCTTGAGGACGAGACGCTCCATGAGGACCACGCATGCGTCGGTGAGCACTGCCATTGCATGCCAGTCGTGCCTTGGAGCTCGACTGGCATACCCGACCACCGGGAGTGAAAGATACCCTGTCGACCTTCGTGAAGCTTTGGGCTCCTCGGTACCGAAGTAGGTTCTGTTGCCTTCGGTGTTGGTGCAAAAGGATACGCTCGCAGTGCCGAAGAGTACCGAGTTGAACACAAGCAAGGTCGCTCAGGCCGTCTGGTCGGAGCTGCGCTGCTGGGAATAGTCGCGTGATCGCCCGGTTGTTACGTGAGTGAGCACGCAAGCGCGTCGACGCTTTTCCCCATGGATGGCCCTTTTTCTTATCGCCATAGCAGAGATACTGACCTTGAGTGTGTGGTTTAGCGCATCGGTTGTCTCCACACCGTTACAGCATCTGTGGCATTTGAACTCTCTAGAGGTAGCCTTGTTGACCGCCTCCGTGCAATTAGGGTTCGTCCTAGGTGCACTCATCAGCTCCATCACCGGTACAGCTGACAGGTTCAATGCGCGTTGGATATTCTTCCTGTCCGCGGTGGGCGGTGCTTTGGTCAATGCCCTCTTCATCTTCAGCAACTCCTGGGAGATGGGGGTGATACTACGCATGCTTACAGGGATAGCGATGGTTGGTGTGTACCCGGTAGCGGTCAAACTAGTGACGGAATGGTCACCTGCTCGTAGAGGTACCGCTGTGGGTATCCTGGTTGGTGCGCTTACCCTGGGTTCGGCACTCCCACACCTCATCCTGTTTGTCGGTGTTAGCGCGCCGTGGCAGGTCATACTGCTGGCTAGCTCTGGTCTGGCACTTCTTGGAGCAGGGATCATTGCCTTTCTCCTCCCGAATCCCCCTCGCGAGACACACAGCATCCCTCCCAAGATGTCTCTGGTCTCCTTGCACGCTGTGTTTGCCAACAAGGCAGCCATGCTGGCAGACTACGGATACTTCGGACATATGTGGGAGCTCTATGCCATGTGGACATGGTTTCCTGCCTTCGTGTATGCCAGCTTTGTCGCATCTGGCGACCGGAGTGGGGTAGTCGCAAGTGCCACCATGATCGGCTTTCTTGTGATAGGCATCGCTGGGGCTATTGGATCGGTGGCTGGAGGTCTTCTCGCCGACAGGGTTGGACGCACGATGGTAACGAGCGTTGCAATGGCGATGAGTGGGCTCTGTGCGCTTATCATTGGTTTGGCGTACGGAGGTCCTCCATGGGTTGTGATCGGTATCGGGATGTTGTGGGGGATTACTGTTGTCGCCGACTCTGCCCAATTCTCCGCCGCTGTCACGGAACTTACTACCCCTCAATATATCGGTACGGCACTCACGCTTCAGACAGCCATAGGATTTTTCATCACAATAATCTCGATTAACCTGATTGCAGTCGCAAAGAATGCCATCGGCTGGCAGTGGGCGTTTGCCCTATTGAGCGTAGGACCATTCCTGGGGGTCTATGCGATGCTGCGCTTACGAGCGCGCGCCTCCTCGTTGATGATGGCCAATGGAAGGCGATAAGACCTGTGCGAGGCATGCACCGATGTTGTGCGCGAACCAGCTGCTGTGTCTTGGTCATGCAATGCCGACAGGGTCCGGCTGGTTCGTCAACCATCGTCGCAAGGGCCGCATGAGTGGACACTCGCGAAGACCTGGGTCAGACCTGTGGGCCTGTTCTCTGCTCTACCTTCACGCGTAGCGTGAGGGCTCCGTCGATGGTCACCGCCTCGACGAGAACAGGTGTATCGCCTTCGTGGCGCAGCCTCATCGTCGTCGGGCTGGTTCGTGCACGATCGAGTCTGATGCTGACGGGATCGAAGTGCAGCCAGGAGGGTACGGCGTTGACCGTTGTCTCATCGATCGAGAAGGTATGGGCCTTGATGGCATAGGGTTCGATCTCCATCGCCCAGAACGTTACCCGGTCGATCTGGGGAGCCAGCTGATCAGGGAGGATGAGTTCACACTCGATCTCGCCGCCTGGTTCCAAGACGATGGGGTTTGACGGGAAGTAGCGGGCAGGGCGTGGGCAAGGAAGCTCGATCCCTATCAGGTTCTCTGACCACGGAAGCTGAACCCGGGGTGGCCAGGCTGCCCCGCAGCCGATGTCATTGATCGAGGCGTTCGGGTTGTGGTAGGGATCGTTCAGAATCTTGGGTGCCCACTTCTTCCAGTAGCGGATGACCTCGGTACCGTAGCGCCCCTTTTTGGCTGGTTCGGTATCCATCCCCCGTGACTTTGATTCATGGTGGATCAGCTGAGCTGCCGGGGTGTAGCCGATGTGATAGCCAGCTTCACCGAGCTTGAGGCAGAGGTCGATGTCGTTGAGAGAGACGGTGAACTCCTCATCAAAGCCACCGACTTCGTCGTAGGCGGCTTTGGAGACGAGCATGGCGGCTCCCGTCACCGCCGAGAGGCGCTGAGCGAGCATGATACGTCCGCCGTGCCCGATCTCGTGGTCCTTGGCCATCTTGTAGCGGTGTCCGGCCTCACCGTTGATGCCAAGGATTACTCCGGCGTGTTGGATGGTATGGTCGGGATACCAGAGCTTGGCACCCACGGCGGCGATGTTGTCGTGCATACACATCCCAACCATGTCGGTGAGCCAGGAGGCGTTGATCGCCTCCGTGTCGTTGTTGAGCATGCAGATATAGGCGGCGTCGATCTGAGCGATCGCCCAGTTGTGCATGGCGGCGTAGTTAAAGGGATGCGGATAGTCAAGGACCCGATGATGGGGACGATTTCTGACCTCGTGAAGGAGCTCGAGCGTCGCAGGCTCGTCGCTTTCGTTGTTGATGATGACCACCTCGTAGTCGGGGTAGTCGGTGATCTCAAGGCTCTTGAGACACTGCTCGAGCAGGTCACCATGGTTCCGGGTTGGGATCACAATGGCTACGTGGGGTGTACCGGTAGCCTCGAAGTGAACGAGATGGTAGGCGTCGTCGAGCACTGGTTCTAAGCGGGCCGGGATGCCCCGACGTTCGAGCGCCTCCTCGACTGCTCGGGTGCCGGCGCGCATCGCCTCGGGCTTGAGCTGGACGCGGATCGCGGTCGAGCCGGCGATCATTCTCCAATGGTAGAGAATGACGGGGATGTGGCGGATTTGGTCTTCGCGAACGGCCTCGGTGATGCGAAGCGCGAGGTCCCAGTCCTGGGAGCCATCCAGGCCAGTTCGTTGACCTCCGACCTGGTTGAGTTCTTCCCGTCGGACGACGAAGAAGTGGGTCATGTAGTTCTGGGCAAGAAGCAAGATGGGGTCGAAATCTGGCTTGAAGTACGGACTGTAGCGTTGGTCGGTAACGGTGAGCTTGTCCTCGTCGGAGTAGAGAACGACCGTGTCAGGGTACCGGTTCAGGGTGGCGACGACCCAACTGAGTGCGTGGGGTCGAAGGAGGTCATCGTGATCCAGGAAACCAACATAGTCGCCGGTGGCCATCTGGATTCCGTCATTGGTTGCGGCGGCGATGTTGCCGGTATGCGGGCGAAAATGGGCGATGATCCGATCATCAGCCTCGGCGTACTCGTTGATCACGTCGCGTACCTCAGGGGTTAGGGAGCCGTCGTCGACGATGCAGAGCTGCCAGTTGGGATAGAGTTGGTGGCGCACGGATTCGATGGCTTCGCGCAGGTAGACGATTGGGGAGTTGTAGGTCGGCATGACGATGGAGATGGTTGGCTGGTAGCCGAGCTTGGCGATAAAGGAGCGGATGGCGTCCTCATCAAGTGCCTCATCGAACTCGCGAACCCAGCGGAGGTAGGGCTCGATATCGAGCTCTTCTTCTTCGTCTTCGAGGATCAGAGCGTGGTCGGTTGGCGCCGTTGGCTGGCTTTTTTTGGCGGGGCTCAGCCGTTTGCTCACCGAAGGTGCGAATTTTTCGGTGAGCGCCAACAGGGATGAGGAACGTCCAAGCTCCTCGGAGAGACGTGGAATGACCTCAGAGCGTAGACCCGTTGAAAGCTGCCGCAGTCCCTTGGTCAACCTCCAGCTTGTCGAACCCAACATCTCTGCGAGCTGTGCATTGCGCTCATCGATTTGACGCGCGAGATCATCGCGCTCGATCGTGCGATTGTCGAGAACGAGATGGAGGTAGTCGACTTCGCTGATCGGCTGGGCGTCGACGGTACGGGTGATGGTTGCTGAGGTCGGGCGGTTTCTCCGTCTGGCTGGTGTCATAGCATTCCAATCTTGGTTGGCCGATTGATAGGGATATGGAGCCAATCCTCGCAGGTGACCGTGTCGCCACCAAGTTCACCGATCACGATGCCCTCAAGTCCCTCCTGGCTGAGACGATCCAGGAGCGCGGTTGGGTCCGTGGTGGTCAAGAGGAAACGGCCAGGGTGCTCTCCGATGAGTGCCTCTGCGGTGTCGGCTGGCGGGTGAATTGTGAGCCCTACTCTCGCAAGGCGTGCGAGTCGAACGGCCCCTGCCAGGAGACCCCCGGCGCTGAGGTTATGGGCGGCGTTGACCAGCTCCTCGTCGACGACCAGCTCGGCAACCACGTCGAGCAGGTGGTTGAACAGCGGGAGGTCGATCGCGGGGAAGGCTCCTCGGCGGTCACCGAGGATGGAGGCAAACACCGATCCGGTGAGCGTTGGCGCCTCGCCAGTGGTGACCAAGATGACGGTTCCGTGGGCCCGACGAGGATCTGGGATTGGATGGGTGGGAAGCGGTCGAAAACCGATGGTTGAGACCACTGGTGTCGGGTCGATGTCGTGACCGTTGGCCTCGTTGTAGAGGCTAACGTTGCCGCCGATCACTGGAACTCCTACGATGCGTCCGATCTCGGCGATCCCATCGATGGCCCGTGATAGTTGCCACATCACCTCGGGGTGCTCAGGGTTGCCAAAGTTGAGGCAGTCGACGAGAGCAACGGGGGTGGCGCCGACACAGGCGAGGTTGGCGAGCGAGGCCGCGACGACCGCGACCGTACCCCACTTTGGGTCGGCGCGTGACCAGAGTTGGTTGCCGTCGACCGAGAGGGCCATAGCGAGATCGGTACTGCCGATGCCTGGGGCACGAATCGCCAGGAGGGTGGCATCGGCGCCTGGGGTGACCAGCGTATTGCGAAAGAGCATGTGGTCATAGCGGTGATAGATGGAGCTCGGATCGAAGTCGAGTGCGTCAAGGACGGCCAGCACAGTGGTGTGCCACTCAGTCGGTGCAATGACGCTCTGGCTCGTTCGAGTATGAAGATCGGCTGGCTCCTGCTGGGGCCGATCGTAGAGCGGTGCTTCGTCAGCGAGGGCAGCAGCTGGAATCTGGGCGACGAGTTCGCCTCCGAAGTAGGCTCGCAGCACGCCACGACCCGCATAGTCACCCTCCTCGTCGGGTGTGGTCACCTCACCGATGACGGTCGCCAACACCTCCTGATCCTCACAGATGGCCATGACTGCTGGTAAGTTCTCTGGCGTCACGATGGCGAGCATCCGCTCTTGGGACTCCGAGCAGAGGATCTCCATGGGTGTCATTCCTGGCTCTCGGACGGGAACTCTGTCAACCCAGACCTTCATGCCGTTGCCAGCATTGGCTGCTGTCTCTGAGGTGGCACAGGTGAGCCCGGCCCCACCGAGGTCCTGGATGCCCACCACGAGTTTGGCATCGAGGAGGCGAAGGCACGCCTCGATCAGCTTCTTCTCCTCGAATGGATCGCCAACCTGCACGGAGGGGCGCTTGTCAGCTGACGTCTCATCGAAACCGCTCGATGCAAGCACCGAGACGCCTCCGATCCCATCTCGACCGGTGGCGGCACCGAGGAGAACCACCTGGTTACCAGCACCGGTGGCGAGTGCTCGCACCAGCTGGCTGGTCTCGGCTATGCCGACGGCGACGACGTTGACTAGCGGATTCTCACCGTAGGGTGTTGCAAAGTGAATCTCTCCTCCAACCGTTGGCACGCCGACAGCGTTGCCGTAGGAGGAGATCCCGCCAACGACACCGTCGAAGATCCAGCGGGACCTGGGGTCGTTCTGATCACCCATCCACAGCGAGTCGAGCAAGGCGGTAGGGCGAGCCCCGACGGTGAAGATATCGCGGAGAATGCCCCCCACTCCGGTTGCTGCTCCCTGGGTCGGTTCGATCGCGCTTGGATGGTTGTGGCTCTCCATGCGGAGGGCCACCGAGATCGTGTCGGTGGCTGCGACCACACCTGCATTCTCGCCTGGACCCATGATCACCCTGGGACCCTCAGAGGGGAGGCGGCGGAGATGGATGCGTGAAGACTTATAGGAACAGTGCTCTGACCACATGATGGAGAACATCGCGAGCTCGACGAGGTTCGGCTCTCTCCCCAGTTGGTGAACTATCAAACTGAATTCGTCTTCGGTGAGGCCAAGGGGCCGATAGATATCGCTCTCCACGCTCTAGGAGCCTACCCTGGCCGTGGTCTCAAGCCTTAGCCTACGATACCATCTCGACCCATACCATCTCGACCGATCAGATGTCGTTGGGAGTAACGTCGTCAGGAGTCATGACGTCAGCGGTGATCGAGCGATCAACGCTGGCCCGGTTGCGACCGAGGTGTGACAGTTCAGATGGATTCCGGTCTATGCGATGACCCAATTCCCCCGACAGCAAGCGCACTCCATCACTCAGTCGCGATGGGTCGAGCCATGTGATCAGGCCGTCGTAGGTTCACATTGCCGGCTCACGGTGTGTGGACCGCACGTCAAATAACAACGTCGAGGGCACTTCTTAGAGGAGTACAGTAGAGCTGACCTTGCAGGGATGTGCCGATGGATGGCTAGGCGATCATCTCAGGGCAAAGACCGGCTCCCTGAGCCTTCGCCGAATAGGCAAAACTAACGACAGCTCTCCATTCTCCTGAGCGCTAACCCATGAGCGATGGAGAGCTGTCGTCATTCGATCAGCGATGCGTGCGATCAGGCGTGTGGTCGAATGCCGGCCCTTGCGAGCACGGTTGCCGGAACACCGGCCTCCAACCAGGTCTCGTAGCGGATCCCTTTCCTCACAGAGTAGGAGGAGGCATACTCAACAAACAACTTTTCGAGCTGGGTTCCATCGTTCGCAGAGCCGAGGCGCTCCAGCTCTTGGTTGAGGTCGGCTCGTTTTTGGAGAAGGTCAACCCGGCGTATTCCACTGACTTCGCTGAGCCGCTTCTCAATCTCCTCCAGCTGCATGCGTACTTTGCCCACGTCGCGCTTGCGCCCCCTGCGTGGCTTTGAGGTCTCAAGGTGCGCAAGGTAATCATTGATCGCCTTGTTCTCCATCCGCAATGAACTCGTAGCTCCCTTATCGGCCATTTTCTGTGCTCCTTTGTTGTTCCACCGTTATCATGCTGGTCTATTCGTACCCATACGCCGATGACTGGTCCTGTTCGATAGTGAAGAGGCAATACCCGCCAATTCAAGTTCTCGACAGCTATTTCTCCTATATTTTAGTGGTCTAGCCGAGCCTTCGGAAGATCGTTCCTTGCTTGTTGCAATCAACATGGCAACAGAAGTGTCCCGTCGAACC
The DNA here is from genome assembly GCA_021822605.1 of Actinomycetes bacterium. GTDB lineage: Bacteria > Actinomycetota > Acidimicrobiia > Acidimicrobiales > Acidimicrobiaceae > Ferrimicrobium. Next base: position 37,034 of record JAKAQL010000001.1, read on the forward strand.
CGAGTTATCGAACCGCCATTCTTCGTGGCAGTACGACCCTTTGGGTTGGTCACGGGAACCTTTGATGGCAATGAACAGCTCCTTCAAGTTCCTTTCCAACCGATCGCTCCGTTTTGACTATCACATCTTCTGAGTATACCGTATCGCCTTGCTTACTATTGCACCATCACTTCCATCAATAGCGTCTGCTCCTTGGCTGAATTGTTGTCGTGAGTTTGCTGAGTTTTAGTTGAATGACAGACTCCGGGTCGGTGTGCGCAGGGACGTTGCTTTCCCGGTGATTGCCGACCCAAGGCACGCACGCTACCCTCGTGTTGTGGCAGAGTGGTGGCCCACCCCCAATGAGGGTTTGAATAGCCGATTGATCTTCGTGGGTGGTATCGGTTCCCTCTGTTCGTAGGGCCGAATAAGCACTGAGTGGTGAACAGGATCGAGAGGGTCAACACATAGTGCAGTACAAGAGTCTCATAGCTTCTGTTAGCGATCTCTAGCTACGCGCACGCTAGTGGATCACACGCCAATGCATCACACGGTAGCGGGTAGGGCAATAGAATACAGCAACCGCTAGAGAACAGTGCGAGAGAAGTGGTACCCGCGCCGGGTTACTCGATAGACGGGTTCATGGAGGCTTGGCCCATCACCCTTGGCCAGCTCCTTGATCTCGGTTTGGAGCAGATCTATGGCTCTCCTTGAGCTGTTGATCGTGGATGACTTGGTGCTGTCTTGGTTCGGTGCAGCACCAAAATCCAGTCATCGGACATCGCGTCAACGGACATTGCTGTACCCAACACTTCGTCAAGAGATTATTAATAATCGGCACTGAAAAATGGAATATCGTCTCGGCGCCATCGTGGCGGCAGCAACGAGGCCCGAATCGGTTGAGTGTACTTCGCCTTTTCATACGGGCTTGTCATAGGGGATCGATGTCGTTGGCCGGCAAGCCAAGCTTCTTCACGCCGATAGCTCCCCTCCGGTCAGAACACCACAGAAGGAGATGATTGGTCTATCAGTCAAGGGCTAGGCAGTCCCGGAGTTGGCGAGTAAGCTGTTGGGCGGCCATGGCTGTCGTCGCGACGATCACACGAGCGATGATCACACAAGGGAGCACGTATCGATGAGTACCACCGTTGTTTTAGGGACCCAATGGGGCGACGAGGGTAAAGGTAAATTTACCGATCTCTTTGCCGCCGAGATGGCGGCGGTCGTTCGCTATCAGGGTGGACACAATGCCGGTCACACCATCGTGGTTGGGGATGAGACGTTCGCGCTCCAGCTCGTCCCCAGTGGCATTCTCTATCCTCATGTCACCGCGGTGATTGGAAATGGTTTGGTGGTTGATCCAAAGGTTCTCTTCGAGGAGCTTGATCTTTTAGAGAGTCGGGGGATTGACACCTCAAAGCTTGTCGTCTCTGGTAGCGCGCATCTGGTCATGCCCTATCACCATGAGATCGATCGACTCACCGAGCGTTTTCTCGGCAAGAATCAATTAGGCACGACACGCCGGGGAATCGGCCCAGCGTATGCCGACAAATCGACCCGCATCGGTCTGAGAGTCCAGGACCTACTCGATGAGAAGATTTTTGCTGAAAAGCTCGACGTTGTCCTCAAGGAGAAGAATCAGATCCTTGCCAAGATCTACAACCGTCTGCCGGTGGATGCTGACCAAATTCTGGCTGACTATCTCGGGGAGTATGCACCTCGCATGGCGCCACGTATCGCCGATACCGTCAAGCTACTCCACGATCTTTACGATCAGGGACAGGGAATTTTGCTCGAAGGGGCACAGGCGACCTTCCTCGATCTCGATCACGGCACCTACCCTTATGTGACCTCATCGAATCCAACTGCTGGGGGTGCCTGCACCGGAACCGGACTTGGGCCCCGTCAGATTGACCGAGTCATGGGGGTAGCCAAGGCCTATATCACCAGAGTTGGCGCAGGGCCTTTCCCTTCAGAGCTCACCGACGAGATCGGCGATCTCTTAGTCGATCGCGGCCATGAGTATGGAACCAACACCAAACGGCGCCGTCGGGTGGGTTGGTTCGATCTGCCGATGTTGCGCCATGCGTCAGCGCTGAATTCGCTCTCCGACCTTGCGATCACCAAAGCTGACGTGCTCGACACCCTTGAGACGGTGAAGGTCTGTGTCGGTTACACGGTTGGCGGTGACTTCACAGAGGATTGGCCTTACCATCAGTCGGACCTTCACAAGGCACAGGCGGTCTATCAGGAGTTTCCAGGTTGGCAACGTGCTATCGGTGCCTGTCGTGTGCGAGCCGACGTGCCCAAGGAGCTGATGAGCTACTTGAGTTTCCTGGAGGAGCGAGGAGGGGTGCCGATCTCGTGGCTGGGTGTTGGTCCGGGACGTGACCAGGTGGTGGACCTGAGAAAATGAGGATCGTCGTCGTTGGCCAGGGTGCGCGAGAGCACGCTTTTGCCCGAAACCTCTCCGCACACCACGAGGTCATCGTGACACCGGGCAACGCCGGGATGAGGGCAGACGTCGAGGTGAGTAGCCTCGAAGCCGAGGCGCTCCGTCCAGATCTCGTGGTGATCGGGCCGGAGGCTCCATTGGTTGATGGCCTCGCTGATCGACTGTTGGCGAGTGGCATCAACGTCCTTGGCCCCGGTGCTGCAGGGGCACAGCTTGAGGGGTCCAAGGCCTTCCTGAAACAACTCTGCGCCGAAGCGAAGGTGCCAACCGCGGCCTTTGGTGTCGCCACCTCATTAGGAGAGGGTCTCGAACTTTTCGATCGGTTCGGGCCGCCCTATGTGATCAAGACCGACGGGCTGGCCGCTGGCAAGGGTGTCTTGGTGACCAGCGATCGCGCCGAGGCCGAGGAGGATCTGGCCGCCAAACTCGCCGGCCTCTCCTTTGGTGAGGCAGGCACCAGGGTCGTGATCGAGGAGGGTATGCAGGGTCGAGAGCTCTCTGTCTTTGCTCTATGTAACGGCCGTGATTTTGTGCTGTTGCCCAGCGCCCGTGATTACAAACGGCTTGGCGACGGCGACCGAGGGCCGAATACCGGCGGCATGGGCTCGATCTCCCCCGTGGAGGATGTGAGCGCTGCGGTGTTGGATGAGGTCGGCTCCTCGATGATCGCACCGACGCTCGAACGCTTAACCGCGCTCGGCATCGAGTACCGTGGCATTCTCTACGCCGGCGTCATGCTGACCGACTCTGGCCCCAAACTCGTCGAGTACAACGTGCGCTTCGGCGATCCCGAGGCAGAGGTGGTCCTCCCTCGCATCACCGGCGGTCTGGCTGAAGCCCTGATGGCAGCTGCGCTTGGGGAGCAAATTCCGAGCCTGCGTGTGTCTGATCAGAGTGCGATCACCGTGGTCCTGGCCGCCGCTGGTTACCCGGAGAACCCTGAGCGGGGAGCGACTATCACTGGCATCGAGGCCGCACGATCTCTTGAGGGGGTTTTCGTCTTTGGCGCCGGTGTGGCGAGCCGCGGCGGACAACCTCCCGACCGACAACCTCCCGACCGACAGGGTTCCGATGGACATGGTTCCGACCGACAGAGCCCCGTTCGTGACGGGGAACTCGTCACGAACGGTGGGCGCGTGCTCGCGGTGACCGGGTTAGGTGCGACGCTTGCCGAGGCGCGGAGTCGGGCCTATCGGGGGGTGGACCTGATCGACTTTGATGGGCTCCAGTACCGTCGCGATATAGGGTCATAGGAGAGTGTCATAAGAGAGTCAGGTACGATTCGGTGACTCGCTCACAACGAAGGAGATTGTCGTGATTCCTCGGTACGAATCAGCGGAGTTGACCGCCATCTTCTCCGATCGTAATCGCATGGAGCTTTGGCGTGATGTCGAGCTCGCGGTGGTGCGGGCGATGGCCGACACCGGCGAGCTGGAACCCAGTCGGGTGGCCCCACTCTTCACCCGTGAGGTAGTGATCGACGACCAGTTCGTTGAACGGGTACTCGCGCGGGAGGCGGTGACCAATCATGACCTCGCGGCCTTTGTCGATGTCTTACAGGAGACCTACGATACCCCTGCCGCTCGTTTTCTCCACTTTGGTCTTACCTCCTCTGATATCGTCGACACCGCACTCTCACTGCAGATCGTCGGCGCTATGGAGTTGTTGCTCGACGCCGTCGATCACCTGCTCGCTACCTTGCGCTCCCAAGCGCTGGCCTACCGTACAACCCCGATGCTCGGGCGAACCCATGGCATGGCCGCAGAACCAACCACCTTTGGAGCCAAGCTTGCGCTCTGGGCGTTGGCGCTCGATCGAGAGCGCACCCGGCTCGTCCGGGCGAGAGCCCAGATGGCGGTGGGCAAACTCTCAGGGGCGGTCGGAACCTACTCAAATATCTCGCCTGCACTAGAGGCGAGCGCCCTGGCTTCCCTTGGGCTTGACCCGGCGCCCGCTACCCAGGTGATCGGGCGAGATCGACATGCGGAGGTGATCACCGCCCTGGCCTCAACCGCGGCGATGATCGAGGGAGGTGCGCTCGAGATTCGCCATCTCGCACGGAGCGAGGTGATGGAGGTCCAGGAACCATTCGCACCCGGCCAGAAGGGCTCGTCGGCCATGCCGCACAAACGGAACCCGATCCTCTCTGAACGCCTCTGTGGTATGGCTCGGCTTGCGAGGAGTTTTGTGATCCCGGCTCTGGAGGATATTGCACTCTGGCACGAGCGTGATATCTCACACTCCTCCGTTGAGCGGATGATGTTTCCCGACGCCTTTCAGCTCGTCTATTATATGGTGACCCGATTTGATCGGCTGGTCGCCGATCTGGTCGTACACGAGGAGTCGATGGAGCGCAATTTAGCCAACACCCATGGCTTGATCTACTCCCAGAGCCTGCTGCTCGCGATGATCCGCACCGGCCTCGATCGGGATGCGGCGTACCGGATCGTGCAAGAGGCCACCACTCGGGTGCTCGCCGGTGATGGTGAGCTCGGTGCCATTCTTGCCAAGGACGCGCGTTGCCCACTGCCCGCGGCCACAGTCGAGGAGCTGACCTCACTCGATCGCCTGTTAGCCAACCTCGATTCACTCTTTGGTCGTCTCGAAGCCCTCAAGGGGAGCACATGGACCTCGATCTGATCGCATCTGGCAAGGTTCGCGAGGTCTATGCCGTTCGTGATGATCCGACGAAGCTGTTGATGGTGGCCACCGACCGTATCAGCGCCTATGATCGGGTCTTCGCTGAACCCGTACGCGATAAGGGACGTCTCCTGAGTGCGATCAGCGCTACTGCCTTCCGCGCACTCGGGGACCGCTTTGTGACCCACTTTGTGAGTGTCCCAACGGAGGTCCCGGCTGAGTTTGTGGGTCGAGCGACATTGGTTCGGCGAGCTGAGATGCTCCCCGTTGAGTGCGTGGCACGGGGCTATCTCGTCGGAAGCGCGTGGGAGGCCTATCGATCAACGGGAACGGTCCAAGGGGTGTCATTGCCAACAGGCCTCTCGTTTGGTGACCCGCTGCCGCAGCCGATCTTCACTCCGACGACGAAGGAGGAGACGGGGCATGATCGACCGCTCACGCCCGAGGAGTTACGCAATCTCCATGGAACGGCGTTAGCCAGTGAGCTCGAGGAGCTGACAACGAGCGTCTATTCAGCGTTGGCCTCGTGGTTTCGCGAGCATGGACTGACCCTGATCGACTCGAAGTTTGAGTTTGGCTACATCGATGGGGAGCTCGTCCTCGCCGACGAGATCGCGACCCCTGACTCCTCAAGGATCGTCAGAGGCGAGCCGGGCACCAACCCGGAGTGGCTCGATAAACAGCTACTGCGCGACTGGCTCACGAAGCAGGGTTTTCGAGGAGATGGCGTGGCCCCAAAGCTCGACGAGGAGCTGATCGAGCGGGTGCGTAGCGCCTATCGGGATGTCTTTGAGATCCTCGCTGGGAGCTCCTTCGATGCCTGGCCAGGCCAGAGTCGTGCCTATCGTGGAGTGGAGCGTTGACCCATGGCGCAGGGAGCGGGTCTGCCGAGAGAGAGGGAGAGATCATGAGATATCGCATCAACGTGAGAGTGATGCCCAAGAGCGGGATCAGCGACCCCGAGGGCAAGGCCATCTACGATGCTGCCCTTCAACTCGGTTATGGTGAGGTCCGTGGCGTCCATGCGGGACGATCTTTTGCGGTGGAGGGTGAGTACGCATCACTCGATGAGGCTCGTAAAAGTGCCGACGAGCTTGCTGGACGACTGCTCGCAAATCCGGTGATTCAGAGCTATGAGGTCGAAAGCGTTGAGGAGTTGTCATGATCGGGATCGTCGTCTTCCCTGGCTCTAACTGTGAGTTCGATGTCATGAGTGCCTACGCAGAACTCGGATGTGAGAGTCAGTTGGTGAGCCATCGAGAACACCAGCTCGATGACTATGAGGCGGTGATTATCCCGGGGGGGTTCTCCTATGGGGACTATCTACGCACCGGTGCGATCGCTCGTTTCTCCCCGATCATGGAGACGGTGACGCGTTATGCCAACGAGGGTGGCCGGGTGCTGGGCATCTGTAACGGTTTCCAGGTACTCACCGAGGCAGGACTGCTGCCGGGAGCGCTGCAACGCAATGCTGGCCTCCAGTTTGTCTGTGGTGAAGTCCTCGTCAGGGTGGAACAGACCACCTCTGTGCTAACATCGGGTATGGTCCGTGGTGAGGAGTTCTCCCTGCCGATCAACCATTTTGAGGGTAACTATACCGCCGATGCGAAGACCCTTGAGCGCCTTGAAGCAGGCGGCCAGGTCGTGCTGCGGTATCTTGATAACCCGAATGGGTCAGCGAACGATATTGCCGGTGTTGCGAACCCTGAAGGCAATGTGGTTGGTCTCATGCCCCACCCAGAGCGTGCTGGTCTGGGATTCGGTTTGACGGCTCCTGCGAGACAGATGTTGGCTTCGATGCTTCAGTCGCAGTTTGCCTGATCGACCAGACACCGAGTACCACAACCCTCATTGCTAGGAGATCCTTCAGTGGTTGGGCTTGGGGCGGTCACAGTTCAACGGCCCTGGTTCGATGGCGATCGATGCCGTAGCGTTTCGAGGAGCCCGTACAGTGCGAGGCCGACAAGGCTAGCAAATGCGAACCACTCCCCGACCTGTAGCAACGCTGGGCCATAGGTGATCTCAATCACGCGGGTGCCGGCTGGTACGGTGGCAGACATCAGATCACCGGCTGCGCGATGGATGGGAATTGGGTGACCATTTGCTGTCGCGTGCCAACCCGGTGCATCAGTGATTCGAATGATCAGTTGTGCCCGATGGGGTGCTCGAACATCGATGACGTAACGCGCATCGCTCGGGTGACTCGTTGTGTTCACGACATCGCTCCGTTGGTGGACCCTTGATTGGGTCGTTACGGCTCGGGTTTTGGCGGTGGGCTTGGCGAAGCTGAACCGGTGTGAATTGAGAACCCGAACCACATCGAGTGCCAAGCCACTCGCCGTAACTGTCCCGACGAGCCGAGTGCCCTTCGGAATCGGATTGGGTGGTTGGACAATGAGATAACCTATGCCGTAGGCACGAGCTAGGCTCGCCGAGTTGACGATAGGGCTGAACAGGTTGGCCCCTGTCTGGTAGATATCGGTGTGACGTGCTGGGTAGGCGTTCAGGAAGGCCCGGGGGATCACGGGATCATACATAGCGAACTCGGCGATGCCGTAGGCAAGGTTCATCTCCGGGTACAGGCCAATACCGTCCCATTGGAAGAGGGTGCACGAGGTCGCCGTCTCACCAGGGGCACAGGGTTGCTTGACGCTGTCGAGACCAACGAGCGAGGTGCCGACGAGCCGCTTAAGTGCTGTGACCGCTGGTGTGACCGGATAGGTCGTTGGCTCGTAGGAGTTAATTCCCACTCCGGCCACGATAAGAAAAGCTGCCTGCACCGCGAGTAACACACCCATCGCCGATCGCACGCGACGCGAGTTCTGTGTTCCAGAGCGTTGATGGGTGTGTTGATGGAGTTGCAGGAGTGCGGCCAAGACTAGGAGCCCCAACACCTCCGCTGTCGGCCAGTATAGGGAGCGCTGGCGCAGCGCCGTCGCCTGAGAGGCGGTGAGGTGACCCCCAGGGAGAGCGACGGCACCGATCGATGACCTTTCCCATAACACAGCGAGGATGATGATCATGATGCTGACCGAGATGGCAAAGGCGATCTTTGTCCTCGGTTCATACCAGTGTCGAAGGAGCAACTCGAGTCCAAGGCCAGAGAGTAGCGCGATCGCAAATCCGAGCATGGCAAGGATGCGCTGAGGCGCGATGCTCCCAAGGCCGAGGTCGGCAATCAGGTGTTGGATAGGCGCACCCGAGCCGATCTGATAGGTGACGAGCAGCGCTCCTATCGCCGAGGCGGTGAGCCCGACGACGATGGGGCGGCGCCACCAGACGACGATGGCCGTGCCGGCCAAGACGAGAGCGATGACTCCGACATAGGCAGCCGTCTCGTAGTAGTTCGAGGATCCGAAGAAGGTGCCATTGGGGAATGCTTTGGTGGCGAACGGTAGACCGTCATAGCCCTGGGCCACGAGGAGTGTGAGCGCGTGGAGCGATAGTCCGACACTTGCCCCTTCGCTGTCGCGCACGGAACTCCCTAACGTCTGGATGCCAGGCAGCCAGAGGGGCATAGCGAGCGCGAGTCCAGCGGCCAAGCCAATCCCGAGTCGCCGGACCCCTGCCCAATCGATCTGGTTGCCACTCAGGTGCCGCGCAAGTCCAGTGAAGCCAAAGAGCAGCGCGAAGGCCCCTGCCATCAGTACGTAGACTTCAGGGAAGCCGCCATAGATAGAGAAGGCGACGGCGAGTGCTAGCAGCGCATACCACCTTGCTCGATCACCCGGCTCCGCCCGATAGAGGAGGATCCCAGCAGCGAGAAGCCAGCCTGCCCAGGCGAGTGGACCACTGATGGCCCAGCCGAGCCAGCCAGCAAAGGCACCCGAGAGCATTGCGGTGGTACCGGCAAAGGTCGCAGACAGGGGCCTGAGACCTAGCAGCCGTGAGGCTAGGTAGGTGCCAGTGCCGGCAATCAGGAGCTTCATGGCAACCGTAACCAGATAGGCGAATCGAAGTGGAACGAGATAACCGATGAGGGTCGGTAGAGCGAGTGGAGCTGATTCAAAATTCAAGAATTGCGGAAGCCCAGTGCCCGATAAGTCGTTCCAGAGCGGAAACTGCCCGTGATGGACGAGCTCCCAATCCAACGTATTCCAGGCGGTGCCCTGTGTGACGATGTCACCGTTGATGATGCCACGTGGCGCTCTGGCGGCGTGGGCGAGCCGAGTCAAGAGAGAGAGGTGTCGACCGAGATCCGCTGGACCAAAACCAGCCCCATCCTTGATGGCTGGGGAAAGGTACAGGCCGATCACCACCACAAGGAAGGCAATTCCCGCTAGATCACCGGCGTAGAGACTCCACAGTGTTCGAAACAGTGTTCGAAGGCGTACTTGTAGGTGCCTATGCGGTGGATCCGGGGCTGGGACTGTGATCAAGCCCAACTCATGACTCTGCTCGGGATGGCACGGACGGGTGCGCCCCGATGCCATCGATGAACCAGCAGCGTTGAGGATTGCCGGTACGGAATGGAGATCCGTCCGTCTAACCGAACAGCCCCCGGGTCTCCGGGTAGTCTCGCGAGCATGATCACAGGCTAGGGTGCAAGCGGCTGGTTACTGCCCAAGGCTAGCACGGGTCCCGGGGTGGCGGTCCTGCGGCCCATCTATGGATTGCACGTCTGAATGCCAGTCTTGCTGGTGATGTGGCGCTTACCGGTAGCGCTGCGCTCGGCATTGACAGATCCCGTACGGCCAAGATCGTCTAGCGATGCCTTCGCCAGTGAAGAAGAGACGATCGTCCCTCCTTCGAATCCGTCTCCAGCGCCAAGCCGTGGCAAACGTCACTGGGAGGCTCGACAGATAGGATGGTGCCGGAAGTTGTGCCTGTAGCCGGAGAACCACTCGTTCTCGGTTGATGTTGGTTAGGTGGTTGTGGTTCATACGCAGGAGAGATCGGCTCGCCGGAGTGCTTGGTCTCGCCACCTCATCGCGCTGGCGTTCTTTCTGGTGCTGCTCGGCGTGATCTATGGTCCGGTCGTGCTTGGCCATGCCGCATTGAAGACGGACACAGATTGGCCGACTGGACCGTTGTTTGTGATTGACCCAAGCGCGGGTGGCTATATTAGCCTTCCACTTGAGCAGCTGGGCCTCCAAGCATGGCTTCACCTACAGTTGCCCTTCATCGACCCCTACCAGGCCTTTGGGATTCCACTGCTTGCATCCCAAGGCGTCCCTGTCTTCCCGCCTGAACTCATCGTGCATCTGTTGTTGTCCTCGAACTACTCCATCTGGAACATTCTTCGACTGCTGGCGCTGAGCTTTGGTACCTATCTCCTCGCCACCTCCTTTGGCCAATCACTGATCGCGGCGATTGGGGCCGGTGTCGGGGTCAGTCTTGCCGGCGTTGTGCCTCCCAATATCAACTTGGAGATGCTCAATCCCCTCATGGTGCTGCCCTTTGTGCTCTTGAGTCTTCGGTACCTCACGGATCCAGCGAAGCCACGCAAGACTGTGTACACCCTAGGTTTTGCGACAAGTGTGTTCTTCCTCGCTACCTCCGGCTTTCAGGAAGCATTACCGCTGTTGGCACTCGTCATCCTCATCTTTGCCGTGGCCATGATTATCCATTTTGGGACATTTGCCGACAGACTGAGAGTTTGGCTAACCCTTGGATCAGGGACCTTCGGGGTTCTGATCGGAAGTATCGGCCTTCTCCCTACGCTGAGCGCTGTCAGCGCTGGGATGGGAGAGAATGGGCCGCTCAAGTATCTTGGGTCCGTCCCTCCCTTTTGGTTGGCCACCTTGAGCTTGCCTCATATCTCAGGACCAGGCCTGGTTGCTCAGCCAACGAATTTGGGTCAAGCGGTGTGGGTGCTTGGCACTCCGGTGCTCGGGCTGGTCATTGTCCTGGCGGTGTTTGGAGTACTACGCCATCGCAGTGCGTCACTGTGGTATGTTGGACCAAGTCTGTTCTTAGTGGCGTTTGGTATCCTGGGCTACGCGAATCTGCTCGGTGTGCTCGATGTGTTCGGGTTCTTTCCCTTTGATTCGATCAACATGTTGCGCGTCTTGGGATTCGCCTGGTGGTTGCCTTGGTGTCTATTGTTGGGTTTCGTCATCTCGGTCGCGAGATCCTTCAAGTTGTACGAGATCATCGTATCCTTGCTGGTGGCTATCGCCTTTGACCTGGTGTTGTATGCCCATTTCGAGACCGCCCTCCATGTCGCGAATCAGGTGGATGGTCTGGGGGCCGCGCGCCATGCCCTCTACTTGGCCAGTGTGACACTCGTGGTGTTCGCACTCGGGATTTGGAGTGCCAAGGCCATCGGCAGTGGAGCGTTAGCAGCCCTTGTTTTTGTAGTGGTGACGGTCTTGCTGCTTCCGACGAATTTTTTTCCACCGCAGGCGGGCACCTCTTTGAATCATCTCCATGGGGGTACCATCTCTCAGTCTGACAACCTCACCTTCGACCCTGGGGAGTGGCAGCTGCCAACCGATGTGAACTCAGTGCAGGTATTTGGCCCGATTCTCCCTAAGCCTTATAGCGCGATTGTGGCGGCTCTTATCCCGGCGAACCTCACCACCACGGGGTTGAACGGAGTAGATGTTGGACAACCAACGCTGTTTGGAGCTATTGCCACAGCTCATCTTGTGACGATCCTGCGAAGCCTCGGTGTCAATGAGATCGCTAGCACTCAGGCATTTGCGCCAACAGGGGTTGGGCTGATACCGAGGTGTTCGGTGGCCTCCCCCCTCCTTGCTCGCGATGACGGCCTGTGTGCGATGGGCCGCGGTAAGTTCGTCGGTGGTAGTCGATCTGACTCCAATTTTCTCTACAAACTCGTAGGAGTGGATCCGATCCTTGTGCCTGAGGCACACGGTGTGAGTGTGCCAACTGCTACGGCTGGCCTTGATCGTGTCCTCAACGCTATCCATGATGACGGTGGAGTGCTACCAGACAGGGTCTACTTGACGGGCACCCGTGGTATCCCACAGTTCGCTCACGGTGTCGTTGGAGTGAGTAGGAAGGCGACCACAGAGTCGGTCACGGTGCGGGCTCGAGCGCGTACTGCTGGTTTGGTGGTCATGCGCGACACCTATCTAGCTGGTATGCACTGTCAGGTCAACGGGACGTTCGAGCGCTGTTATCCAGTCGATGGTGGACTTTGGACGGCCGTTCACATTCCAGCTGGCACCTCGGTGACGACACTCGGCTATGTTGGCGTTGGCGTGAGAGTGGAGTTTGTGATCGGGGTGATCGGAATAATGGTGCTAGCGCTTGGGTGGCTGGGGGTGCTGTTCGTCTCGAGTCGTGACCACTTTGGGAGCCACGTCGATTCCTTGGTTCCATGAATCACGCATGAGCAAAACATGCCAAGAGGAGCGCAGGCTCACAGCAATCTCTTTCACACCCCTTTGAGGAGACCCCCATTTCGCGTAGGTCATGGCATCTTCCTTGGTTGCAGATGCGCGGAATCCGTACCCAAGCCTGGTTGCAACAATGTCGCTACGTTGGAGTGAAACTCGCCAGTGGAGCATGGAGGAATGCTCCAGCACGTCGCCTTCGTGACAAGGTGACCTTATCTTGTTGCGCAAATGCCACCAATTGCTGTTGCGGTTCCTCGTCACCGACCACGAGCGCCAGTACTCGCGAACCCGTTGCCTTCACGAGAAGAAGAGCACGTGTGTATGCCCGTGTGATGACGTGGTGGTCGCCGGTGATGGAGGCCTCTGCGGTAGCGTAGACATGCTCACCTTCGTGGGTAGATCCCTCGAGAATCACTTCGAGGAGGTCGAGTTCAGCCTCCTCGGCCTCCATGAGATGAACTGAGAGTTCGTAGCGTTCGTTGCCAGCGATGGTACGTACAGCAGTCATGTCCTTGCGGCGGACGAAAGCACGGGGCTGCGCCACGATCTCCCTCTCGAGATCTCGGTTCTCCATGCGGCCGACTCCGTTCTCGATCCGATCAAGACAGGTTTCAATCCGGTCGGGACGTCTTTTATCCGGTCCATTGGATCAGTGGGAGCTGTCATTTAGACGTCCGTTCGTTAAATACCGCGAGCAGGTCCAATGCCCTAGCAATCTTTTCGTCAATGATTGCAATCAGGCGAGAGTTCGCTGCCTCGCTCCGGTAGGGCCTGGAGGCGATGCCCCCCAAGAGCTCTGCGCGGACAGCCTCCCCCCACTCAGGCTTTCCGCTGTGTGCCTTCAGTAGGTCACTGGTCAAGTTGATGACCGCTATTCCAGCGATTTTAGCTGGTGCCGTGCAACCCTGCTGAGCGGGCTGTGGATCATGACGACCCCCCCGGTGAATGCCTAGCAGCAAGCGCAGTGCGAGCGCATTGTGCCGGGCCAGCAGGAAAGACCAGCGTGAAAGACCAAAGATCAGAGCGATCGGTGTCTCGGCCATCGATCTCATTCGATCATCAGTTCAAGACGTCCAACCGTGACGCAACGGCCACCTAACGTCACACGATCACCCTTGACGCTCATTGATACGAAGCCGCCCCGCGGAGATGCCTGTTCACCGTAGAGCCGATTCTTGCCAAGTCGTTGACCCCAGTACGCAGCCAGCGTGCAGTGTGCGGAACCGGTCACTGGATCTTCGAGGACCCCGACGTTGGGTGCGAAAACTCGGCTGACGCAGTCGATCGTTGGTTGTTCAGACGGAGCGGTGATGATCACACAACGAGTACCTGCACGACTGAGGATGACGGGGTCTGGAGTGTACGATTTGACGCTGTCGGGGTCATCGACGACGATCAGGAGGTCGAAGAGGCCCCTGCCAGTCCAGACAGGGGCGAGATGAGAGTACTCCGGGAGCGGGTCAATCGCCGTCGGTGGATCGAGTGGAAAATCCATGTTGATCTCGCCGTTATCACCTCGCGAACAGGTGAGTATTCCACTCGCGGTATGGAAGGCTGCCTCGCCACCGAGCACGTGAGCTGAGGCTAGGGTAGCGTGTCCACAGAGCGCGACCTCGGTCGTCGGGGTGAACCATCGGAGGTCATAGGCGCCATCCGGGCGAGGGACACAAAAGGCGGTCTCGGAGAGGTTTATCTCGGCGGCGATCGCCTGTAGATATGAGTCCCCAGGGAAATAGTCGCAGAGCGCGACAGCGGCCGGATTGCCGGTGAATGGCCGAGTTGCAAAGGCATCGATGAGCATTAATTCCGAGATGAGGGGCATGATGCGATTCTATCGCCCCTAGGGGCGTCGTCTCGGATATCGCCGATAAGGTGTCATGCACCTGAAGAGCCACCCCATTGTGGTTGTGGATCCAAAGTAGACCGAAGCTCTAGCGATCTCGCGTCAGGTCGTGGGCCTGCTAGACCTTGAGTAAGGTGCGGGGGCTCGGCTGTCGTGACCAAAAATTCCGACTGTCAATCGACTCTCTGGCATCAACGACGAGAACCCAGCCTCAGCCTCTACTCCGGAGTCAACGGCGCTGATGATCAATCGTGGGGCCCCACTGACCAAACACCTCCATCGGGAGTCACGAACGGGAATGGTCTCTACCTGACTGGGTCAACCATTGTCGGTCGTCCGGACTGACCAACCCTCCCCTCCAGCGACTACCACGTTCCAGGGCCGCCATCCGAGACGTTACTGATCGGCAACAATGATGACCGACCTTCCGGTAAGATAGGGGAAGTACCAAGATGGGAACTCACAAATAAGCGCTTCTCGAGAGGTGCCAAGATTGTCACGATCGTCAAGTCTCAGCCGTCTTTGCCGACGGCACTTGGGCGCGAATGAGCAAGTGTACTCGACTGGCGAACCTCTTTACATCGTGTTCGTTACCGCAACGAATAGGCAAAGCACTCGGGACATTACCTGTTTACCGCGTTGGCTGTTGTGACAGCACGAGTGTGCTGACGGTGATTGTCGTCCGGAACTCATCCTGAGGGCCTTCATGCTGCACATGTTTCTTTCGGGCAGTGCGTCGGGTCCTACCCGCGATTCCTCCTCAGAGGATGGCGAGATATCTTGAGGTGTGTTCCGAAAGAAAAGCTTTGTTTTCGCCACACGCTGCTTGTCTCTGTGCTATCATCGTCTTGATTGAGAGAAAGGGGGGTCCATGCTACGCAAGCTCGGGCTCGTATCATCGTCGGTCGCTCTTGCTTCCTTGGCTGCACTGGCTGTGCCGGGTGCAACGGCGACAGCATCGTCTGCATCTTCTGTAGTACCCATGATCGAGGTAGGGCCAGTCATCAAATCAGTCTCCGCATCACCGCCAACCGCATCGTATTGTGAGACTAACTATGACATTGCCTGCTATGGTCCAGCACAGATGGCTGCTGAGTACAACTATCCGGTCAGCGATCAAGGTCAGGGTCAGACCATTGTAATCTTCGACTCCTACGGGAGT
Organism: Actinomycetes bacterium; assembly: GCA_021822605.1. Lineage (GTDB taxonomy): Bacteria > Actinomycetota > Acidimicrobiia > Acidimicrobiales > Acidimicrobiaceae > Ferrimicrobium. The sequence goes on from JAKAQL010000001.1 coordinate 52,423, forward strand.
CCAACGATTCGCGCGGACCTTGCGCATTTCGATGCTGCCTATGGCCTCCCTGCCCCAGCCGCTTTCAACATCTACCATCCTGAGGGTAATGTCGTGCTCAACTACGATAATTTGCCGTCTCCCGCCAACTACCACTCGAAGCAATTACAGACTGAGGTGAGTTGGGCCTATGAGACGACTTTGGATGTAGAGTATTCACATGCAATGGCACCCAAAGCCACCATTGACTTGGTGACTGTTCCAGTCAACGAGACCGAAGGGGTACAGGGTCTCCAGAACCTCGAGAAGGCACAAGCGTGGGCATTAGCCAATCTGCACGCAAATATTTGGTCGGATAGCTGGTCAACCACCGAACAGTCATTCCATAACTCAGCGGTCATCGAGGGTTTGAATAAGCTCTATGCGGAGGCTGCGGCCAAGGGTGTGTCGGTATTCTTCGCTGCCGGTGATAGTGGCGTCGCCAACACCAACAAGCAGGGAGTGACCTACCCTTACCCGACCGTTAATTTCCCAACGTCTAGTCCTAATGTTATCGCAGTCGGAGGAACTCAGATCGGTTCAGAGCCGACCTCAATCACTTCGCATGTAACGGAGCAGGTCTGGAATGATGGCTATGGAGCCGGTGGCGGGGGCTATTCGTCTATCTTTCCGGAGCCAAGCGATCAGGTGGCTGCTGGTATTCCCGATCCTACGGGCATGAGAGGGGTGCCAGATGTCTCCTATAACGCCGCGGTGATCTCGTCGGTGTTGATCTATGAGAGCTTTGATCCGATCAATGGTGCTGGTTGGGTGCCGATTGGTGGAACGAGCGCAGCAACTCCTCAGTGGGCGGCAGTTGATGCTGATGTCCAGAGTGCGCTTGGAAGCCAGGGATTCTTGGCCCCGAAGCTTTATCAGATCTATCAGTCGCCGTCGCTCTATGCTGAGGCGTTCTATAACGTCACGACCGGGAATAACTCCTTCGATGGCATTACTGGCTACTCAGCCACGACAGGATGGAGCGCCGCGGCAGGGCTCGGTACTCCGAATGTAAGTGGCCTCATTACAGCCCTTGGGAGCCTCTCGTCCTAGCCAGATTTTGCGGGTGATCAAGTTGGTCCGCGGAGAGTTCCTGATGAACTCTCCGCTACCTCTGTCTCCCCAACGGGGGTTGACACGGGTCGGGAAGCAAATTCTGGTGAATCTCCTCCGAGATTCACCGTGGCGAGAGTCGGCGGGTGAGAAAGCGCCCTAGGGTGACTGTCCATGGCCTTTCGATCTCGTCCGCTGACACGTTTCCAAGTTGAGCTTGCCACTCCAGAGCTCGAGGAGCTCGCCCGGCGATACTGCTGGCTTAGGTATCTGCAGACTCTCGGGGTCTATCGACGAGCTCCGCTCGCGCTACTTGGCCTCGCCCAGGGTTTGCGGGGCCCCTTGGGTCTCGGCATCGCATCAGATCTCGATGCACTTGTCGTGGGTGGGGCGTCGCCACTTCAACACCTCTACCTTCCACAACCTGCATCGCTGGTCGATGCCATCGCGATGGGTCTGCTGGCTAACGGTCACGCAGATGCGATACTCGGGGAGCTTCGAAGCAACGAGACCCCAATTGCCCAAGTAGAACTGCTCGGCGAGGCGGTGCGGTTGGGCCTGCGTTTGGTGCTGATCGCAGAGGAGAACGAGACGCAAGCGATCGATGCAGCGAGATCGCTTGGCTGGCGCATTGAGCACCTCAGCGGTGGTGACCTGCTCGAGGGATGGAGTCTCGGACGTGCTCTCTGGCGTGGCTTGGAAGGTCTTGGTGGCCCGGTCGTCGTTGTTGTTGATGGACATGTTGACACCTTCGAGATCGCGGAACTTGGCTTAATCGCGCCGCAAGTACTCGAGCGCTTTGATCGGGAGGCGATCGAGGCTGCAAGTCGGCTTGCCGATGATCCGCGTCCTGAACTCGCGCGAAGGGCAGCAAGACAACGGTTGGCTACGACCATTACTGAATCACAACCCGAGACACTGCAAGAGCTTGCTGCGCTGCTTGTGACACAAGTTGGCGCTGGATCCGTGGTGGTGTCCAATGAACATGTTGAGCATCTAAGAGATGAGCAGAGGGAAGCGTGGATCCAGCTCAGTGACCCCAGCTTCCTGGCAGGGGCGTTGGTTCGGTGGGGAGGATTTCCGGTCGTTATCGGGTCAGTGAGACCGCCATCGCATGCGGTCAGTGGTGCTCTCACCATCACCACTGATAGAGATCTCCGTCCCGGGAGTGCCGGCGTCCTTGTGGAGAGCCAGGAAGAGTTTCTCTACTTTGTGAACCGACTTCTGGGGGAGGAGGCTCCGGCGACCCATGACTATCTCGTCGTGCCTGGCCGGTTCGGCCGGGATGGGTTCGGGCGTGTTGAAGAACCAACGGGGCGTTGGCTACGTCCGCCACGTGATCTTACGGTGATCACCTGGGGTAGGGGTGTTCAGGTCGCGCTTCAAGCCTGCACCTTTCTGGGAGATGCTGCACGCGACGTTGGCGTATTGGAGCTACATCAACCTGGACTGGTGGATGAGAAGCTCATAGCTCAGGCTATGGGAGCGCGGAGAGTCTGCGTTCTGTACGACAATACCCCCGATGTGGGTTACCAGCTTGTGACCTATATTCAGGAGTATTTCTTTGCGCAGTTAAGTGCGCCGGTGTTGCTGCGGGCTGCCAGACCTGGGCCAGGGCCGATTGCAGTATTGCTGCGTGGGTTGCTCGCTTAGATTCGACTAGTGTCGCTTGCCGGAAATTCCACCAATAAGGAATTTTGAACCCTCGCTCCTGATTATCCCAGTTGGTATCTACTCGGGTAGGGGATTGGTTATGGGAAAGCGAGAAGAGCAATCAACAGACGAGGATCGTGTAAGGAACGTCGGTGGGCGCCTGATCCTCTATTACATGTCGCTCTCAAAGGAGGAGCGAGAGCGTTGAGTGGCTCTTGTTCCCCAACAACGGCCCCTCAAGCCCAGCTACGTCGTGCCAGATCGCTTTGTTGTGCAGATGAGGGGACGGGGGACCAACGAGATTACCAGAAACTCTCACTATCAGCTCAAACAGTAGATACGTGGCCAAGACGGTTCTCGTTGTTTGGGGTCTAGACCACAGCTACCCCGCGAGGTCCTCCGTTGAGGAGCTCTAGCTGGACGTATTCAAGAAGTGCCTGCCTACAGTAGGCATGTAGACAGGCCACTCAACTGGGGTGGGGCACATTTGGAGAGGGAACTTCGGTCTAGACACTCTCGGATGCACCAAGATCTGGGACTCCAAGAACCCATGGGGATGACAAGATCGCAGAGATCTTCAAACTCACTACCACGACTGATCCCCCGGATGCTTCGACCAATTGGTCAACCAATACGATGGTAGCCCTCGCTGGTGTCTCTCCTTCTACAGCTGCTGTGGATCTGGCGAACCTTTGGGCTCAAACCTCACATGGTTGAGAGCTTTACCATCTCCAATGACCCTGAGTTCATGTGAGAAGGTCAGAGACGTTGCTGGAATCTGTCTGAATTCACCAGAAGCGCAGGATCGTCCTCTCGCCTTGGCGAGAAGACTCGGAGTGCAACAAGCTCTGAATCGTACCCAGCCGACGCTCCCCATGGTGCCAGGGGTGGCTCTCACGTCGAACGACCGAGTACAAGCGAAATGGAATCAGCAATCTTTACGCTGTCCTTGTTGTCGCCTCCGGTAAGGCCATCACCAAGATGACGAGCGCCCATAGGGCAGTTGAATTCATTTGAGTTCTTAGAACTCATCGATCGACAAGTACCCAAGGAGCTGGGGGTTCACGTCGTTCTCGATAACTACGCAGCCCATTAGACCGAATCGGTTCGCATGTGGCTCCTTACTCACCCTTGCTTTCCAGTTCCACTTCACCCCTACGTATGCATCGCCGATGTTCCAGGCAGAGAGGTGATTCCGAGCTCTTACCACCAAGTACCTCCAGCCCAGCGTTCATCACAGTGTCACCGAACTCAACCGAGGGATTACCAAGTGGGCCAAGGCCTGGAACGAGAATCCCAAGCCCTTCATCTGGACCAGGAGCGCCGACGTGATCTTCGCATCGAGGCGTAAATACCCAGAACCGCTAGTTATGAATGGAACATCTGAGGAGGGACGCGAGGGAGCGGTAGCATTAGTTTACGAGTGTTCGTTGCCCTGCACCAGCGATGGCATGGTTTCCATTACTGCTGTAGTGCAAACGATTGTAGGTTACACTGAGAGAGCGAGACATGGTTGTGGCAGTGACGCAGGGTGGTCTGTGTGCGGAGCTAGGAGAGGTGCGTAACCATGGGTACTGAACTGTCGAGGGGCGGTATCGGCGCGCTCCGTAGTCGACAAGAGGATGTCGAGTTGCTTAGCGGTACTCGCAGGTTCGTCGACGATCTCGTCTTTCCTGGTACCGCCTTCATGCGCGTGGTACGATCTCCTGTGGCGAGCGGTCAGCTTGAACCATTAGACCTCGCAGAGGTGCGGAGAATGCCAGGAGTGATCCTGGCCGCAGATGCCGTCAGTGATCCAGATCTTCGAATCGTTGTACCTGCCCCGATCGTCGCGGGTGCGGACGTTGTACCAAAGGGAATACCAACACTCGCCGCTGGTCGGGTTCGTTTTGTGGGGGAACCAGTGGCGGTTATCGTAGCGACCAGTAGGCGAGCTGCTGAGGACGCAGCTGATCTTGTGTACCCCGTGATAGAGACGGATGCCGGTGTCTACACCCTTGACGATGCGATGGCAAGGCGAAGGTTGGTTCACGACGATCTATCGGACAACATCCTGGCTCGCTGGTCATCAGAGGTGGGCGGGGTCGATACAGCGCTTCGCATGGCACACCGATTGGTCTCAGTGGAGCTGTCGCTGCCTAGGCTCGTAGCAGTGCCGATGGAGCCAAGGGGCTGCGTCGCTACCGCAGACCCGTCGACTGGACGATTGACCCTCTATGCATCGGCCCAGGATCCCCACCGGCCTAAGCAGCAACTCGCGGCAGCACTAAACCTCAGTCCAGCAGATGTGAGGGTCGTGGTGCCCGCGGTGGGTGGTGCGTTCGGCTCGAAGGGAGCGATCGCGCCTGAGCATGTATTGGCAGTTTTGCTCTCGAAACGGCTTGGTTGCCCAGTCAAGTGGATTGAGGATCGGTCAGAGAATTTTCTCGGTGCCTACCAGGGGCGTGGCATGCAAGCGAAAGTCACCATGGGTTTTGATCCCGATGCAAGCCTGACGGTATTGACCGCCGAGATCGAAGCTGATATGGGTGCCTACCTCTATCAGAGTACTCCGGTGCCCGCCATCACTGCCGCAACCCTGATGGGCGGTGTCTACAGTCTCAGCACTGCTCGAGTCGAGATGGTTGGTTTGGCAACCAACCGGGTTCCAACTGGACCCTACCGTGGTGCCGGTCGACCAGAGGCAACTTATTTTGTCGAGCGCACCCTTGACGTTGCCGCGAGGGAGCTAGGACTCCATCCGATGGAGCTGAGAAGACGTAACCTCATTTCGGAGGGACAATTCCCATACAAAACGGTGACTGGACTGACCTACGATTCTGGTCGCTATGGTAGCGCACTTGATCGACTGGAGGCGCGAATGGGCCGATCTGTTGCGGTGGCAGCGGAGCATCAAGACGTCGTACTCGGACGAGGTTGCGCTATGTACATAGAGAGGGCAGCGCCCGGTGGATGGGAGAGTGCGGGTGCGATACTCGCTGAAGATGGTAGGGTAGTCCTGCGATCAGGTGCGAGCGATCATGGCCAAGGACATGCGACGAGCCTGGCTCAGATTGTTGTCAGTACTCTCGGGATACCTTTTGACCAGGTACTGGTTCAACAGGGCGATTCAGACTACGGAGACGGAGTAGGAACTTTCGGCTCAAGGTCCATGGCGTTGGGCGGCGAAGCTGCTCGACTGGCTGCCCGCGGGCTTGGGGCGAAACTGCTCGAATTGTGTGCTACGTTGCTCGAAGCCGATGTGCGCGACCTTGTCAACGCTGGCGATCATATCTTTGTTCGCGGCAGTCTCGGATCGAGAGTGCGATTGTCCGAACTTACGAGACTGGCGCGCAATGAGGGGATATTAGGACCTTCGGAGTTAGTTTCATTTGCCACTCGGAGTCAGGTGACTGGTCCTGTCTTTCCGTATGGTGCCTACGGGGCAGAGGTGGCACTGGATCCAGAGACAGGTGTTGTGCGTGTGCGAAAGATCATTGCTATCGACGACGCGGGCACCATAATCAACCCACTCCTTGCGGAAGGACAGGTCATGGGATCGACCTTGCAGGGTGTAGGTTCAGCCCTCTTCGAGCAGGTCATAGTGGATGAGGTTGGTCAACCGTTGACGACTAGCTTGATGACCTACCTTGTCCCAACGGCACCTGAGGCTGATTATGAGCTTGATAGTAGTTTTCTTGAAACCCCCACACCATTAACTCATTTGGGTGCAAAGGGAATCGGTGAGAGTGGAACGATTGGAGCGCTGGCAGCTGTCTCCAACGCCGTGGCGAATGCACTGTGGCAGTTGGGAGTGACCGGCGTTGTGCATCCCCCCTTTAGTCCTGACAGCATTTGGACTACGATTAAACGTAGTCGACAAGCGATAGCCGGCGGAGATGACTGATACACAACGTACCAAGCGAGCGACGATTCGCGATGTAGCGCGAGTGGCGGGCGTACACCCAAGTACCGTTTCGCGTGCCCTTGGACGAGATGGGCAAACGATTGCATTGGTCAACTCCGACACGAGGGCCAGGATTCTCAGGATCGCCGAGGAGCTCAATTTTCGTCCTGATGTGGCTGCCCGAACGTTGAAGACTGGGCAATCGCATACAGTAGGAGTGCTCCTGCCTGATTTAACGAACCCACTTTTCCCTCCTATCGTGCGCGGCCTCGAGGACCGGTTTGCAGAGGACGGGTTCGTTGTACTCTTGGGCAACACGGACGATGACGCGTTGCGTGGTGAACTAGTCCTTGAGGGCTTGTTATCCCGAGGAGTCGACGCCCTGGTGGTTGCTACTGCCCGTCGCAGCGGAACTCAGTTTCTCGAACTTAGCCGTCAGGGTATGCCAATAGTGCTGATCAATCGTGTGTTTGATGATCAGCTTGTGCCGTCGGTGGCCACCGATGAGGTTGCTGGCATTCGAATGGCGGTGCAGCACGTCCATGCTCTCGGTCACCGTAAAATTTTACATTTGGCTGGCCCACAAGACTTGTCAACTGGCAAAAATCGCTACCGAGGTTATCTGGCCGAGATGAGTAGCCTTGGCATGCAAGTGGATGATTCAATGGTCTGCTTCGCGAACCTCTACTCGTCCGAGGAGGGGAAGCGATGTGCTGAGGAACTATTAGGGCGCAGTCATGACCGCCCAACTGCGATTGTCGCCGCCAATGACATGCTCGCGATTGGCTGTTATCAAGCGCTTGATGCGATTGGTCTGCACTGTCCTGCTGACGTTGCGATTGTTGGTTTTAATGACGCACCATTTTCCGATCTTCTCTCCCCGCCATTGACATCTATCCGCTTTCCTCATTATCAAGTGGGTTTTCAAGCTGCACAGTTGGTCCTAGAGCGCATCGCCAACCCATCAGCCCCCATCAAGGTAATTTTCCTCCCACCTGAGTTAGTCATTCGAGGATCGACTGGTTTAGCGCTCAGTAGTTGAACCGCTGGACAGCTCCCGCGTCATCGTCAGTTGCAACCTCACAGCAACGATCAGACAAGTTGCGACTGCATCCAATCTGCAGCTTGGTAGCGGTGTCGGTAAGAGAGATTGCTGCAGCCGTGATTCCCGTTTTCTAGCACGAGAAGGTCGACCGGTCCCGAGGCACTGCTCTGAAGGCGATAGGCGGCCTCAGCCGAGAACAGCCGATCTTTGGCACCGAAGATGATCTGGAGTGGGCAGTTGATCGAACTTGCCGCGTCAGCCAGGGAGAAGGTATTGGCATATTCCCGAGCCTCTTCCATGGTCGCTGATCCACTTCTCACCATGAAGGCTCGCTTTGTGAGGTCGGGGAGTCGGTCAAAGTCCTCGCCAAGCTGGAAAGGGCCCGACAGGGCGATGCAGGCGCGGTATCGAGGATTTCCACTGACTAATCGCGGTGCGTAATAGCCGCCCAAACTCACTCCCCATACACCTACACGGCTTCCATCAAGGTCAGATCGAGTGTCGACAAATGCTATGATAGCCGCTCCAACACCCTCCCAATCGCTACGGGCTGGGAGTTCGTACTCCATTTCGCCTTGACCAGGTCCATCGATCGATAGGGTTGCCATTCCTCGTTCCAGGAAAAGTTGTTCCGTAGTACGAAACTCTTCCTTTGTGGAGTCAAGCCCTGCAATGAGTACAACCACCGGCAACGATGGTACATCAGAGATCGGGCGCCTCAGAATGCCAACCAGTGAACTGTTCTCAAATGGAATCGTTACTCGTTCTCCAGGAGGTTGCAAGTAGGGGAGTGCCATTGTCAGGCATTCGACGGCCTTGGCATGAGCTTCATGCATCTCGTCTGGGTAGTCGACGAAGAGAAATTTGGCGAAGTGAAAGTAGACGGCTGCCTGCGCCAAGTGGGTACCCGCAGAGAGCCATTGTCGACTAGCGAGTGCCGCCTCCCCTAGCAAGCGATGCTCCTCTCCAGCTTGTGACCATTCACGACACCAACCGCGCCAAGTTTCGATTGAGGAGGTCAGTCGGGTGAAATCAGCGATATCGACCCCGTTTGTAACGAAGCGTGGGCCCCAGTTTGTAATAGCGCTGAGCACAAGTGAATCTGTCATGGAGCAAGTATTGCATTCGTTTGTAATGTTTGTCAACCGACTCGTCTCGTTGCTTACCGTGCCCACATCGTGATTTTGCTGCTCCTAAACCAGATACAAAACGTTAAGGTTTTTCTAAACACCTCTGCTTGCTGATGAAAATAGCTGCTATGAACAGCAAACTGATAATTCGCATCCGAAAATCAAGTGCCCTCGACAGCTCGAGAGATTGTACATGATTCCAAACTGTCTGGATATGGGCCGTACCTAGCTGAGAGCAAGCCAAGCAAGACAAGCATGAATTGTTAAGAAATTTGCGGGATTTGCTTGCAAACGGTTGCAAAGCGTGTTAACTTCATGTTACGTTGGCCGTGGGATACTTCCCGAACGGGTGATCCGCCGGATAAGGGTGAGGACGGTGAGAGGGTGGAACTAGACACAACTAGCACAATCGGTTGGATAGGTGCTGGTCGGATGGGTAGCGAGATGATTGGACGTCTTCTCGACGCTGGCTATCAAGTATCGGTGTACAACAGAACTCGCGCCAAAGCGAGTGCGCTGTTAGACAGAGGCGCAAAGATCGTCGAATCGGTGGGAGACTTGAGCGCCGCCGATGCTGTCTTCGTTACGGTGAGTTCCTCTGAGGACTTTGTCGAGGTCATGCTCGGAGATGAGGGCCTATTGTCGCGGTTGTCAATCCCAAGCGTTGTCGTCGATAGCTCCACTGTTGCCGTGGAGGCATCCGAGAAAGTGCGGGAAGCGGTCAGGGCCCGCGGATCCATGCTGCTGGCTGCTCCGGTAAGTGGCAACCCACGGGTTGCTGCTGCTGGAAAGTTAACGATGGCGGTGTCAGGACCTGCGGAGGCTTACAAGATGGTGGCGCCGCTTTTGGATGCGATTGGCAACGGTAGCACCTATGTCGGCGATGGCGATTTGGCTCGTTTGGTTAAGCTTTGTCACAACCTCTTCCTTGGAGTCGTCATGCAGTCAGTCTCGGAGATTACGGTCTTGGCTGAGCGTGGCGGTGTGAATCGCGCGACCTTCCTGTCTTATCTGAACAAGAGCGTCATGGGGTCTATGTTTACAGGTTACAAGGCACCAGCAGTGGTCAATCTAGATTTTGAACCGACTTTCACTTCAAAACTCCTTCGTAAAGATTTCGATCTTGGCCTGGCTGCTGCACGAGCACTTGAGGTCCCCATGCCGGTAGCAGGACTTGTCCATCAGCTAGTCCAGCAACTTGTTGGAGAAGGTTATGGGGACGATGATTTTGCAACGCTGATCAAATTGGTAGCGCAGGGAGCACACCTACAACTGGTCAGCGAGAATGTCCAAGTAAATGATGGACTGTCCTGACGAATTTCACTTAAAGAAGACGTTGGAACACAAGGCCTTGGCGGATAATCGTCGAGCAATTAAGAGATAGGGGGAAGTATGCGAACACTAGAAAGAATCATCGTCCATAGGGATCGGCGAGCACATAGGAGATTTGTTCGGGTTGGGTTGACGCTCGCTGCCGCGAGTCTGGCGCTTGCGGCTTGTGGTAGCTCATCGGCTAGCTCATCGGCTAGCTCATCGAAGGCCCCGATAGTTGTGGGGACCTCGCTATCGTTGACCGGTGATTTTGCTTCGAATGGGATTGCGTTCCAACAGGGCTACAACGCCTGGGTGCATTATGTCAATGCCCACGGTGGGTTGCTTGGTCATCAGGTTTCGCTGAAGATTCTCAACGACGATTCGAGCCCGAGCCAAGTAGCTACTAACTACCAAGATCTTATCACTACTGATCACGTACCGTTAATCGTCGGGCCATTCTCCTCGCTCTTGACGGTTCCGGCCGCGAAGATCGCGAGTCGGTACGGATATGCAATGGTTGAGGGTGCAGGTGGAGCGCCATCGGTGTTCTCCTATGGACTAAAGAACGTCTTTGATGTGAGCTATCCCATCAAGATAGCTGTGGTCCCAACGGCTGAATGGATCGCGTCATTGCCCAAGAGTGAAAGGCCGACGACGGCAGCTTACGTTACCAGCAACAATATTTTCGCAGAACCACAGATCGCACCTGCGCAGGCTGTCCTGCAAAAGGCTGGCGTACGGACAGTTTATAATCAGGTGTTCCAGAGTGAGACGACCGACTTTTCTCCTTTGGCGGACGCCATTGTCGCGAGTCATGCACAGGTTGTGGTGCTGTCGAGTACGTCAGTCTCGAAGATCATTGATTTCGTCAAGATCTTCACCGCTAGCCACTTTTATCCAAAGGTATTGATCGGCACCAATGGAGTCGGGGAACCAACTTTTGTCAACGCGGTTGGCAAGCAGGCGGCAAACGGTATTATTGAGCCCAATGGTTGGTATCCGGGTTACAAGAATCCTTTGAGCACGACGTTTGTCGATGAATATTTGAAGCTCTATGGTGGCTCTGCCGGTTCGATTACAGCTAGCAGCGCAGAAGCCTTTGGAACCGGGGAGGTACTCGCACAAGCAGTCGAAGCGACTCATAGTTTTAATCAGGCGAAAATTCTTAAGTATCTTCACTCGGGAGCCGTATTTCAAACTGACCAGGGACCGGTCAAGTTCAATGCAAAGGGTGAAAATGTCGATGGAATAGTCCAGACCTTCCAATGGCAGGATGGTGGCAACAAGCTCGTCCAAATTCTCCCAAAGGGTTCGCAGTCGGTGGCTCCTCTGTTCCCCAGGCCAGCCGCTGACTGAGAGGGAAGGTGTGGCGGCGTTTCGATTTGCATTGAGCCGCTTCCGTGACGTCGCCGCAGGTTCAAGCTCAGTATTGATCGAGGATTGAGGGAGAGAAAAGATTGAATCTTATAGAAATTGGACTTATTGATGGAGTGCTAACGGGAGCAGTATATGCCTTGATGGCTGCTGGTTTAACACTGATCTTCGGGGTTCTAGACATGATCAACATTGCTCAGGGGATTTTTGTTATTCTTGGATCATACCTTAGTCTGATACTGGAACAGCATCTTGGTATTGGCCTCCTGCCGGGGCTTGCCATTACGATTCCTGTAATGTTTTTGCTTGGTGTCTTTGTCGAATGGGCCTTCATCCGTCGGATTGGAGCGGAGAACCGCGTGACAATGTCGATTCTTATTACCTACGCCGTAATGATTGTGGTGGAGGGAGTGCTGTTGCTGACTTATGGTAGCAACTACCAGAGCCTTTCGGCGTCGTATGTCACGAATTCATTTGATCTCCTCGGGCACTATATTCCAGAGATTTACGTCTACGGTTTTATCCTTTCCGTGGCTGCAGTGGTGGTGCTCTACGCCATCCTGTATCGGACGCGTCTTGGTACGAGCCTGAGAGCTTCGATGGACAACGCAATGGCGGCGAGTCTGGTGGGGGTGAATGTAAAGAGAGTGTCCACCCTCGCTTTTGGCATCGGTGTGGCGGTGACGGCGATTGGAGGAATGCTCTTTGGTGCGATACAGCCTTTTACGCCGAATACCGGTTACGACCTGATTTCGCGGCTTTTGTCGATTGTGGTTCTTGGAGGGCTTGGTAGCGTTGGTGGTGCCCTCGGTGGCGCGATGGTGATGTTGATCATTGAAGACGTAGTCTCCACTGTGTGGTCCCCAACCTGGGCTCCTCTGCTCTATTTCGCGGTGCTGATTGTGGTGCTCCTAGTGAAGCCGACCGGCATCTTTGGACGACAGGCGGTACGGTCACAATGACAAGCCCCTTGACGAGAGTACGCCGACCGTTTGCGTCGGCGGAGCAGGAGGCTGCGGGCGACCCTACGCCGACGGCGTGGATATCTCTCCTGGTGAGGCGGCCGTTGTGGCGGTCGGTCGTGCTGGTACTCCTTCTTATCCTCATTCCGTTGGTGATTACTGGTGCTACCTTTACAACGATCGCTGTCTACTGCCTGATGTATATGGGTATCGCCACCGCCTGGAACTCTTTCAGCGGGTTCTCGGGCTATGTCTCGCTTGGGCACGCTGTCTTTTTTGGGGTTGGTGCCTACACTATGGCATTACTGTCTACACATTGGAACATGAGCGGCGGTCTATCGATGTTTGCGCTGCTGCCTCTCGCAGGGGTCATCGCGGCTCTGATCGCGATCCCGTATGGGTATGTCGCGCTGCGGACTCGACGTCATACCTTTGTTGTGATCACGATAGCGTTCTTCTTCATCTTTCAGCTCCTAGCCTTCAACCTCAGCTTCACCGGTGGTTCTGCTGGTGTCGTCCTGCCGAATGGTCAGTTCAGTGCAGCCGACTATAACGACCCCTTCTACTACGCGTGTCTTGTCGTCTTGGTACTGACGGTGGCGGTTGCAGCCGGGATCCGACGCTCTCGATTTGGTCTTCAGCTCTTTGCAATACGCGACGATGAAGATCGAGCTCGAAGTCTAGGAGTAAAGGTCAACAGGGTCAAAATAACTTCCTTTGCGGTCTCTGCTGTTCCGGTAGCGATGATGGGCGCGGTGTGGGCGTTCTTCATTGGCCAGATCTACCCGCAGTTTGCCTTCAATCCTGCACTCGACGTGACCATCGCGCTGATGGCCTTTATCGGTGGCTTCGGAACTATCATAGGGCCGCTTTTGGGTGCGCTGGTGCTTGAAGCTCTACAGCGTTATCTCAATCTCTATTTAGCCAACGCAGATCTCTACTTAGTGATATATGGACTGCTGTTCCTAGTGGTTATCTCCTTTTTGCCCGAGGGAATCCTCCCGTCCATCGCTGGCCGACTTCGTCAGCGTCGGTTGAGGAGCCAGAACTCTACGACAGTGTCGACCCAGGAGTCTCGGTGACAGACGTGCTCTTAGAGGTTCGCGGCCTACATCGCTCTTTTGGTGGCGTCAAAGCACTTGCAGGGTGCACACTTGACGTTATTGAGGGTAAGATCAACGGGCTAATTGGTCCGAACGGATCTGGCAAGACAACTATGTTCAACATCATTACCGGATACGAGCGGTGTGACGAGGGCGACGTTCTCTATCGTGGCAGTTCCATTCGCAATCGAACACCTGAGGCCATCTTTGCACTCGGAATAGGACGAACCTTTCAGCTGACGCGCATTTTCGGGCGACTCAGTGTTCTCGATAATATGTTGGTAGCAACCCAGCGTAATGAAGTATGGTTGCGCAGCATGTTGCGCCCGACAGGTTCGGCGAGTGAGCGAGCACATGCGATGGAGCTATTGGACTTCGTTGGTCTAGCCCGGCTTTCTGGCGAGCTCGCGGGGTCCTTGTCCTATGGCCAGCGCAAGCTTCTTGAGCTGGCCTACGTCTTGGTTGCGGATCCTCAGCTGATTCTGCTTGATGAACCTGCAGGAGGGGTGAACCCCTCTTTGATCAATCAGCTGAGTGGCAAGATTGCGGAATTGAATCAGCAAGGGACGACCTTTCTGGTGATCGAACACAACATGGAGTTTGTAATGGGACTCTGTCATGCTGTCACGGTGATGAGTTACGGTTGCGTGATTGCGGCCGGTACACCCGAGGTGGTACGTGCCGACCCGAAGGTGCTTGACGCGTATCTAGGCGGTACGGAGGAGGACGAAGATGAGTCCTGATGTTAAGCGTGCCGAGGGGCCCCTCTTGGAGCTTCGAGGAGTCATCGCTGGGTACGGTGGTGGTGACATCCTGAAGGGAGTCGACCTTCGTGTTGATGGAGGAGGAGTGACGTGCATTGTGGGACCAAATGGAGCAGGGAAATCTACTCTCTTGAAGGTCATCAGTGGACTTGTTAAGCCTAGGGAGGGTGATATCCTCTTCGATGGGCAGTCGTTGATTGATCGTAGCCCTCGCCAAATCTTGCAGGTAGGTATCGTTCAAGTTCCGCAGAATCATAGTCTCTTCAAGAAGATGACTGTGCGCGAGAACGTCGAGTTTGGAGGGTTTCTCCTGCGAAATCGTGATCTCATAAAGCAGCGCTTTGAACAAATTGCCACACAGTTTCCGATCGTGGTCGAGAAGGAAAAGGAGAAGGCTGGAAGCCTCTCAGGAGGTCAACAGCGACTGGTAGAGTTTGCTCGTTGCCTCATGCTGGATCCGAGGCTCGTGATTCTCGATGAGCCATCCATGGGACTTGATCCCACAACGTTAAAACGGGTATTTCAAACGGTTCGTGCGATGAGCGCCAGCGGGCGAACGGTACTCTTGGTCGAGCAAAACGCGAAAGCTGGCCTGCGACTCGCCGATCATGGTGTCGTTCTCGAGAATGGCTTGGTTCGATTGACTGGAAGCGGTCGTGAGGTGCTTGACCATCCTGAGATTGGAGCTCTCTACCTTGGGGGTGCTCCGGTGAGGAGTGGTCGCTGATGGAGCGTCGGGGGTCATTCAAACAAGAGGGTGGCGGCATTCGTGGGAGGTCCTGGGGAAGATGATGCTCCCGTGCTCAGATGACGGCGGTCGAGTCGTTGATATACATGCACACTTTGCCCCGATGACAGGAGACTCAAGCTTGAGCGCGGACCCTTATGTCAGCCGTGAGGGATCCAAGGTCACAGTATGGTATCGCGGTTCCCGAGTGGACTCGATCATTCGTGAAGTTGGCGATTCGCAGATTCTGCTTGAACAGGAGCGAGCGATTGGTATCGGGGAGGCCGTGTTGTCTCCTTGGGTCGCCTTGCTACCACAACATGAGCAGCCAGCCATCGCTGAGGCGCTGTGCCAGCGATTGAATGCTGCTATGGCGGCGGCGGTTGTCCGTGACCGTCACCTGTCCGGCATGGCTGCTGTGCCGATGATCGATCCGCGTCGGGCAATTCGTGTGCTGGATGAGGCGCTGGCGGCAGGTCTTACTGGAGTGGAGATCGTACCGACGGTGGCGCGAGAGTTTGTAGGTGGTAGTCGATTCGAAGAGTTTTGGGCTGCGGTAGCAGAGAGGCAGGTCCCAGTCTTTATACACCCGAGTAGCCGAGGGTTAGCGATCGATGCACTACAGGACGGTTATCTTTGGAATGCTGTTGGCAATCCGGTCGAAACTGCGGTGGTTGCAGCTCAGATCGTTCTGTCTGGGCTGATCGAGCGTTACCCTGACCTGCATATCATTCTTGCTCACGCCGGTGGAGTACTACCCGCTATCTTTGGCAGGATTGATCATGCATTTTCCGTCCGTCCAGAGCCGAAGACCCACCTTTCTGAGCCACCGAGCAGATCCTTCTCAAAACTGTTCTACGACAGTATCTCGCATGGTGACCGGGAATTCGACGCGTTGATGGCAGCGGTGGGTCCCTCACAAGTCTTGTTGGGGACGGATCACCCTTTCGATATGGGGGACTATGCCCAAGTTGAGAAGCTGAATGCAATGGCGCTTGAGACCAGTACTCGGGAGGCAATGTTAGGCAAGACGGCTGCCAAGCTTTTCGGGCTTGCACCCATCCCAGAAAGCTGAGCTTTGGGGACGACTAATGAAGGGAGAGAAGATGGCTGATTACAAGTACGAAGGCCTGGTGCCCGCACCAGGGAGAATGGGGGTCGATTTTGAGGAGCGAGTAGATTTTGATCGGCTTCGCTCGTATCGACTAGCAAGGGCACGTGATGCGCTCGCACAATCCAACTTAGGAGCTTTACTCTGTTTCGATGTCAACAATATTCGTTACATCACCTCTACTCAAATTGGCGAATGGGTCCGAGACAAAGTGTGTCGCTACACATTGTTGACTCGCAATTCCGAGCCGGTACTTTGGGATTTTGGTTCGGCGGCTAAGCACCATCGGATCTATGCCCCTTGGCTCGAACCTGAGAACTCACGCGCTGGAATGTTGGGGCTCAGAGGGTCAGTTGCGCCTGATGCTGGCTTCATGGACCGAGCTGCTTTGGAGATTAAAGGACTGTTAGAGGATTCCGGAGTTGTCGACGCACCGATCGGTGTTGATATTGTTGAGGTGCCGATGATGCTAGCATTGAAACGAGCGGGTATTGATGTGCAAGATGGCCAACAGGTGATGCTTGATGCTCGGCAAATCAAGTCTAAGGATGAGATTATGTTGTTGTCAAGCTCTGCGGCTATTGTTGATGGGACATACCAGTTGATTTCAGAGATTCTCAAGCCTGGCATCCGTGAAAATGAGGTTGTCGCGCAAGCCAATGAGTTTCTCTATGCGGCTGGTTCTGATGATGTCGAGGCGATAAATGCGGTCTCGGGAGAACGATGTTCACCGCACCCTCATAACTTTTCAGATCGTATGATTAGGCCTGGTGACCAAGCATTCTTTGATATCATTCAGTCGTATAACGGATATCGGACTTGCTACTATCGTACCTTTGGAGTGGGTAGGGCCACGCAGTGTCAACGAGATGCCTATAGCAAGGCTAGAGAGTGGATTGATGCAGCTATCGACTTGATCAAGCCAGGAGTGAGCACCGATCAGATCGCAAGCGTCTGGCCTACGGCGACAGATTTCGGATTCTCTGATGAGATGGAGGCGTTCGGATTGCAGTTTGGGCATGGACTAGGACTTGCACTGCATGAGCGCCCGATTATCTCTCGGCTCAACTCGCTCGATCATCCTTTCACTCTTGAGGCGGGCATGGTCTTCGCTCTCGAGACATATTGCCCAGCTAGCGATGGGTATTCAGCTGCTCGAATTGAGGAAGAGCTGGTCGTTACTGATGATGGGGCAAAGGTGCTGACGCTGTTTCCGGCGGATGAGCTATTTGTTGCAAATGAGTACTAGAGGAGATTGGAGAACAGAAAGATGGCACAGGTGATGTTCGACCCCTCGCTTCAACAGGATGTGCGGCTGCGTCTTTTTGAGCGAATGGTGATTTTACGGCGCTTTGAGAAGCGTGTCTATGACTTATTTTTAGAGGGCTTTGTCAAGGGTACAAGCCACCTCTCGATCGGACAGGAGGCGATTGCCGCGGGTTTTGGCGAGGCGATGCAGGCATCTGATTGGACCTTCGCTACGTATCGTGGTCATGCCCACACCCTGTCGCGTGGGGTCGAGATGGCTCCAGTGATGGCAGAGTTGATGGGTCGTGTGGGTGGATTGATGGGGGGCAAGGGAGGATCAATGCACTTAACGAGTGTGGACCATGGAATGATGGGATCATATGCGATCGTGGGTGCCCATTTGCCGATTGCTGTTGGCGCGGCTTTGTCGGCCAAGTATCGTAAGAGCAATCAAGTGGCGGTCTGTTTTTTTGGTGACGGAACCACCAACATCGGCGCCTTCCACGAAGCTTTGAACTTCGCAGCCGTCTATGACCTTCCAGTTGTCTTTGTCTGTGAGAACAATTTGTACATGGAGTACACGTCGATTCATGATGTCACTGCCGTTGAGCATCCAGCAGCTGACCGTGCAGCTTCCTACGGCCTGGAGCGCATCATTGTGGACGGCAACGATGTGTCAGAGATGTATCGCGTCGCTCAGGAGCGACTGCAGTGGGCGCGTGCAGGTCAAGGCCCATCCCTGATCGAGGCAATGACGTATCGGCATAATGGTCATTCGCGTGCGGATCCTGGAAAGTACCGACCCGACACAGAGGTGGCGGCCTGGATGCAACGTGACCCAATTCCTGCTTACCGTCGTAGATTGGAGCTCGAAGGGGTAGCGGTGGCTTTGCTCGATGAGATTGAGGAGCGTGTCGCAGTGGCGGTGGATGAGGCGACCGAAGTAGCCAAGGCGTCCCCGCCACCCCCAGCGGATCTTGCCTGGCGGGACGTGTGGAGTGATGGAGGTTGGCAATGGCGGAGTTGAGTTATCGGGAAGCGGTTTATCGTGCTTTGGCTCAGGAGATGGAGCGCGATGAGCGAGTTGTTTTTCTTGGCGAAGACGTTGCCAAGGCAGGAGGTGTGTTCAAAGCTACGTCAGGCTTACTTGATCGTTTTGGTCCGGGTCGAGTCATCGACACGCCTATTTCGGAGCAGGCGATACTGGGAGCCCTTATGGGAGCAGCCATGACGGGGCTTCGGCCGGTGGCGGAGATTATGTACTCGGATTTCTTCGGTGTCTGCTGGGACATCGTGGCGAACCAGATGGCGAAGACTCGCTACATGACCAATGGCCAGGTGACGATACCAGTAGTGATCCGCTCGGGTAACGGTGGTGGATTGCGCTTCGGTGCTCAACACTCCCAGTCCATCGAGAATTGGGCCATGGCGGTGCCCGGACTCAAGGTCGCGCTCCCGTCGACCCCGCATGATCTCATTGGTCTCTTTGCTGCGGCGGTCAGAGACGATGACCCCGTGATCTTTCTCGAGTCAAAGTCACTGTACGCCACCAAGGACGAAGTCGCTGATGGGGAGATCGTGGAATCGCTAGGACGGGCGCGTCTTGTACGGTCTGGAACGGATGTAACCATCGTAACGATCGGTGCCATGGTACATCGCAGTCGCGAGGCGGCGGACCGCCTCGCGCAAGAATTCGGAATCGACTGTGCCGTAATCGATTTACGCACGCTGGTACCCCTCGATATCGGCACCGTTCTTGCCTCCGTGGGAGAGACATCGCGGCTCTTCACGGTTGAGGAGAATCCGCAGCTCTGTGGATGGGGTGCAGAGGTGGTTTCGATCGTGAGCGATGAGGGGTTTTACACTCTTGATGGTCCACCAGTTCGGATCACGACCCCACATATACCACTGCCGGCGGCTGCTGAACTTGAAGATCAGGTCATCCCGTCGGTCGATCGTATCGTTGAGGTCATCATGAAGCGGGTGGGGTGATAGATGCACATTTCACAGTTGCCAAAGGGTGTTCCCACGAAGATGTTGATTGGTGGAGAATGGGTCAACGCGAAGGATGGAGCGATCACTGAGGTAATCGACCCAGCGACGACAGAGGTGTTAGCAGGCGTTCCACTTGCAGGCGAGGCCGAGGCGATGGACGCCGTGAGTGCAGCCTACAACGCACAGCCCGAGTGGGAGCGTCGTGCACCTCGCGATCGTTCTGAAATCCTCCGCAGGAGTTATGAACATATGCTAGAGCGATCAGAGGAAATCGCTCGAGTGATCGTGCTGGAGAACGGGAAATCTCTTGCCGATGCCCGTGGGGAAGTAGCTTACGCGGCAGAGTTTTTCCGGTGGTACGCTGAAGAGGCGGTTCGCCAGACAGGTATCATTCAGCGTGCCCCGAGTGGGTCGAACCAGATCATGGTGCTACGGCAGGCTATCGGGGTGGCAGTGCTGGTGACTCCTTGGAATTTTCCAGCAGCGATGGCAACTCGAAAGATAGCCCCCGCCCTCGCAGCGGGCTGCACGGTGATTCTCAAGCCGGCCACAGATACTCCGCTGACAGCACTGCTGATTGCGAAGATTCTGGTTGAAGCTGGTGTTCCAGCTGGCGTCGTGAATGTGTTACCTTCACGTGGTTCGTCGAATATCGTTTCGAAGATGCTTCACGACCTACGGGTTCGGAAGCTTTCCTTCACCGGGTCAACTCCGGTAGGCAGAACACTACTCCATGAGGCCGCCGATACCGTTATCAACTCCTCCATGGAACTAGGTGGGAATGCCCCCTTCCTTGTCTTTGCGGATGCAGACCTTGACGCCGCGGTAGCCGGTGCAATGATCGCCAAGATGCGCAATGGAGGTGAAGCATGCACGGCGGCGAATCGTTTCTACGTCGAAGCACCTGTGGCTCGCGCATTTAGTGCTAGGTTTGCGGCCGCAATGGGGGCATTAAAGATGGGGCCGGGACTCGCGGATGGTGTTGAGCTCGGCCCGCTTATCAACCAGGAGGCACAGGAGAAGGTCGAGGCGCTGGTTGGTGATGCTCTGGACCGAGGAGCTCATCTTTTGAGCCGTGCCGAACCATGGCAGGGCAAGGGCTATTTTGTTCAGCCAGCGGTGCTCGAAGATGTGGATCCTACTGCGCAACTTTTGAAAGAGGAGATATTCGGGCCAGTCGCGGCAGTGACAAGTTTCGAAACTGAGGACGAGGCGATCTCTCTGGCAAACGCCACTGAATTCGGTCTTATTTCCTACCTTTATACCGGCGATCTCGCGAAGGGACTCCGTGTGGCCGAGGCTCTTGAAGCTGGCATGATAGGTTTAAACCGTGGATTGGTCTCTGATCCGGCAGCTCCGTTCGGCGGGGTCAAGCAAAGTGGTTTGGGCCGTGAAGGCGGGCAGGAAGGAGTTTTGGAGTACACCGAAGCTAAATACATCGCGACGTCATGGTCCTAGCGCGGACAGGTTATCGTTGAGGTAGCTGACATGGAAGAGGCCCATGTCTGGGACAACCACAGATTGGTGGCTTCCATGCCATTGCTGACTACGCTCGACCAGTTGGATCCAGCTTATGACCGTGTTCTAGTGGCCGGTGTCAGCGGGTCAGGAAAGACGACCATGTGTTCCAAGTTGGGTGCACGGCTTGGCTTGGTGCACATCGAACTCGATAGCCTCTTTCATGGACCCAATTGGAGTGTGCGAACGACCTTCGAAGCTGAGGTGGATGAGTTCATCTCTCAAGACCGCTGGGTGCTTGAGTGGCAGTACGATCAGGTGCGCCAGCGCCTCGCCGCCCGGGCCGACTTGCTGGTCTGGCTCGATTATCCACTGGTAGTGGTGATGAAGCGGGTGATCTGGCGCACCGTGCGGCGTGGCGTGACGCACGAACCACTCTGGAACGGCAACGTCGAGCCTCCACTCTGGACGATCATGACCAACCGAGAACACATCATACGTTGGGCTTGGCAGACTCGGGCAAGCTATCCAGGGCGTATCCGTCAGCTCCTGACCGATCACCCAGACCTTTCTGTTCTCCGAATCACCGATCCACGCGATACGGAGCGGGTGCTGGAGGTGCTCGGCTCGTCTTGAGCAGCGCCCTCCTCGCAGGAGATGCCGCGGGAGGGATCGACTTCCAGTTAAGAGTACTCGAGTCCCCCCTCGTAGGGTAGGCCAAGATCCGGTGCGGTGATGAGGGCCACAAAGGGAATTGGCGCAACGACTCGGGAGGCGCTCCCGCCACGATCGACGATCGCGAGTGTCTGAACCACTGTCGCCCCGGTCGCCTCCACGGCCTCAATGGCGGCCTTGAGTGAGGTGCCTCGCGAAGGAGTGTCCTCGACGACACAGACGCGGTCGTACTCCGTGAGACTGCCGACGATGCGACCACCCTGTCCGTACTCCTTGACCTCCTTGCGGACCGAGAATGCACCCAAATGGCGCCCGCTGGCTTGCGCGATCGCCGCGGTGGCGAAGGCGATCGGGTCAGCCCCCATCGTCAGTCCACCGATGGTGGTCACCTCTTCGGCGAGAACATTCAGAGTGAGCTGCGCGGTACGAAAGAGGGTCGGAGGGCGACAGATCGCCCGCTTGGTATCGATGAACCAGGTTGAGCGTGCACCAGACTTGAGGGTGAAGTCACCGTAGGTAATGGCGTATTCCTTGATGCTTGCGATCAGTTCTGCTCGAGCTGCCGCTGCATCCGCGGTGGTTAGCTCCATCGTGCGCGTTCGCTCCCCTCTTCAATTCGACCGATCTCGACGGAGCCGGGATACGAGTCGAGAATTGTCGTTACCTTCTCTGGCGCGGCTACCAGCGCCATGCCGATGCCGAGGTTGAATGTTCGTCGCATCTCCGAGAGTGGGACTGAACCATCGCTCATCAGTTGGGCAAAGACGTCTGGCCATTGCCACGTTGTGGAGTCCACGATGGCGCTGAGTCCCTCAGGGATGACCCGAGCGAGGTTGTTCACTAATCCTCCACCGGTGGTGTGGCTAGCGGCATGGAGGAGTGTCTCATTGATGAAGTCAAGCATGGATGGCGCATACAGTACCGATGGGGCGATGAGCTCCTCGTAGCGTGCCAACTCATCCTCTGTGGCCACCGCGTTCGCGATGTTGGCGAGCAGATCGGCGTAGATGGCGCGCACCAACGAGAAGCCGTTAGAGCGAAGATTCGGAGAGGGGAGGCCGACGATCCGGTCACCCGGCCTCACGCGATCAGCACCGATCGCTGTCGCTGGGTCCACGAGGCCGACTGCAAAGCCAGCAAGGTCGACCTGGTCGGGAGCCATCGAACCAGGGTGTTCGGCGATCTCGCCGCCGATCAATGCAGTGTTGGCTGACTTGAGTGCCCTCGCCATCGAGGCTACCAAGGTCGCAATCAACGTTGGTTCGTTCTTGCCGACGGCGAGATAATCGAGGAAGAAGAGGGGTCGAGCCCCGGTGCAGACGAGGTCGTCAAGGCACATCGCCACGAGATCCTGCCCGATGCCCTCCCAGTGACCGCCAGCTCGTGCCACCTCTGTTTTGGTGCCTACCCCGTCGGTGGTCGCCACGAGGGTGGGAGTTCCTTCGCCACCGAGACGGAACAGTCCGCCGAAGCCACCGAGGTCGGAGAGGACATGCGAGTTATAGGTGCTCTTGACCAGGGCGCTGATCGCCTTGACCGCCTCCTCGGCGTTGACTAGGTCCACGCCAGCTTGCTGGTAGTCCACGGATGTCCTTTCTAGAGCACCTGTTGACCGGCGAGATGGGTGCTGAGCTCGACAGGATAGCTGCCCGTCAGACAGGCATCACAGAATCCTTCTGGAGTTCCAATCGCTTTGCGCAGATCGCTGAGTTGCAGATAGGCGAGACTGTCTGCGCCGAGAATCTCGGTGATCTCCTCCACGCTATGGTTCGCCGCAATGAGATCGGGTCGATTAGGTGTATCTATGCCATAGAAGCAGGGCCAACGATAGGGCGGAGAGGAGATGCGTAGGTGAACCTCGGCTGCACCGGCCTGCTTCAAGAGGCGGACAATCGACTTGGTCGTCGAACCCCGGACGATGGAGTCGTCGACCACGACGACGCGCTTGCCCCGTACGTTCTCTTCCAGCACGTTGAGCTTACGGCGAATCGCGTCTTGGCGACTTTTGATACCTGGGTTGATAAAAGTTCGTCCAATGTAGCGGTTTTTCACCAAACCTTGACCATAGGGAATGCCAGAAGCGAGCGCATAGCCTTCTGCGGCGGGTACCCCTGAGTCAGGAACACCCATCACCATGTCTGCGGCGACCGGAAGGGTGTGAGCGAGATACTCACCCATCGCTCGCCGAGTGCCGTGCACCTCCTTGCCGAGGAGTTTGGTGTCGGGACGAGCAAAATAGACGAACTCAAAGATGCAAAGGTGGGAGGGACGAGGTTCGGGTGAGGGAAAGCTATGGGCTCCATCGGCATCGATAATCACCACCTCTCCTGGCTCGATCTCACGGACGAACTCCGCGCCGATCACGTCAAGGGCTGGGGACTCCGAGGCGATGACCCATCCGTTCGGCGTGACGGTACCAAGACACAGGGGTCTAAAACCATCGGGGTCACGGGCGCCAATAATGCGCTCGCCATCGAGCATGGCAAGGGAGTACGCCCCACGGAGTTCGATTAGAGCCCCGCGCACCGCATCTGCATAGTCTTGGACCGATTGTGGCCGTGATCGCGCAACGGAGACTGAGACCAGCTGAGCGATTATTTCAGTGTCGGAGGGTTGTCGAGCGATGGTGTCAAAGAGGCGATCGGCGAGTTCATAGGAGTTCGTGAGGTTACCGTTATGCGCAACGGCAACGCCGTACTCACCGCTGGCCCGAAAGATAGGTTGCGCGTTGTGCCAGCTGCGGTCTCCAGCGGTGGCATAACGGGTATGTCCGATCGCCATATCTCCAGGCAGAGAGGCGAGTGTTGAGTCATCGAAGACTGCGCTGACGAGGCCGAGGTTCTTGACCACAGTGATCTCGCCATGGTCAGCAACCGCCATACCAGCAGACTCCTGGCCGCGGTGCTGGAGGGCGTAAATGCCGTCAAAGGTTAAATAGGAGACGGCTTCACCTGGCAACAAGATACCAAAGACCCCGCAAGCCTCCTCTGGATGATCACGCTCGAGTTGATCGTGCTCCGGATTGTCGTTCTGGGGATCTTCGATCACGGTATGTTAAGCCTAGCATCTCTCGCTCACTTGGCGATGGGTCAGGTTGTTTTCTTCTGTGCCATGTCAAGCGTGACCATTCTCTCAGGCGTGATGGGCTTCGTTTGATGGATGGGGGCGGTCGCGGTCTGCGAAGGGTCGCCAAAGCGGTGGTAGGGCGAGATGTTGCTTGTAATCAGGGGCGTTACGACGCTCTCATCGCTTCGGCGAGACTCGCGTGGTTTGGCGTAGGTGGTACTCAATGCTCGCCGGTCGTGTCAGACGATCGCGAGGTGCCGGGCGAGATGGCGTGGCGATAAGATGCTGCTCGTTGGCGTCCACCACTGTTGCTTCCTGGGTCGTCGCCGAGACCAGTACTAGACTCTTTTGTATGCAAGCGCGCTGCGATCTTCATCTCCACTCAGACGCCTCAGATGGGTCGGTACCTCCTGATCAACTGGCCGCAAATCTTGGACATGTTCATCTGGCGGTTCTGACCGATCACGACACCCTTGCGGGTAGTGCCGCCTTTGCCAAGGTGGTTGATTCGGAGCTTCCAGTCCCCGATGGGGTTGAAATCTCATTGCGATGGGAGAGCGGCACGTTTCACCTGCTTGTTTATGGTAACTCCCTCGCCCGGACTGAGCTTGCGACGAGGATCGACGAACTCGCAGTAGCGCGCCAGAATCGTAATCTTGAGCTTTTAGACCGAGCCAATCAGTACGGGCTTTCGATCACCGAGGAGGAGGTGCTCGCGGTGGCCGGAACCACAGATTTTCAGGCCAAGAGCGTGGGTCGACCTCATTTCGCAAGGGTCCTCGTCGACCATGGTTATGCCGAGAGTATCCAGGACGCGTTCGACCGGTATTTGGCAAAGGGGAGGCCGCTGTACAGCCCAAAGACACTGTTTGGCTTCGATGAGATCGGACCGCTTTGTGCCGATCTAGGTTTAGTGGCTGTCGTCGCACACCCGTTCAGCCTTGGCCTGCCCCTCTCTTCACTGGCTAGCACCCTGGCTGATTACCGTCGGATAGGACTTGTCGGGCTTGAGTGTCTGTATGCGGGCTACACGCCAGAACAGCGAACACAGCTCACCCAGATCGCCCGAGACCTCGATCTGTTGGTCACCGGTGGCTCTGACTACCATGGCACCTTCAAGCCAGGACTCGAACCATTGAAGGGCTTTGGGGACTTGGTCGTCCCAGCCGAGGTTGGCGACCGACTGCTAGAGTCACTGAATCGTTCTTGAGTTTTTCCATCGCTGCGGTGAGAGGGAGAATGGGTCTTATATACTGATCTACTTGCGAGCGATTGCGTAGGGACCCGTGGTGCAGCTCGGAGTGCACGCCGGCCTGTCAAGCCGGAGGTCGCGGGTTCAAATCCCGTCGGGTCCGCCACTCTCGCTTGTTATGGTCGGATAGCTCAGCAGGTAGAGCGCACGCCTGAAAAGCGTGAGGTCACCGGATCGACGCCGGTTCCGACCACCAAAAAGAGCGTGCCCCATGCTGGGGCACTGGGCGGTTGGCAGCTTGTTCCACTCAACAGAAATTTCTTGTCCCTGAACAGTCTTGCGATCGTCGAGTCCGCTAGATCTCTGCGGGGCGGGGAACGGTTAGGGGGTGATGCTCAACTGTTTTGTGGTCAGACCTTCTAGGCTGAGGCGATGGACTCAGGTGACAATGGTAACTCTAGACGCGAGCAGTTGACCGAACAGGCGACCGAGTATCTCAAGGCTAACGGTCTTGCCTCGCTGACCTATAGGAAGCTCGCCTACGAACTCGGCGTCGCGCCGAACACGCTCGAACACCACTTTGGCACCAAGGACAAGCTCCTCGAACAGCTGCTCGAGCGTCTCGCAGAAGAACAGCGTGGCGGGCTACAGGCGACGTTGCGCCAGGAGGACGCCGGGCCCGAACTCGTGTCGCGTTACGTGCGAGCTGCGATGGTGGACATCTCGAACCTTGAGAACGAGGGTGCAAGCCAGCTCTTCTTCGAGCTAGTCGGGGCGAGCATGCGAGAGCATGACCTCTACGGTGAGTTTCTCTCTCACGCTATGAATGACTGGATCGACTTTATCTCCAGGTTCCTAGTTGAGCGCACTGAGGTCCCAGAGAGTCGAGCTCGAGTCGTCGCTCATCTGATTCTGGCCACGATCAGGGGGATCATGTTGAGCCGCGCCATGGTGGAAGCAAGTGAGCGTCCCCTCCTGGATGAAGCTGGGGATTTGTTGGGGCCGCTCCTTGAGAGCTTGATTCGGTCGGAGTCCGGAACGCCCTGATCGATTTCACGGGAGCGGTTATCAATTTTCGCTTTTCAGACCCTCGCTGTGCTCCTACGCGGGCCGACCGCTCAACGTAACTCCTCGCGCGGTGCTCAGCCTAACGCTTTCGCATGATAGGCAGCTCAATCGATGTTGTCTTGGTGCCTGTAATCGATCTGCCAGCAAGATGATTGCAAGCCGGCCGGACGAACCGGTTTCGGTGTGATCACAGCTGAGCGGTGCAGCCTCATAGCCTCGTTTCGTGTCGGATCTTGGGGGAGTTGGACGGTCCCTGGAGCCCGGTCCAGATCTGGGCAGGTCACGCTCGATGGACGAGGTATCACGGGTCTGCCAACCCATACCCGATGACGCGTGGACTCGGTTGTATCTTTCGGGCCACGGATGTCTTTTGGCGGTTGAACGTGCGGGAGTGTCTCGAGGTGGCGGTTACGTCACGATGGAAACATTCCGAGAAACTCCTTGGCTCGTTTGTCTGTGATGTTGATGATGAGGTAGCCTTCCCCCTCGATGAGGTTGGGCTATCGGGACTCGCGCACGCAATGTCGCGCGACCTTCCTCACGGTGACCAGCGTGCCTTGGAGGTTGCGCTGGCGTTGGCGATGCAGCCAAGGTGCTATTGCTTGATGAACCGACGGCAGGAATGTCTCCCTCCGAGACCTCACGAGCGGTGAATTTAGTCAGGGAACTGGTGGAGACGAAAGGAATTACGGTACTCATTGTGGAGCATGACGTGAGCGTAGTCTTCTCGCTCGCCGATATCGTGACGGTGATGCACCAGGGTCAGACGATTGCCGAGGAACCCCCGGATGAGATTCGTAAGAACCCTACAGTCGTCGAGGTGTATCTGGGTACGTCTGAGTTTAGCAAGGGGCTCTCATGATCTTAGAGCTGGAGTCCATCAACACGTACTATGACCGTAGCCATGTTTTGCAGGGGGTTTCCCTCTCGATCGAGACAGGAGAGGTGGTCGGGCTCTTGGGTCGCAATGGGGCAGGAAAGACGACGACGCTTCGCAGTGTGACGGGTTTGACCCCTCCTCGCTCTGGGACCGTGAGCTTCGAAGGCAATCAGATACAGGGAAAGGCGGCATACAGGATCGCCAATATGGGAATCGGCTTGGTCCCGAGCGGGAGGCGTGTGTTCGGGGATCTCACTGTTCGACAAAATTTGGTCTTAGCAGCCAAGGCTGCACGCAAGAGCGAGACCGCCTGGGATGTCGACCGAGTCGTCGCTGCTTTCCCCAAGCTTTCGGCCCTGATGGATCGTCGGGCTGGCGTTCTCTCGGGTGGAGAGGCGCAGATGGTCAAGCTCGGGAGAGCATTGCTCGGCAATCCTCAACTTTTGCTCCTCGATGAGCCCTCTGAAGGTCTCACCCCTACCATCGTTGAGGAGGTCGGCCGACAGCTCCATGAACTCAAAGACCTTGGCATGTCGATGCTGATCAGTGAGCAGAACATGGGGTTTGCTCTCCCGATCATCGACCGAGGCTATGTCCTGTAGAAAGGGAGAATCCGCCTCGAGGCGACTGCCGAGGATCTTCGCTCCAGCGACGAGGCTCGTCATCTGCTGGGTGTCTAGTGCAGCCACTTCGATACAGGGCTGGTCATTGATTCGGTAGGCTTTCGTGATCAGGTGGCTCTACTGACGAACTGGGAAGGGTTTGTCAAAGCCAAGTCAATGCATGATCGGTTGGATCATCACGATTCGGCGAGGAGCTTCAGTGGAGGCGCCCTCTTGTCGCGGTGACGAGAACGACCTGGGTGGTCAGCCGGTACTCACCATCGCGCTCGATATGTTTGCGAATCCGGTCGCCAAAGGCTGGCAGGAGGTTGTACCCGAGTTCCTCGGTCGCCACTGCTGCAGTCGTCGAGGCGGCGTAGGCGACGAGCACTTCTGGCTCCGTGACGATAATCGAGCTGGTGAGAAGCTCATAATTGACGTCTATGAAATGCTGTCGCACGTAGGTCAACAGGCGATCGGTTGGTAGTTCGATGTTAGTGAGTGATAGATCCGAATTCGTAGTGTCGAGGCCACGTTCGTCGAGGAGTTCGCTCCAGAGGAGTCTCGCTTCGACTAGGTGTGCTTCGGCAGTCGAAGTGATGACTAGCTTTCCTGCCGAGTTGAGAACCCGTGCAAACTCTTCAATGGCATGCTGGGGGTGGGGAAGATGGTACAGCATATGGGCGGCGAGGATACGATCGAAAGAGCCAGTTGCAATCGGTAGTGCTTCGGCGTCGGCCTGGGCTTTGGCCCAGGCGGTTTCAACACTTGTGAGCATTCCCTTGGAGAGATCGGTGGCGAGCACACGACCACCTGCACGAGTGAGGGAGCGGGCATGGCGTCCATTGCCACTCCCCACATCAAGGACTCGGAGACCTTGAACTGGATCGCAGGCGTGGAGCACCTCGTCCTCAAGGTCGACTCTTGGTTGCTGGTAGTCGTAGATAGCGATCCGTGCTCCAAGTCCGTTTGAATCCGCGTATGCATGGTTGATAAGGTAGCCATGGTCCACCCGACGGGAGTGTTGCGGTTCTGGCATGAACCACTCGCCTAGGAACTCGGTGAGTTTTGGGTCTGTGCAGGGTAATGGTAGAAACCCTCCCCTGACTCCTTCCCAAACTTCCCCTGATCGAGGAGGTGCTCCTTCAGGTAGGCGGCAAACTCTTGCTGTGTTTG
This sequence comes from Actinomycetes bacterium, assembly GCA_021822605.1. GTDB lineage: Bacteria > Actinomycetota > Acidimicrobiia > Acidimicrobiales > Acidimicrobiaceae > Ferrimicrobium. The sequence goes on from JAKAQL010000001.1 coordinate 81,923, forward strand.
GTCGCCTGCGACCGAGACGGCATAGGCGGTTCGTATGCCGATCACATCGAAGACCTGGAATGGTCCGGTCGGCGCGCCGGTTGCCGTGCGCCACGTCAGATCGATCATCTCGGGTTCGGCGACGCCCCGCATAAAGAGGCTGCTCGCAGCCTGAAGCCAGGGCACGAGTAGTGAGTTGAGAAGATAGCCAGCCTGTTCTTTCTTGATCTCGATAGGAATCATTCCGATCTCGTGAGCAAACGAAACCACCTGTTGGTAGATGGTCGGGTCGGTCGCTGGTGTGCCCATCACCTCCGCAGTGTTATGAATCCAGACCTCGTTGGCAAAATGCAACGCGAGAAACTTCTCGGGTCGCCCTGTTGATGCAGCAAGGTCGCTCGGCAACAGCGTTGAGGTGTTGGTCGCGATGACGGCTGTCGGTGAGAGGAGCGGGGCAAGCTTCTGGTAGAAAGTGCGTTTGAGATCCAGATTCTCGGGAACAGCCTCTATTACGAGCTCAGCACCAGACGCGGCCTCCTGGAGATCGCTGGTGAGCTTGATCCGGTCGAGTGCAAGTTGGGCGTCGCCAGGGTCACGGGTGCCAGGGTTATGAGCGTAGCGCTTGCGGAGCTGCTCAAGACGGTGCCGACCATCATCCAGGGCCCCGGTGTTGATGTCATAGCCAGTGACGTTCGCTCCTGAATAGGCGACTTGATAGGCGATCTGTGCCCCTAACACTCCGAGACCAGCGACCATTACGTTCGAAAAAGACTTCATAGGCCAAGCGTACTACTCATGGAGGATTGCGGTTGAATTCAAGAATGCACCGTTGGAACAGGGACCGCTCTGGGCGGAACCAGAGAGTTGGGTGACCTGGAAGCTGTCATCGGTGAGTGTCCCCGGTTGGACTGGAAGTACTTGACAGAGATAGGTCTGCACCTCCTCGGAGACAGACGCGTTGGTTCCAATGCCAAGACTCGTGAATGTAACCGGAGAGCTGAGTGTTGGAACCTCAAGGATCGTGTTACTCGTGGTCGAGGGCGCCTCGGTGATCCATTCGGCCGATGTTCCTGGACCGCTGTAGGGCTGTTTGGTGTTGAAGCTGGCGCCGGTGGAGTCATTGATGATCTGAATCTCCCAGTTGTTGGCCTTCGTGGTTTTGAAGATATTCACGGTGATCTGGTTGCCGGAGTTAACGGAGAGGGTGTTGACGTTGGTCTGGACGTTGGGCAGAATCTCCCACCACGGAAAGATCTGATAGGTGGAACCGTTGCCTTGTGGTGTCAGCTCAACCCCGGCTTGGATCAACGAGCTGTTGGTCGCTCCGTCGATTCCTACCCACTCTGAGAGTGAACAGCCCGGGGTCGCTTGTCCGCTGTCACAGTACGCTGGCTGGTTTGCCGAGAGCGTGGGTACCGTAAAGGTGCCAGTGATAGCGTTGAAACTTCCAGGCTCAACGTAGTAACCAGCCCAGTTGGAGGATGCCTGCGGGGTGGCGCTAACTGACTGGCCCTGGAGCGGATTAGTGACGGAAAGTTCAATCGATTCGGTGGTGGTGTCGCCATGGGCATCGGTGGCGGTGACGGTTATGGGTGCCAATCCGGCGCTCTGCGGTATCCCTTTGAGAGTCCCATTTGGGGCGAGCGTAAGGCCGGGGGGTAGGCCAGTTGCTGTGACGGTTACGGAGCCATCCCCGCCGGTTACGTCGATCGAGTTGGTATAGGGCTGTCCGACGATTGCACCAGGTAGAGCTGCCGTGGATATGGTAGGACCGGATTGCCCGGCGACTGAGACAGCAACGATAGGAGCGGAGATTTTCTGCGCACCGAGGCTTCCGTAGAAGTTGGCATCGCCAAAGTCAAAGACCCCACCATCAGCTGCAACTAACCAATAACCTCCACCGTTTGGGACCGCTGCCATCCCCACGATTGGCGCATTCAGTGGATGCGCCCCGCCAAGGCCAGTGAGTCCATAGGTGTAGGTGGAACCGTAG
>JAKAQL010000001.1:83904-142439 GCA_021822605.1 Actinomycetes bacterium
CCCACCATCAGCTGCAACTAACCAATAACCTCCACCGTTTGGGACCGCTGCCATCCCCACGATTGGCGCATTCAGTGGATGCGCCCCGCCAAGGCCAGTGAGTCCATAGGTGTAGGTGGAACCGTAGAAGTTGGCATCGCCAAAGTCAAAGACCCCACCATCAGCTGCAACTAACCAATAACCTCCACCGTTTGGGACCGCTGCCATCCCCACGATTGGCGCATTCAGTGGATGCGCCCCGCCAAGGCCAGTGAGTCCATAGGTGTAGGTGGAACCGTAGGATGGCGCCCCGAAGGCGTAGGTTGCCCCACCGCTACCGGCAAGGTAGTAGCCCGGCCCTGCGGCGGTATTGGTACTGGCGCTGAGTTTTGATTCGCTGAGTATTCTCGATGGAGCCGAACTCGGGAGACTCAGTAGCGCGAACAACATGACAAGGAGAATCGCAGTCAGGAAGGTGCGACGCATGTTCTCGTTCTGTCTCGGTTGACACGCCATGGACCTGTTTCCCTTTTGCTGACCTTGGCTACCCGAGCCCCCACTGCTGTGGGCCATTCTAGCGCTCAAGTGCGTGTCTGTTCGGCTGACGCTCTCACGCTATCGACGGGAATGTTCAGGTCAATCACTGTGCCAGGAGGAGAGTTTATTCAACTGTCGAACTCCTCTTGGATCTGCGTGGCGGTTGCTCAATGCTGCAGAAGGGTGGGTTATGCTTTGATGCTCAGACGGCTCTAGTCGATGGAGGGTGGGATGCGGTGTCGCAGTTAGACCAACTGATCGAATTGATAGAGCAATCCAAACCACCAGCCACTTTTGGGACCCGTATTATTGCCATTGACGGCCTCGGCGGAGCAGGCAAGACGACGTTAGCGGCTCTTATCTCTGTGGCCCTTGACGACTGTGCCGTGATTCACACGGATGACTTCGCCTCGTGGGAGAACAATCTCGATTGGTGGCAACGTGTTCGCGAGCAGGTGTTAGAACCTCTTATGGCAGATATGCCAGCGTGCTATCAGCGGTACGACTGGTTGACTCGAGAGCTCGCCGAGTGGATCAAGGTCCCACCTGCCGAGTATTTGATTCTTGAAGGGGTAGCCTCTTCACGCCATCAATTTCGAGATGCCCTTGCTGTGACCATTTGGGTGGAGGCTCCTCGCGAAGAGCGACTTAGGCGTGGTCTCGCTCGTGATGGGGAAGAGGCACGGGACTACTGGATGCAATGGATGCGAGATGAGGACCGCTATTTCGAATCAGAGCGCGCCGACCTCCATGCAGACATCGTTGTCGACGGGTTGGTTGCCTGGTCGTAACGACCAAAGTTGATGCTGGTCGTAACGACCAAAGTGTGCTCTATGAAAGCGATCGGCTAAAGGTGTAGTGCTTGCCTTCGAAGGTATAGCTGACGGTGACATGGTGGAAGATTCTCGCGTTGCCGTCGACGGTAGTAGGGTCCGAAAGAGTGACGCTGGTGTGTGGGTAGAAGTCCATTGACGCCACTTTGCAGACTGGGCTACAGGGCACAACCCCAAGTCTGCCTACTCCGGTGGCAGTTCGAGCACCCCAACTTGTCCAGGTTGTGTCAGCCATTAGGAGAGACGAGGTCGCGCAGTCAAGGATAAAGAACGAGGGCTCACTCAGTCTCTGCTTGGAGCAAGAGAGAACCCAGCCGTGGTCAGAAGGAAGTTCGTGGCTGGCGACGCTGGCAGAACCACACGCGCTCAGCAAAAGACCAGCGGTTGCCACAAGGAGAATTCGTCTCATGATCAGGTTAGCCTAACGCAGTGCACGAGATTTGTCGAAGTGCGGTACCCAGTTAGATCCATGATTCTGCGCAACATCCCTTGGCGATTGGACGTTCGTTCATTGCGTAGGATGAAATGCTCGGATCAGAGGTCACCACCTTTGGCATTGGGCGCGCACGTTGTTTCCGCCTGCCCAGCGGTCTCGCTTGCGTGGTGTAGCAAGTAGCATGCGAGTCCAGAACGTCTCCATCTCGGGACTGAGAGCGCGGGAGTTTTGGGAGTCGGCAACCCAGTCTCGAATCTGTTGCCAGCCATAGTAGGCAAATAGCCAACGCCAATCATCGAGCGACCCATCGTTGAGGACAGTCATCACGACGAGGTTGAAGTGTGTTTTCGTGTCGATATTGTCGGTTCGATAGCGATGAAAAAGGTAACCGAGTGCTTCGGGGAGTCTCATTGTTTTTCGTCCGAATTGGGTTGGGGGGGGTTGGCCAAGTTTGACGCCTAACCAGTCGCGAACGAGCGATTGCAAGTCATCCATGATGGCCTCGAACGAGTACGGTGCGGTTAGCAGAGTGATCGAGTCGTCGCGGTCGATTAAATCGCTATCGTCAGTGAGTTGCCGTAAGAATAGTCGTGAAGAGAAGCCCTCGCCGTAGACAATCTGTGCGTCCCATAAGAGGTCGTCAAGCGATATCGTCTGGGTCATGCAGAGTAGCGCGTGTAGATCGAGATATCTCGAGCGACCGCTCTTCGACCGATAGTGTAGGCCTTTTGCGTCGCGATATCACGTGGATCTGCAACCCACAATCCGCGCCAACTGAAGAAATCATAGCGATGCTGGAACGGATAGGCCAACAAGGTAATGGCCACCCCGTCAGCTCGAAACTCTTGCTGTTCAGAAGTTCGAAGGACCCATTCGAACGAATGATTCGGCCTTATGCTGGTTCAAGATCCCTCAGCTGAGGGAGTCGCCGCAGTTGAGCTTTGGTAAAGAAGTCTAAGTCTCTTGACTGTCGGTGGCCCAGTTGCAGGGCGAGCGCTGTACCCTCCGAGAGATAAAATACCTGCGAGGGAGACCATCGAGACAGGGCGGCGGCGACGTCAACAACACCCGTTGGCAAAACCGATTCATCTACGGTGTACGGCCGCATCTGCTCCCTTCGCCAGGTCTGCACACCATGGCAGACACCAGTTCATATGATGGTGTGACGGCGCTAAAACTTGCTTGCGTACCATGTATTCTAACACTCAGGATCGATGGGGAAGTAGGTATTCCACGAGACGAAACCTCATCCTGTGTCGATGAACGCCTTCTGAAACTCATTCGCGTTGAGCTGGTCACTGTCATCTTGGTTGAGCGAGGCGATTCGCATGACGGAGACCGCGACATCTCTATCGTTGGAATGCGATGCTGACACTTTTCGCCTCATCTGACCCTGGACGTAGGGGGTGAGCCGCTTCGCCGAGCGGGTGCGTTTTGCTTAATGGGTTTACGTCATGATCGACGCTGTTGATCGCGGCACAGTCGGACAGGAGACGATCGCTCTTCTACTCCATTGGGGTCTCAGTTGTAGTCGACGATCCAGCCCTCAGTGTCTTCCGTCTGTGTAGTCGCAAACTCCTAACATTCTCACCGACTCAACAGTTGGTGACAGGAGATAGTATGCGTTCGATGGCGATCCAAAGCGACAAGAAACCCTTGTTTGTGGGTTCTCGCATCGAGGCGGATACTATCCTTGCTAGGAGGCGGTGTTACATTGTCGGATCAGGCTTTTGCACTTCAACGATCGCAAAGCCGATCTGTATGGTAACTGGCAGCGTCCGCCGTGTGATGGAAGTGAGCAGACATGAAAATAGTAGTATTCGGTGGCGATGGCTTCTGTGGTTGGCCGACTGCACTGCACCTCTCCTCTCGTGATCATGAGGTGATTATCGTTGACAACCTGTCCCGTCGCAAGATCGACGTCGAGATGGAGACTGAGTCACTCACCCCGATCTCTCCGCTCAGCGTGCGAACCAGCGCATGGCAGGAGATCTCCGGTAAAGTCGTTCGCACCCACTTTATGGATATAGCCACCGAGTTCGATCGCCTTCGCGCCTTCCTTCTTGAGGAGAGGCCGGACGCAGTGGTCCACTTTGCTGAACAGCGCTCCGCGCCGTATTCGATGCGCACGATCGATACGAAACGCTACACCGTTGACAACAATATTCGGGCGACTCACAACCTTCTCGCTGCCATCGCCGATACTGAGCTCCCAGTGCATCTCGTGCATCTAGGGACGATGGGTGTCTATGGGTACGGGTGGTCAGATGACTCTCTCATCCCTGAGGGCTATCTTGAGGTCATGCTTGAGACCCCGAGCGGGGTTGTCAAGCGCGATATCCTCCATCCCGCAAGCCCTGGGTCGGTGTATCACATGACCAAGACCCTCGATCAGCTGATGTTCGCATTTTATGCGAAGAACGATCGTATCCGCGTCACTGATTTGCATCAAGGGATTGTGTGGGGGACGCAGACCCCGCAGACTGCAGTGGATGAGCGGCTGATCAACCGTTTTGACTACGACGGAGACTATGGCACAGTGTTGAATCGCTTCCTGATGCAGGCTGCGATCGGACATCCGTTGACCGTTCATGGGACCGGTGGTCAGACTCGGGCATTCATCCACATCACTGATACTGTTCGCTGTATCGAGTTGGCGATCGATAACCCCCCGGAGGCGGGGGAGCGTCCTCGAATTCTCAACCAGGTCACCGAGACCCACCGGGTTCGAGATCTCGCCGCTTTGGTGGCTGAGCGCACCGGCGTTGAGATCGAGTACCTTACGAATCCGAGACTTGAGGCTGACGAGAATACTCTTCGCGTTGACAACCATACCTTCCTTGAACTGGGTCTCAACCCGACGACGCTCTCGGATGGCCTGATGGCCGAGGTACGTGAGGTGGCCGGGAAGTACGCCTTCCGCGTTGATGACTCTAAAATCCTTGCCCGCTCCCTTTGGCGAAAGGATATGGGGAGGCGGCAGTAGCGCTCTATCGACCCGCACGGCTATTGTCCGCGAGATGTTTGTGCCAAAGCCGGCTACGCGACATCCTGTGAGATCGAGCCCTCAAGATAGCGTTGGGCTCGGTCGACGATGGCTTCAGCTGTGGCGCGGATACGTTCGCCCGAGGTAAGAATGGCTTCGAGTGCCTGAGTGGGTCCTCCCGCCCACTGCATGATATAGCTGAAGGTATACGTCGCACTCTCAATGCCAAAGGCGTGACAGACCAGATAGGCGATCGATTCAGCCTCAAATTCGGCGATTGCCCGTGTGACACCGAGGTCTCCGTGTAGGAGAGCATGTCCGAGTTCGTGGGCCAGCGTTTTGGCTTGGTGGCGTGGAGGAAGAGTCGCTGAGATCGTGATCGTTTGGGCGAGATGTGAACAGAGGCCATTGACGCCATCAGGTAGTTCACCCCGTGACGCAGTGAACCCGCGATCCTGAGCCACGATGAGCAGGGCCTCGAAGAGTCCCGCTTGATCCTCACCCGTGAGAAGTTGAGGAGTGGCAGGTAAGGCGGCTCCCGTGGTCTGGCTGATATCAAAGACCGAGACGGTGCGAAAACCGAGACTGCCATCGTCACGCTTGTTTGGTGCGACGATCTTGATGGCTCTCGAACCTTTGACGACCTGACGTTCGAGCGATTGCCAGGTACGATAACCTGCGACATGGGTGGCGCCGGGGCACTGTCGTGCGATCAGGAGTGCGTTCCGGGCGCTGTAGGTGCGAAAGCGTGATTGCACCTTGAGGTACTTTTCCCATTCGCCCTCCACGACCAGCGCGCGCAGCGCATCCTCGAGTAACGTGACGGTGATCGACATTTCTCTTCCTCCTCCATGTTCTGCAAGAAGCCGTGTTCTTTGAGAGGCCACAGAGGGCGAGGACGCACACCAGCGTCGAACACCACACTTAGGAACAGACTCTGACAAGTTGGGGCCGGCGAATGAATCCCTCGGAACGATGCTTAAACGATGGAATGAGCCGGGCTACAAATTCGTTAGAGTACAGGCAAAGCTATCGCGAAGAAAGTATGAAACATTGTCAGCTCGTATCGCACTGATGGGATCCGGTGAAACTGCTCCATCGATGGTCAAGGTTCACCGTGCCCTTCTGGACGCGCTTGGGGCACCGGCGCGTGCAGTCCTGATCGACACCACATACGGTTTTCAAGAGAACGCCGATGAGTTAACGGAGAAGGCGCAGAGTTTTTTTGCTGAGAGCCTTATCACGGATCTCGGAGTCGCCTCGTTACGGCGCGCGAAGGATGCTAGCGCCTTGGAGTTGACGCGCTTTCGGCGAGAATTGGAGGCGGCGAACTATATCTTCGCTGGACCTGGTAGCCCGAGCTACGCTCTTGGTAACCTCCACCAGGTCGGCGCGGCAAAGATACTCCAAGAGCAGCTAATGCGCGACGTGACCCTCTGTTTTGCCAGTGCAGCGGCGGTGACTACTGGGCGCTACTCCATCCCGGTCTACGAGATTTACAAGGCAGGGAGTGATCCGTTCTGGCAGGATGGACTTAATCTTTTGAGCGTTTTTGGGATCGAAGCCGCCGTCGTCCCTCACTTTGATAACCACGAGGGTGCGACCCACGACACCCGCTTCTGTTATATCGGCGATCGTCGGTTACGGATGCTTGAGGCGGAGTTACCCGATGGAGTGCCCATCATCGGGATCGACGAACACACCTGCGTGACCATCGACTCTACTGGTTGCGTCGAGGTTCTAGGAAAAGGCCTCTTGACACTTCGCCGAGATGGACGCGCAGAGGAGTACCCGTCCGGATCGGTACTCGATGTCGACTCCCTTGGGCTCAGAGGTAGCAACGCACCGATGCGTCAACGGACGACGGTCAGGGAGGCAGATTCTGCGCCACAGCGCTTTCGGGAGGCGCTGGCTGCCTTTCGTATTGACCAAGCGATGGAGATGTTGGCGGCCTCGGTCTCTGGCAAGAACGTTGACGAGACGATGTTCATGGTTGGGGAGCTCGACGCGGCGTTAGCGGACCGGTTTGTCGACCGTAAGTCGTTGCTGGATCCACTTGTACAACTCATTATTGAGCTCCGGGCTAACGCCCGTGCAGCCAAGGATTACGCAGCCTCCGACAAGATTCGTGACGGCGTGGCGGCGTGTGGAATTCTCCTTGAGGATAGTGCCCAGGGTACAACCTGGAGATTCACAACCTCCGACTAGATTAGTTTGGTCCCGAGCCCCCATCGTCTAGCGGCCTAGGACACCGCCCTTTCACGGCGGCGACACGGGTTCAAATCCCGTTGGGGGTACTTGAGCGCCGAAGCGCATCTGTCGAATTGCCTAATCAGTGAACGACGCAGAGTAGTTGTGAGCTCTGGCGTGACGAATCCGGTGCCTCGCTCATCCTCTTGGCTTTTGCTGGGCAGCAGCTGTGAGACGGCGAACGGGTGACGAGGGGCCTTCCACGACACTCTTGCGGAACCGTGTGGTTCGCGGCGAAGGGCTGCCATCTGTAGGGCCGAAGGTCCATTTTCCTGGCCGGCCATCCTGAAGCTGATCAGAGCAGACCTACCATGACCTAAGAGGGTAGATGTCTCATTGGGTCGTCGACCTTGGTTAGATCGCCGTACTGGGATGGAGGTGGATGGTGCTATCCACGACGAAGACTGCGCGAGACGCTCGCTATGACCAGACGCCTCAACTGGTCTTTTGGGAGACCACGAAGGCGTGCCCGCTGGCCTGCCGACATTGCCGGGCGGATGCAATCTCCTGTGGATTGCCGGATGAACTCACCACGAATGAGGGTGTCGACCTCATCGATCAGATCGCGAGTTTTGGACAGCCGAGCCCCATCTTGATCATGACCGGTGGGGACGTCATGATGCGTCCCGATCTCGATCAACTGATCACCGCTGCCAAGACTCGTGGCGTGCGTGTCGCCCTTGCTCCTGCGGTGAGTGGCCTCCTCTCAGAGGAGCGTGCCGAAGAGCTGCGTGGACTCGGTGTGCGGTCAGTCTCCATCTCACTCGACGGGGTTGGTGATGTCCACGATCAGATTCGAGGGGTAAATGGCCATTTCGCACAGACTGCACAGGCTATCGATAGGTTGGCGCGCATGGGCTTTACGGTTCAGATCAACTCGACGGTCATGGTCGATACAGTCCATGAGTTACCTAAAATCGTCGCCTTCCTTGTTGCCAAGGGTATCAAGATCTGGGAGGTCTTTTTCGTGATTGAGGTGGGTAGAGGCATCTCGATGCTCTCATTGTCTCCCCAGGAGAACGAGGATGTCGCCCATTTCCTCTACGACATGAGTGGCTATGGGCTCGTGGTTCGTACGGTTGAAGCTCCCTTTTTCCGAAGGGTAGTTCGTGAACGCCAAGAGGGTGGGGGGACCACCGGCCCTCTCTACGAGGATCTCGTCGCCGGGGTGAGGCGCCGCATCGGCGCCCCAATACATGCCAACCGAGTGGCACTCGCGAGCACTCGCGACGGCAAAGGCATCATCTTTGTCTCCCACAATGGCGACGTCTATCCATCGGGGTTTCTCCCACTGACCCTTGGTTCGGTGCGTGAACAGTCGCTTGTTTCGATCTATCGGGATAACCCGCTGTTGGCTGACATACGGGGAGCTCGGTTTCACGGGAATTGCGGAATGTGCGACTACCGCGACCTCTGCGGTGGTTCACGATCGCGAGCCTTCGCCTCTTTCGGGGATCCTCTCGCCTCCGATCCAGCCTGTCTGATGGCCAACTAGGGACGACCAAAGGGCCGTCGTCTTGTGAGACAACGGCCCTCGTGGAGTCGCATGGTTTAGGTTTGGGGGTTGGCGCCAGCAGCTACTGCCTGGGCCCAGGTGTAGCTATAAGAGACCGTACCGAGCTGTGTGTTGGCAACCTCAGTGAGAACCGTTGCATCTGACTCGAAACCAGCCCAGCCGCCGAGTGACGATTCGTTGATGGAGGCGGCCCCCATCACCGGGGTATAGCCGCCGGTGTTAGGGACGAGAATGTTACTCCTATGCCCCCAACATCCAGACGATGTCGGGCTGGTGCAGGCCAAGTTGCTCGTGTTTCCTGTGCCGCCCCACCCATCGTTATACATCCAGTCATACATGCTCCCAGCGGTGGAGAAGTCCTCTGCCCAGTTGGCATAGAGCCCGAGCGCCCATGGGCCGGTGGAGAAGGTTGCTTGGGAGATGGGTGGATCGTTGTTGGCGGCGGAGCCTTGTGCCGCCAAAGTATTGAGCGAGTTCACCAGACCGTAGACCGGCACCAGACCTCTCGAGACCCGTTCTTCGTTCACCAACACAAAGAGCTGGTCAATGGCGGGGAGCTGATAGAAGTCGTTGGGTAACACCATGGCTGGAAGTCCCTGGTCAGCTCGACCGTCGTTGAGGGCCGCAACAGCGCTCTCCTCGCAGGCGGTGCTGTTGGCGATCTGTCCACCGTCGACATCGTTGGTACAACTCGAATAATAGTCCGGGTTCGGTGCGATGTTGGCGGTGGGATTGATCAGTGCACTCGCTGGGGGAGGACTCTGGTGTGAGGTATTCACGTTTGGAGCCTGAGTGGTCGTCGTGTCCATCGCGCCCTGACCAGCACTGCCCTGTCCACCGCTGCCAGACAGCGTATTTCCGGGCGTCGGCAGGCTTGGCACATCGCCCTCGTTGGGCGCGCTGCCAAAGTTATAGACCGCCCCATCACTTCCGGCTAACCAGTAACCGGTGCCAGCTGGATCGGCCGCAATCGAGACGATGGGTGCTGGGAGCGAGTGGCTACCGCCAAGGCCGGTGTAGCCGTCGGTCATTGCATCGCCCTCGTTGGGCGCGCTGCCAAAGTTATAGACCGCCCCGGTTGAAGAGACGAGCCAGTAGCCGTTCCCGTTCGGTGCCGCTGCCCCGCCAACGATCCGACCGTTGATTGGATGACTACCGCCAAGGCCGGTATAGCCCTGCGTGTAGGTCGATCCGAAGAACTTGGCATTGCCAAAGTCAAAGACCCCACCATCGGCCGCTACAAGCCAATAGCCGCCACCATCGGGTGTGGGTATGATCCCCACGATTGGCGCGGAGAGCGGATGGGCCCCTGAGAGGCCGGTAAGGCCATCGGTATAGGTGGAGCCCTTGAAGGGCGCACCACCAAAGTCAAAGACCCCACCATCGGCCGCTACAAGCCAATAGCCAGCTCCCGTTGGATTCGCTGCCATCCCCACGATCGGAGCAGCCAGCGGATGGGCCCCCGAGAGGCCGGTAAGGCCATAGGTATAGGTCGATCCGAAGAACTTCGCCGAACCGAAGTTGAAAACTCCCCCGTCCTTGGCTACAAGCCAATAGCCAGCTCCCGTTGGATTCGCTGCCATCCCCACGATCGGAGCAGCCAGCGGATGGGCCCCCGAGAGGCCGGTAAGGCCATCGGTATAGGTGTTGCCGTCGAAGGCCGCACCACCAAAGTTGAAGATGCCTCCATCCTGGGCGGCCATGAGATAGCCCTTGCCGCTCGCACTTGCGGTGATGGCCATGATAGGCCAGGCCGCGGTGACGCGAGTCTTTACTGTCTTCGTTGCCGATGCTTGCGCGACATGCGCAGCCGTCGAGATCACCGTACTCGTTGCTCCGACCCCGACGAGGCTCAAGCCCCCGGACATCGCGAGCGCTCCGAGCAGTCTTCCTGCCATCTTTGGCGCCATTTCGATCCATCCTCCTTGTAAGCGTCTCAATGCGACTCCAGCGGGGGAGAAAACGCTTACAGTGAGATATATCGGTAGAAATCACGCGCAAACTTGATTACAACTGACAAAAAAACAGAGGGTGGCACCAGCAAAACACAGATAGTATGTGATTCATCTTTGGGATCGCTAAAAACGGGGATAAATATCGGTTATTGGGCGTAACCGGTGGAGTGTCGGTTGAGATCGGGGGTTTGCGATGTGTTCTCTTCCGAACACCAATTGTCGACTGGCGAAAACGGGCTCACGTGCTCCGTCTTGCTAGCGAGTGGCCGAGTGATTCTAGGGAGAAGGGGCAAGGCCAATGAGTGTTCGGTTGCCCCTAGCTCGGTGCGAGGGGTTGTTTCTCCACTGCAGTTGATTCGTGAACTATCAGGCGGCACCGAGGCGTGATGATTCACTATGGCATGGTGTGGCTCGCTGGGGTATCTGGCTGGTATTCCACCGTGCAGTACTCCACGGTGCAGCGGTCGCCTTTGCATCTGGCGACGAGGAGAAGCGGTTCGTTCTCGCTTAACGAGCCACTGGCACGTCGTTGAGTGACTTCGACGAGACCCCGTTCGCCTCGTTGAATGCTCGGCTGGGCCACCAGGTGGGCACCCACCAGTTCAAGGGACCAAAGAGCTGAATCAGGGCAGGCACGGCGATACCTCTGATGACGGTGGCATCGACGAGGATGCCGATCCCGAGGCCAGTCGCCAGCACCCGGATGTCGGTGAGTGGTGCAGAGGCAAGCGAGGCGAAGGCGAGGAACAGGATGATCGCAGCACTGGTCACGAGCTTCCCTGTTCTCGAGAGCCCGTTGACGACCGCTATTCGTGTTGAGTGTGCGAGATCGTACTCCTCGCGGATTCTGGTGAGAATAAAGACCTCGTAGTCCATCGAGAGACCGAAGAGGAACGCGAAAATCGAGATCGGTATCCAAAAAGTGATGGCACCGGTGGCAGGAATTCCAAAGATGAGTTTGGAGAGATGCCCTGACTGCCAGAACCAGGTGAGGATACCGAAGGTGGCAGCCAGTGAAAAGAGGTTGACGATCACCGCCTTGATGGCGAGGACGATGCTCTTGAGAGCAGTCGACAACAGCAGGAACGTCAAAACGGCAATGATGCCGAGCATGAGAGGTGTCTGTCCATAGATAGCGTTGGTAGAGTCCAAGTCGTTAGGCCCGAGCCCGGCCACTCCGATGATCGAGGGGTTGTGGCCGGCGAGTGCGTCGAGTGCATTGACCGGTGCGAAGTTGGCGGAGTTTACGGTTTCGACATTCGGAATGGCAATGACATCGGCGAGTCCGGTACGGGTGCCCGCCGAACCATTTGGGTGCGCGGCAGCAACGATACCGGGCGTTGATCGCACGATGGATGCCACGTTCGTAGATTGCGTTGGGCGTTCAATCACCTCCATTGGCGACAGAATGCCGGGGGTGTAGCCTGCGTGGAGGAGCCCATGATAGGTGATAGCCGCTGAGGTCGAGCTTGATTGGCTGCCGGCCTGATCCTGTCCCAGTCGAATGCCAAAGATCGGTGATGCGAAGACGATGATCAGGGCGCCAGCGATGATCAGGGAGGGCCAAGCATGGCCAGTGATGACCGTGCCGATTCGATGCCAGGTGGGGGAGCCCCCCTGTGCTATCTTTCGGTGGGGCCAGTCGAGACGTTCGCCGACAAGCGAGAGGAGGACTGGCAAGAGTGTGAGTACGACTGCGATCGAGACGACCGGGATCAGCACCCCTCCGATTCCTGTGGATCGTAATAGCGGTACCGGTAGTACGATCAACGCAAGGAGTCCAACGGCGACGGTGATGCCAGAGAGTGCAACGGACCGGCCAGCCGTCGCCATGGACATCAAGATCGCATCCTGGTTGACAAGGCCGTTGCCGCGCTCTTCGCGCCAACGGGTGACGATGAGTAGTGAGTAGTCGATTGCGATGCCGAGTCCGATGAGCGAGACGAGAAACTCAACCACAAACGCTACCGAGGTGACGTAGCTGAGGCCAAGCAGGATGAGGAAGGTAGTCAAGATGGAGACGGTCGCGATCACCAATGGGATAATCGCAAGCAGGGAGGCGAAGACAAAGGCCAAGATAGCCAGAGCTCCTATGCCCGCCACGATCGTCTCTGCCAAGACACCGAGCCCAGAACTCTTGCCTGCCGAGGCCAGTTGAGCCTCTCCAGTGAGCGCGACATGGAGTGAGGGAAGGTCATGAACAAGCTGGGCGGTGATCTGGTTTGGCACAGCGGAGGGGGCGAGTGAGGTTGGGGGTCCGCCGAAGAGATAGACCACTTCGTCGCCGCGCTGAAGAAGATCGAGGCGTGGCGCGTTGAATGAGTCGACAAAGCGAGTAGTGGGATATTGCCTGGCAGTTGCCATCAGGGCCCTAGCGACCGATGCGCTATTGTTGGATTTCACCCCGGCGATGACGGCGATGGCTGGTGGATTCTGGCCACCGTTACCAAAATGACGCAGGATCTTCTGCGAGGCAACGTAGCCAGGTTGCCCTGGGGTGGCAAAGTTGTAGCTCAGACGGCCGACAACCCTGCTTGCGCCGAAACCGCCAGCGAGGAAGAGCAGGACCCAGATGGTGATCACCAGCCGGCGATGGGCAAGGACTCCTTGGCCTACTTTAGTAAAGATATTATTCGGAATAGAATTATTCACTGGTGTTCAATATAGTGGCTGGGTCGGGGCACTAGTGTACCTATGATGACGAACCATGCAAGTGATGAGTTGCGCCCTTTTGGTGAGAGCGTCGCCTTCATGCTGTCGATACTCGGGACTATTGAGACGCAGAGTTTTCGAGCCCTGATGACCTCTCTGTCTCTGGAGCCCCGAAGCTTTGGTGTCCTGCGCGTCCTAGCAGAGGTTGGACCTTTGACCCAACATCGCCTCTCCGAACTAGCCCATGTTCCTGCGAGCACGCTGGTCGCTCTGCTGGACGATCTTGAAACAGGCGGCCTGATCACCCGCTGTCCGCATCCTGGTGATCGGCGGGCTCATCAGGTGCTCTTGACCACGCAAGGTCGTGAGGTGATCGATCGGGCTACCGCGCTCGCCTGGCGCCACGAGGAGGCGATCACAGCCGGTTTTTCATCCGCAGAGCGCCAGGGACTGCTGGCGGCGCTCTCCCGAATCCTGCAAAATCTTAACGATCAGTAGTGGTCTTGTTCCCTGGGATGCTCGTTGCCTAGAGCGGCGACCCGCAGATGCATCATCTCTCACGTGAACAATCCGATCAGCGTGGAGCTTGGAGGATGCGTCCGATACGGTATGGGCGCCAGTGTAAGGGATGATCAAGGTCTCTGACCGCCAGGCTGTGGGATCATCAACAGGAGTTCAGGGTGACCCCGAGCACCGTGGTGACCCCAAGAGGAGGCCCTGATCGAAAGCGCCGACAAACCCCGTTCGTGAGGGCGGGGATGCACAGGCGCATACTGAGCCGGATCCCAGGAAGAGCTTCAACCCGTCGGAACCCCGGGCGATGGTGCAGGCATGAGCATCGTGAGACTCAAGGGAGCAAGAGCTACTCGTTATGGTGCGTCATTGCTCTGACACTCGCTGCGCATGGAGCCTAGCTCTCGAACAACGCAACGACTGGGGACGAGAGCGCCGACAGAAGATCACCTTCACTGCCCAGGCTCGGGAATGCACCGAAGCCCGCAAGGAGACCTGGTCGAAGGATGGATCGTACCCAGTCCAGCAACCAGGGTGATGAAACCTCAAGCGAGCCTTTCAAAACTGGTGGACGAGACCAGATCATTGTTGGCTATTGCCTTAGAGGCCCCACTTGGCACAAGGCCGGTAGCAACGAAACCTGTGCGATCCGAGACCTGTCTTTTTGACGTATCAACTGTGCGTGAGAACAGGTGTTCGTTCCTAAGGACGGATGAATCGACCTCCGAGTCACCCGCTAACAGAGAGGCATCGCAACGGTCTCCTCTACACGGGTCAGGAAGGACCGCTCCTGCCGATGGTTTCTCAGTTGCACCCGACCAGCACCACAGATCGAACGTGTGTACAGCGGAGCCATCGTCGGCAGTGACCTCGGTGTCACCACGACGCTTGCAACCTCAAACGGACAAGGTAGCAAGTCACCCAAATGGCTCACCAAAGGAGAGCGTCAACGCAAGAGACGCCGACAGCGCAAGCTTGTCAGACAGATCAAAGGCTCGTACCGTCCCAAGCTCACACAGCAAGCCAAGCTCGAAGCCAACGAGTCAGGTCGGCGACAAGGCTGGATCTGGAAGGCCCCGGCCGTCAGGTAAGGTGCATGCTACGTGGGGCAGCTGAAGCGCGTCGTGGCGGTGATGAATCGCTTGACGAGCTGGAAGGCGCCATGTGTGAAGGTAAATTCCAGAGATTCCATGGCGGCAGGAGGCTGGTCTGGATCTGAGTAATCAATGCCTGTCAGCCCTACGACTGTAAAGGCGTTCCCATGGATGAACTGAGGACCGCTTGTGTAGCAGTCGACGGTGGAAAGCACTGGCCCGGCGGCCTTGTATGCCGAAGTCGGCGTCGTTCCAGGTGGGCTTGGCACCGCCCTTGCCTGTTGATCGCCCTGGAGGAGGTTTGAAAAATAGAGGACGCTTGTCACAGAATCATGTTGTAGTGGGCTCGGTGGAAGGGCGACGAGTGTGCCAAGTAGCTGTGGTTGGGTACCGCCGCTGGTGGGTGGGCCGAATGCCCAAAGCCCGTTGGGCAGAGAAGACGCGTTGATGCCACAGTTTGCAGTCACAATTGCGATGGGTGCGTGTGACCCAACGAGATAACCGACAACCGACCCCTGCTCAACGACCTTTGTCCCAGGGTTCACGTGACAGTGAGGGAGAAGGCTAGGGTAAGTCACATTCGACCAGTTCACCGCGCTAAAGACTTTAGCGTCAGCTCGATCGGCCGGAGTGGAGGGCGTGGGTTTCAGCGAGCCGATGGACTTGGCGACCACCGGCTTGGCGTTTGCGGATCCACAACTTGCCAAGAGAATGGCGCTGAGAACGAGAACTGGGGCAAGTGATGTTCGACGCACTCTCCAAAGGTTAACCCGTGGTAGCACTGTGAATAGCCATCCATCCTTCAGGTTTAACCGTGCTTCAGCTTCGGGAGCGCGAACTGGGCTGGTGAGGCCGTCAACGGGTATTGTGGTGGGTGTGGGGCACGAGGATTGTTGGCGACTTGAGGATTATCGTTCCTTTTTGGGTTATCTTGCACCGGCGACACAACACCGCTATTTAACCGGGTTGGAGTGGGTGATCCGCTCGGCATCGGAACTGGGCATTGTCGATCCGGCAGATCTCAACGTTCGTGTCGTTCGGCGACTCATATCGAGGCGACAAGCAAGCGGGGTAGCGCGCTCGACGATTCGAACCGATCTAGCCGCCTTCTCTTCATATCTGCGCTTTCGCAACGACCTCAATCTCGCCCCGCTGAGAGGAGCGCTGGTCAAATCCGGGGCGTCGACCGGAAGAAAGCTTCCCCGTACGTTAGATGAGTCGACAGTTCGCACCACCTTAGATGACCTTCGAGCTCATCCCGAGACGAACCTGCTGCACTACGCGGTATTGGAGACGCTCTACGACGCGGGGCTACGCGTGGGCGAGCTGGTGCAGCTCGACGGTGAAGATATTGACTTTGCAGGCTGTCGAATCTCCGTTCGCAACGGTAAGGGCGGGAAGCCGCGAGTCGTGCCAGTCGCTCGATGCTGCCTTGTGGCCATACAGCGCTATCTAGAGACCCGGTCTGACCGCTCTTCAGCACTGTTTTTAGGCCCACGGGGCAACCGACTTGGAGTACGGTCGGTGCACCGCATCGTCGATCGGTATTTTCCCGGTGCGCACCCGCACTCTTTGCGCCACAGTTATGCTACCCATCTCCTCGAAAACGGTGCTGATTTGCGGAGTCTTCAGGAGCTTCTCGGACACGCTAGACTATCGACAACGGAAATTTATACACACGTGAGTCATGAACGGTTAGCAAAGGTCTATCGGGAGTTACATCCACGAGGCAAGTAGGGGCTGCGATGCAAGGTGATGCCGACCTAGACAAGCTTTGGCATAGATACAAAGAGACTGGCGACCAGGCATTACGGGATCGACTCCTCGTGACCTATTCGCCGTTAGTTCGCTTTGTTGCCTCAAGGGTCGCCATAGGTTTGCCAAACTCGGTCGAACAGGCGGATCTCGCTAGCTACGGCACATTTGGTCTTATCGACGCAATCGAGAAGTTCGACCTCGATCGCAATATCAAGTTCGAAACCTACGCGATCACTCGAATCAAAGGTGCGATCATCGACGAACTGCGGGCAATTGACTGGGTGCCGCGATCGGTTCGTGCAAAGGCCAAGGCGGTTGAGCAGGCCTACGCGAAGCTCGAGGGAAAGCTACATCGAAGTCCAACTGACAAGGAGGTCGCCGCCGAGCTAGAGATCGAGGAGTCGGAGTTACAGGCGATCTTTTCGAAGATATCCTTTCTAGGGATTGCAGCGCTCGATGAAGTGGTCCTCGGTGGGGAGCGCAACGAGGGTATGACCTTGGGGGATACCATCGCTGACCGCAAAGAGAGCGCGAATGGTTCCTTTGAGCAGGAAGAGACTCGTCGAATGCTTGTCGATGCCATTAATCGGTTGGGTGACCGAGAGAAGATGGTTCTCACCCTGTACTACTACGAGGGCTTTACGCTGGCGGAGATTGGCGAAATACTTGGTGTGACCGAGAGCCGAGTCTGTCAGATTCATTCGAAGGCGGTTCTGCAACTCCGAGGTAAGCTCGGCGACGTCGGTTGATGTTAGCTACAACGTAGACATAGTTGCTCCCGATACATAGTTGCTCCCGATACATAGTTGCGCCCAATGGTTTGTGCGTGCATCCCCTGCCAACAGTGCCCTTTTCATTGAGCCGCTCCCCGTAGAGGCTCAGATACAGAACCTACCTCCTGGTGAACTCAATCGTTCGGAACTCCAACCGGTGGGATCAGATCAGTGTTACTGAACGATGATCGCTGTGATGAGGGGT
The DNA here is from genome assembly GCA_021822605.1 of Actinomycetes bacterium. Classification (GTDB taxonomy): domain Bacteria; phylum Actinomycetota; class Acidimicrobiia; order Acidimicrobiales; family Acidimicrobiaceae; genus Ferrimicrobium. The sequence continues at coordinate 101,392 of JAKAQL010000001.1, forward strand.
GCTGATTGGGTGGCATGACCTTGTGGTAACGCAAGAACCGATGCTTGGGCCGGATCACTTTGGGAGATGACTCGCGGCGGTCGGCCACACCCATGAAATCTGGGAACCGTCGGTTGGAGGATGTGGAATCCCCGGAGCCTCATGCAACACGATCGGTCTCGCCTGGGAGTGACTGTTCTTCGTGTTGGTTGCTGCTAGGCTACTTGAGGCTCAATTTCGAGCGAGTAACGGGAGTGTCCGACCCACGGTCGGCGTTTGTCGCGAGGACACTTCTCAGTACAACCGATGGGAGGATCATGCCAGATAAACCGCTAGTAACTATGTCTCAGCTTCTTGAGGCGGGAGTCCATTTTGGCCACCAGGCCAAGCGATGGAATCCAAAGATGAAGCCCTATATTTTTGATAAGCGCAATGGGATCTATCTCCTCGATCTGCGTCAAACGCTGCAGGGAATCGATGAGTCGTTCCGATTCGTTCGATCGTTGTCTGCTCGGGGTGGCAATGTCCTCTTCGTTGGCACGAAAAAGCAAGCCCAGGACGCCATTACCCAGTATGCGAAAATGGCTGGCATGCCCTATGTGAGTCACCGATGGTTGGGCGGTATGTTAACAAACTTCCCGACGATCGCCTCGCGTGTCCGCAAGCTTCAAGAGTATGAGCAGATGAAGTCCCAGGGTGACTTCGAAGCCATGCCGAAGAAAGAGGCACTGCTCTTGCAACGGGAACTCACCAAGCTCGATCTGAACTTGGGTGGCGTTCGCAACATGACAAGGCTACCCGATGCACTGTTTGTCATCGATACAGTGAAGGAGCACCTCGCTCTCACTGAAGCCGCCCGTCTCGGAATCCCGGTGATCGCTGTCGTTGATACCAACTGTGATCCGGAACTGGTCGATCACATCATGCCGGGCAACGATGATGCCATTCGATCATGCGAACTCTTTACTCGATTGATAGCGACTGCGATTATTGAAGGGAAGTCGAAGGCCGGCGCCGCGGAGCCCGTCGTGGCACCGGTGCCAGCGTAAGTCGATCTGTTCTATGGAATAGGAAAAATCAGAAAGGAAGGCCAAGAGTGGCTGAGATTAAGGCTGCGGACGTGCAGGCGTTACGCAAGCTCACCGGTGCAGGGATTCTGGATGCAAAGAAGACCCTAGAAGAGACAGGTGGTGACGCGGAGCGCGCCGCACAATTGCTTCGTGAGCGCGGTGTCGTGTCGGCTGCGAAGCGAACGGAACGCGAAAACAGTGAAGGTGCCGTCGCGCTGTCCATGGTGGGGAATCGGGCCGGTGCGCTCGTAGAGCTCAAGTGCGAAACCGATTTCGTCGCCAAATCGACTGACTTCGTCAATACCGTGAACGAGATCGCTGCTGCAGTGGCGGAACGAGGCGAGCAGGCAGTGACAGAATATGAGGAGATGATCTCCTCGCTGATCATCACGTTGAAGGAGAATATCTCCTTGGGGCGGATCGTCCGACTCACCGCCGGTGAGGGCGAAGAGGTGTCCGGTTATCTCCATGTTCAGGCTGATCGAGGGGTCAATGGAGTCCTCGTGCAGCTGAAGAACGGTTCAGATGAGCTGGCGCACGATATTGCGCTGCACATTGCGTTTGCTCGCCCAACCTACCTACGCATCGAGGACGTGCCGGCGTCGGTAGTGGCGCAGGAGCGCGAGACGTTAGAGACGATGACGAGAAATGAAGGTAAGCCAGAGGCGGCGCTCGAAAAGATCGTAGCCGGGCGGCTTGATGGCTTCTATAAGTCCGTCTGTCTCTTGGAGCAGCCCTTCGTGAAGGACGAGAAGCATCGAGTACGGGAAGTGCTCGGACAGGCAACGCTCGTCGCGTTCGCTCAGCTCGTCGTTGGCGAGTAGCTAGTTGGCGACGGCCCAGCCATCGGATAACCGGTGTCGAATCCTCCTGAAGATCTCGGGTGAGGCACTCGGAGACGCGTCAAAAGGGCCGCTTGATGCCGTGGTGTTGACCCAGTTAGCTCGAGAACTGGTTGGACTACGATCCGAACTCGATGTTGAGATCGCCTTGGTTGTCGGTGGTGGAAATATTTGGCGCGGCACCCACGGTGTGGACATTGGTATTGACGCTCCGACCTCCGACAACATTGGCATGCTTGCGACCGTGATGAACGCGCTAGCCCTTCAGAGTGCCATTGAGGCACTGGGGCAGCCAGTTCGACTCCAAAGTGCCATCCAGATGTCCGAACTCGCTGAGCCGTACATTCGACGCAGAGCGGTTCGCCATCTCGAGAAGGGTAGGATCGTCATTTTCGCAGCTGGGACTGGTAATCCATTTTTTACAACGGACACTGCTGCCGCGCTCCGGGCTGCAGAGATTGGTGCCCAGACGATGATGAAGGGCACGCATTCGGGAGTGAATGGAATCTATTCAGCAGACCCGCGTCTCGACCCCAACGCTACGAAGTATGATCATGTTGGGTATATGGACGTCATCTCGCGAGATCTCAATGTCATGGATATGACGGCAGTGACGTTCTGCAAGGATCATGGCATACGGGTCATTGTGTTTGATGTGACAAGCCCTGGAAACATCGCCCGCGCGTGGCGTGGTGAAATCGGAACGGTGGTTGATTGATGGCTGAAGAAGTAAATACTGACTTGGTGATCGCTGATACGAAAACGAAGATGGCCAAGGCTCTGGAGCACACCGAAGAGGAATTCGCCTCGGTTCGAACTGGTCGTGCGGCTCCGGCATTAGTCGAACACCTTATGGTCGACTACTATGGGTCGCCAACGCCGTTGATGACGATCGCCGGCATCGGAGTCTCTGACGCACGCACCTTGGTGATCAATCCGTACGATCGAGGGAGTCTCGGAGTCATTGAGACGGCGATTCGCAACTCCGACTTGGGTGTGAACCCGAGCAACGACGGTGCGGCGATTCGGATCACCTTGCAGCCCCCGACTGAAGAACGTCGGAAGGAACTCATCAAAGTAGTCCGTTCGCGATCAGAGGAGGGGAGGGTCGCAATGCGTGCCATTCGACGCAGTGCGCGCCACCAGTTCGAAGTCTGGCAAAAGCAGGGTTCCCTGACGACCGACGATCTCGCAGACCTTGAGAAACAGCTCGAGCAACTGACATCGCACTACATTGCAGAGCTTGACAAGGCGTTGGAGACCAAAGAGCGCGATCTACTTGAGGTCTGAGAGAGGCCGGATCGATGGGTGAAGGCGAGGAACGCCACCGGCGAGGGTCCAAGATGGAGTCTGAGGACTCCCTCTTCGGTGATGCGCTTGATCCACAGAAGGATGAGGATCGTACGTTGCCATCTACGGATGCCTTGCAGCCTGATAACGAGGACGATTCTGACCTTACGATGAGCCTTGACCCTCCCTACAGCGTCGCAGGCACCTCGATGCGACAAGGTGAGGACCCTCTTGGTGAGGATGCGACGCTCGAATTGCCGGGTTGGCGAGATCCACCGACGGGTGAAATTCCTCGAATCATCGAGGAGCTGGCCGGCGAACCACTTCCTCGAGTTCACGAGGAGGCTCCAACCAATTTCGACGCCCTCGAGGATGGAGATCATCGGTCTGACCCGAGTCCTGTGGGGATGACGGATGATTTTTTGGTCCCCGTAGAACCAGTCGCCGGTGATGATGGTCCACTGGGTGCGGGCAGCAATTTCGCTCCAAGGTCAGAGGCGAAGGCGGATCCCTCCGATACGAGTGATGCCTCCGAGGGGAGGCGGTCCCCAAGCGCCCGGTCTCGTCAGACAACGGGAGAGAGCGTTGCTGACCTGCAGCGCCATCTTGACGAACGAAGGGGAGCGCCTCTAGGTAGCAGTGATCAGCCGACGAAGGATGATTCGGAGGAGGCGACTGAAACAGCGTCCCTCCAATCACCCGAGACGCCGCATCAAGGCCGTACGCGTCACGAAGTGATGCGCGCCCGGGGGAGGTCGCCGCGGCGGAGACGCAGTTCTTCTGAGTCGCGAAAACGTCTTCCGCAACAGGACGGCCAATCCGAGACGACGTTACCGAAGGATGTGGATGAGGTGAAGCCTTCAGGGACCGATCCTCTGCGCCGCATCAGGGTGGTGCGGACCATCACTGGTATCGTTCTTGCGCTTGTCTTTCTTGGGGCACTGAAGTTCGGAACCATTTCGACGTTGGTAGTGGTCGTTGTTGCGGTGACCACCGCTGCCGCGGAGGGCTACAACCTCCTCCGACGAGGTGGTTATCGACCCGCTGCTCTGGTCGGTCTCCTGGCGGTTATCGGATTGGTGGTTGGCGCCTACCTGGCTGGCGAAGATGCCATTGTCCTGGTAATGGTGGTGGCCATCTTGTTGTCGCTCGTTTGGTTCATGATCCAGCGTCATGGCGAGCAGTTTGTGACCGGTGTGACTACCACCATGGTGATAGTGGTTTGGGTTGGCCTGTTTGGGGCGTTTGCTGGTCTCATGCTCCGGCATGCTCTCTTTGGAGACGGTGGGTTGGGTCTGTTGATCGGGGCGTTGCTCTGTGCCACCACTGCCGATGTCTTTGCCTTTTTCGGTGGGTCCTTGATAGGCAAACATCGACTCGCCCCCGCTATTTCGCCAGGGAAGACGGTGGAGGGAGTTCTCATCGGTGGGGCCGCGGCGATTCTTGTTGGCGGCTTCGTCCTCCCACTTATTCATCCCTTCACCCTCGAGGCGGGTCTGTTGATCGGTGTGGCGGCTGCCATCATAGCCCCTGTGGGTGATCTTGCTGAGTCTGCGTTGAAACGCTCGGTTTCGGCCAAGGATTCTTCACGGTTGCTCCCAGGTCATGGAGGTATGCTTGATCGTATCGACGGGATACTTATTGTGCTGCCAGTCGCTTTTTATCTGTTTCTGAGTCTGCACTTAAGGTGATGCATTAGAGGATTGCCATGAAATCACTTGCCGTTATGGGTTCGACCGGTTCAATCGGTCGTCAGACACTTGATCTTGTGCGGCAGGATCCAGGGGCATTTGAAGTCGCCGTTTTGGCGGCGCATTCGAACGTTGACCTGCTTTGGGCTCAGGTGCAGGAGTTTCATCCACCTGTCGCTGGCCTCTATGATGAAGACGCAGTCAAAGAGTTGCGGAATCGCGTTGATTCCACGGTTTCAGTGCTGACGGGTGAGGAGCTTGTCGCCGCGGTGACGACGGCCGAGATTGTGATCAACGGAGTGATGGGTTTTGCTGGAATCCGTGTGACCGAGCGCGCATTGACGGCTGGTTTGCGTCTTGGACTCGCGAACAAAGAGTCCCTGATTGCTGCCGGAGACCTTGTACTTTCGTTGGTGGCGCTGGGAGGGGACCTGATCCCGGTGGACTCTGAGCACTCCGCCATCTTTCAGGCCCTGGGACAGTCAAGGGAATTGCCGGCGGGCTTTGCCCAACTGGTCATCACGGCATCGGGTGGTCCCTTCCGTCAAGTCCCAGCACATCTGCTAGAAAAGGTCACCATTGAGGATGCGCTGGCGCATCCAACGTGGTCGATGGGTCCAAAGATCAGTGTCGATTCGTCGACGTTGTTCAACAAGGGACTCGAAGTCATCGAGGCCCACTATCTCTTTGGGGTTGGCTACGATGAGATCTCAGTTGTGGTCCATCCGGAATCTTTGATCCATTCGATGGTTGAGTTTACTGATGGTTCAACGCTGGCACAGCTCTCGATGCCTGATATGAGACTCCCGATCTCTCTGGCACTGTACTCGCCATATCGAAGCAGTAGTGCTCACGGTGCCATCGACTGGTCACAACCGCGGACCCTCACCTTTGAGCAGGTCGATCGGAGACGTTTCCCAGGGTTGGAGCTGGCCTACGAGGCGGGGAGGCTTGGCGGAGGTGCTCCTTGCTGGATGAATGCCGCCAACGAGGTCGCAGTTGAGGCCTTTTTGGCCTCGAAAGTTGGCTGGCCGCAGATTTACGAGGTAGTAGCCAGAACGATGGACAGTTATGAGATGTGTACACCGATGAGTATCGACGAAGTCATAGAGCTGGATCGACAAGCGCGAGTCGTCGCGGCTGAAAGGGTGCAGGTACTCGCCAGTGTCTAACCTCGACACCCTGAGTGATGCCGACAGCGCAGAAAATCCAGCCCCTACGCTCGCGGAGGCTCGGTCCTTTTCTGGCCGACGGTTGATAGAGTTCCTGATCGCTATCGCGGCGATCATCGCCTTCGCCGCCCATATCCACGCGCTCTCGACGCTGGTAGTTGTCGCGGCTATCGCGGCGATGATCGTCTTGCACGAGTTCGGTCACTATATCACCGCTCGGCTATCAGGAATGAAGGTAACTGAATTCTTCATCGGATTTGGACCTCGGATCTGGTCGATCAAAATTGGTGGGATCGAGTACGGTATCAAAGCGTTGATCGTAGGCGGCTATGTCAAGATCTTGGGAATGACCAATGTCGAGGAGGTCCCCCCAGAGGATGAGCCGAGGACCTACCGGCAAGCAACTTTTCCGCGCCGGATCCTGGTGAGCGCTGCTGGTTCACTGATGCACTTCATCATGGCTTTTGCTATCCTTTGGATTCTGCTTTCCAGCGTCGGGTTCGCCGTTTCGAGTGGAGGGACCTTTATCGCTGCGGTCGCGAAGACTCCCCACATCGAGTCTCCAGCGATCGAGGCCCATATTCCAGCTGGGTCCACCGTGGTGGCGGCCAATGGGGTAGAACACCCAAGCACGACGACCTTTGGCAAGATCATCGAAGACAACGCGGGCAGGCCAGTACACCTTACACTCCAGGTTGGGCAGAGGGTGGTGCATAGAACGGTGGTCCCCGTGAGCGCCGCGGTGTTGGCTCGTACCGATCCGGCCTACAAACCACTCCACCAAGCGGGAGTGATCGGTGTGAGCATCGAGACCACCTCTAAAACGGTCACCGATTCGTTCCTCGGTGGTGCAGGTCATGCGGTGACCGGGTTGGATTCCTTTGCCTGGCAGTCGGTGACGGGCATTTTGGCGCACTTCTCGCCGCATGGCATTGCGACCTATGCCCACGAGGTGATCGATCCGTCGTCGAACCCAACATCAGCTCGCGCCCAATCGCGCTTTGAGTCACCGATCGGTATCGTCTACCTCGCCAATGACGCGGTGCACTCAGGAATCGCTGCTGTCTTGGAGTTGCTATTCCTGATCAACGTCTTTGTCGGTGTCTTCAACCTCTTCCCCTTCCTCCCTCTCGATGGTGGCCATGTGGTGATCGCAATCTATGAGCGCATACGTTCACGCAAGAATCGCCCCTATCACGCCGATGTCATGAAGCTGATGCCGGTCACCTATGCGGTGTTGACGATCATCCTGCTGATCGGGGTGACGGCACTCTATTTGGATATTGTCCATCCAATTGCGAACCCATTTCGCTAGGCTAGGAATGAAAGTGAGTTGCAATGACACGTGAACAGGTACTGCTAGCAAAACGTCGAGTCGCACGAGCGGTCCAGGTCGGCAAGGTCACCGTTGGTGGGGATAGCCCCATCTCGGTGCAATCGATGACGACGACTAAGACTGCTGATGTCGAGGGCACGCTGGTGCAGATCTATTCGTTGGCCGCTGCCGGTGCGGAGATTGTTCGTTGCACCTGCAACTCCCAAGAGGCAGCCGACGGACTTCGCCAGATTGTCCCGCGATCCCCGGTGCCTGTCGTTGCTGATATCCATTTCCATGTGGAGATGGCGCTCGCTGCGCTGGAGTCCGGGGTCGCTGCGCTTCGCCTGAATCCGGGTAACCTGCGCAAACCTGAAGAGATCAAACTCGTAGCACGCGAGGCGGGGGCTCGAGGCGTCCCCATCCGAATCGGTGTGAACGCTGGCTCGCTTCATCCGGACTTTGCCAAGCAGTACGGAGGAATCACTGCGGAGGCGATGGTAGCGTCGGCACTCCATGAGCTCGACCTCTTTCACGAGGTGGGTTTTGATGACGTTGCCTTCTCCGTCAAGGCCTCGAACGTGGCGCTGATGATTGCCGCGTATCGCCTTCTCGCACAAAAAGTAGACCATCCCCTCCACCTCGGGGTCACGGAGGCTGGACCGTTACCGGGAGGTCTCATCAAAGCAACGGCTGGTATTGCTACCCTGCTCGCTGAGGGCATCGGTGACACCATTCGTTACTCATTGACCGCAGACCCGATCGAAGAGGCGCGAGCAGGGCGACAGTTACTGGAGTCACTAGGCCTTCGTGAGCGCAAAGGACTCGACTTCATCGCGTGCCCGAGCTGTGGGCGAGCTGAGATTGACGTCGTCGCCGTTGCCACCGAGGCACAGCGAGAACTCGAGAAGCTTGGCTTACCTCTCCAGGTAGCGGTGATGGGGTGTAACGTCAATGGTCCAGGTGAGGCGCGTGAGGCCGATATCGGCATCGCGGCCGGCAAAGGGAAGGGTCATCTGTTCATCAAGGGAAAGATCGTAGAGGTCGTTCCGGAGGCAAATATGGTCGCCGCGCTCGTCGAGGAGGCTCAAGCCATCATGATCGAGGGTGTCGAGGCGAGGCTTAACAAGAAGCGTCGCTGACCTCCTATCTGGGGCCAGGTTGGTCTTGTGCTAGCCTTGGTTCCCATGCGAACATCTGAACTCGTCTTTAGAAGTCGGCGGGAGGTGCCTCAGGATGCTGAGGCTGCCTCACACAAAGCCTTGATCCGAGGAAATTACATTCGTCGCTTGACCAGCGGCGTCTATAGCTTTTTGCCGCTGGGCTACCAGGTTCTCCGGAACATCGAACACATCGTTGAGGAGGAGTTGGATCGAGCTGGTGCGTCTCAGCTCTTGCTGCCCGCACTCCAGCCGGTCGACATCTGGAGGGCGACTGGTCGCATCGACAAGATGGCGGATGTTCTCTTTCGTGTTGATGGTAAGTCCGGTTCGTTTGTGCTCGGCCCGACCCACGAGGAGGCGGTGATCGAGGCGATGAGCCCCGATATCGAGAGCTATCGTGATCTACCCAAGCTTGTCTATCAGGTCCAGACCAAGTTCAGGGATGAACCGCGCGCGCGGTTTGGATTGATGCGGACGCGTGAGTTCATCATGGCCGATGGTTACTCCTTTGATATCGACCGTGAGACGATGCGTCAATCGTATCAAAGGTTCTATGAGGCGTATCTCGCAATTTTTGCGAGGTTGGGTCTTCAGGCTGAGCCCGTTGAGGCTGATGCTGGTTCTATTGGGGGAGATGTAAATCATGAGTTTATGGTCGCCTCAAGCATCGGAGAGGATCACTTCGCACGCTGTGGTGACTGTGGTTATCAAGCAAACATTGAGGCTGCTCGCGCTGGTGCACACCCCCCTGTGGCGGTCGCTCTCGATGTTGAAGCCGTGACCTATTCGACGCCCAATGCGCCTGGGATCGAGATTGCGGTGAAGGCCCTACGCGATCTAGGAGCGGAGGTCGAGGTGGGGACTATGTTGAAGTCGATGTTGCTGGTCGACGAGACGGGTGCCCGGGTGATCGCCTTGATTCCTGGTGATCGTACGCTGAAGGTTCCCCACGGCATGCGCCTTGCCACCGATGCGGAGATGGCTGGGTTTGCGAAGGGCTATATCGGTCCTCAAGGTCACTCCTCCGAGGTGCGGGTAATTGCAGACCCCTTGGTCCTAACACGGCCGAGCTGGGCAAGCGGGGCAAACAAAGAGGGTCATCATAGCGTTGGCCTGCGCGTCGGTGTGGACTTCGAGGTTGATAGCTTTGTCGACCTCGTAGTGGTTGAGGATGGAGATCCATGCCCCCGTTGCGAAGGCGTCCTGTCGTTGGTGCGTTCGGTTGAGGTTGGTCACACGTTCCAGCTCGGTCTGACCTATTCAGGGGTCTTGCCCCAGGCTCGTTATCGCTCCTTCGAGGGAGAGGAGTTGCCGTACTGGATGGGCTGCTACGGAATAGGAGTCACCAGGGTTCCGGCGGTGATCGCCGAGCAGTATTGTTCGAGTGATGGTGATGCAGTGGTCTGGCCAGTAGCGGTCGCCCCCTATGTGGTGAGCATCGTAGGGGTAGGCGCCACCAAGACCAATGAGGTGACTGCGGTAGCGGCTCAGCTGCATGAATCGATCGGCCAGTCCGGCGTTTCCGTGCTACTCGAGGACCGAAATATCTCGACCGGCGTGGCCATGCGCGATCTCGAGCTCATCGGTTCTCCTCTTTTTTGTATTGTTGGTGCTCGATCGCTGGCCAAGGGTGTTGTAGAGCTGCGAGACCGGATCCATGATCAGACGATCGAAGTGCCTGTTGAGGAGATCGTTGCAACGATCCACACCTTCAGCCGGGATCTCGCATCTGAACGACGATAGCGACGCGCTATACTGGTGAGGGATAATTCGTAGTATTGGGACTGCGTGGGCGTGAGCCCACGTTTTTTGTTCAAGTGGATAGGTGAGAGGAGGATGGATGCTGTCAAGTCAGGCACTCAGCGATCTCCTCGATCCGGTGATCGCACCGCTTGACCTGCGTGTATTGTCGGCCACCTGGCATGCCCAGGTGTTGGATCTTCGGCTAGAGCATTACGACGCATCGGCGCCTTCACTTGACGAGATCGCAGAAGCATCGAAGGTCGTCTCGGCGGCGCTTGATGATGCCGAAGGGCAAGGAGATGGCACCTATACGCTCGAGGTATCGAGTCCAGGCCTTGAGCGTTCTTTGATCAGGCTGGCCCATTTTCAATGGGCGACGGGAAGAGACATACGGTTTACGTCGACCGAAGGCGTGGTAGTGGGTGTGCTGGCCCGTGTCATTGATGAGCACGAACCACAGATCGAGGTCGTCGTAGAAGACGAAACACGATGCTATGCATTGCGAGAGATCGATTCGGCGATGACCGTTTTCAAATGGGGCACGAAGAAGAGAAACAACGATGGAAGGAGGCAGGTCGATGGCGCGTGACAACCAGGATTTTATGGATGCCCTTGAGGTAATTGCTCGAGAGAAGGGTTTGACGGTAGAGACGTTGCTTGAGTCGTTGGCAAACGCCTTGGTTGCCGCCTACAAGCGGATGCCCGGTGCGGCTGATGAGGCCTACGTCGAGATCGATCCGGATAACGGAGAGATCCGGGTCTTTGGACAGGAACTCGATGACGACGGTAATGTTGTTCGCGAGTGGGAGGATACGCCAAAGGATTTCGGGCGTATCGCTGCACAGACGGCGAAACAGGTAATGTTTCAGAAGATCCGTGATGCGGAACGTGATCTCAAGTATGAAGAGTATGCCGGGCGCGAAGGAGACATCGTCACTGGCGTCGTCTCCCAGATGGATACCAGGTTTACGCTTCTCGATCTTGGTAAAATCGAGGCCATCATGCCTCACACGGAATGCCCGCCCAATGAGCGCTACTCGATCGGTCAACGCATCAAGGCTTACATCGTGGAGGTACGCAAAACAGCGAAGGGCCCTCAGATTGTCGTTTCACGAACCCACCCAGGTTTGGTAAAGCGGCTTTTCGAGCTTGAGGTTCCTGAGATCGCCTCCGGGGTCGTTGAGATAAAGGCGATCGCTCGGGAACCGGGTCATCGGAGCAAGGTGGCTGTATGGTCTAACGATGACGGCGTTGACCCGGTGGGTGCTTGTGTTGGATCACGTGGATCACGTGTACGCATGGTCACCAACGAGCTGATGGGAGAGAAGCTCGATATCGTTCCGTTCTCCGAGGACGTTGTTGAGTACCTAGAGCGGGCTATTCAGCCCGCCTACGCACTTGAGGTGCGTATCGACGAGGCAGCCGGTTCCGCACTCATCGTTGTCGGAGACGATCAGCTTTCTCTCGCTATCGGCCGAGAGGGGCAGAATGCTCGGCTTGCTGCGCGCTTGAGCGGTCTCCATATCGATGTTCGTGCCGAGAGTGAGGTCGCAGCATTAGATCGCCAAGCGGCTGCTGAGGATGATTACCGCGATGATTTCTCCGCACAAATGTTCGATGAGAACATGCCCAGCGACGAGGAAGACCCTGGAGAACGAGATGATGTGGTCACCGATGCAGATTCGCGTGGCAGTGATCGCGGTGATGAGGATCAAGGGTCGATCGACGCGGCAGTTACCCCAGCTAAGGATTTTTCCGAGGAGTGAGGGTGGCTCGCGGTCAGCGAGTCGTGGTACGCATGTGCGTTGGTTGTCGGCGTCGGCGCCCAACGTCAGAGTTGATCCGGCTCGCGGCGTATGGCGGTGATGTCCACCTGCGGGCGAGAACCGGTAGGGGTGCGTGGTTGTGCTCTGACTCACGGAGGTGCGTCGAGGAGACATTCAGGGGTGGACGTTTGTCGAAGGCACTAAGAATTCCTATACCCCCGGCTAGACTGGCTGGGTTGAAGGACTCCTTTGGTGTCTGAGAGATCGCAAGGTACAGATTGCAATGGACTCAGACGGCGTAGGCGTCGAGTCAGTACAGTGGAGGTCAGGTTTCGTCGTTGGCTAAGAAGTTACGAGTTTATGAGATTGCGAAGGAGTTAAACCTCTCCAATAAAGAGGCACTCGATCTGTGCCTTGCGCTCGGGATAGACGTCAAGTCGCATTCCTCAAGCGTAGAGGAGGCACACGCTGACCGTGTGCGCCGACGTGCACAACGCGAAGGTATTGGCATCTATGGTTCAGGTGCACAGCCCACTCATGACCAACCGGAAGAGGTGACCGTCGAGGCGACCGTTGCTCCGCCAGTGGAGCCGACCGTCGAGCAACGCCCCGCGGCGAAGCCAGCGGACGATGAGGATAGGCACGATCTTGCGGCTGTGATCGCACAGGAGTCCGCCAAGCGCGAGGAGGCCGAGCGGGTGGCGATTGTCAATGCTGGCAAGCTCGCTCGCGAAGCGGCTGAGCCTCAGGCGCCTCCGCGGCCGAGATCCGCTCCGGTGTCTCCCTCCGGACAACCAATTCCCCCACCTCCTGCGCGTAAGCAGCAGCCCCTCACCTCCTTCTCCGGGCGACCAATTCCGCCTCCTCCACGTCCCTCTGCAAACCCTGATCCCCGTGGTCGTAGTAGTCGGCCTGCCCGTCCGCCGCGCGACGGTGCCCGGGGTCCGCTGCCCCCTCGTACGGGCCGACCTGATGATCGGCCACCACGTCCGTCGGGGCCGAATGACCGTCCTCCTCGCACCGATCAAGCAGGTGCACGCCCAGGGGCGGGCACGGGACCGTCGACTGGTGGTTTTCGTGGATCGCCACCACCAAGAGGTGGTAGTCGCGGTGCTCCGGCACGAGGCCCAGGTGGGCCGATGCCAGCTCCCCGTGGCCGTAGCCGCGGTGGCCCCAAGTCCAAGAAGCGGACATCGCGCAAAGAATACGAGGAGCTTGAGCCGACAGCGGTCTCGAGTTACATCCCTTCTAGCGCTCCGATACCAGATCATGAAGTCATCATCGAGCGTGGTTCGACCGCACAAGAGGTTGGTCCTAAGCTCAATCGTTCGGCTGGCGACCTGATCCGTTTTCTGTTGTTGCAGGGTGAGATGGTGACAGCGACGCAATCGCTGTCTGACGAGATGATCGAGCTCTACGCCGCTGAGCTCGGAGCTGAGATCCGTATGGTCGATGCTGGGCAAGAGCAGGAGGCGATGCTTGCTGCTCGCTATTTGGATGTTGATGAGACTGAGGATGAAGATGCCATCGCACCTCGTCCACCGGTCGTTACTGTGATGGGCCATGTCGATCACGGTAAGACTCTGCTGCTTGACCGGATTCGTAACTCCAACGTGGTGGCGGGTGAGGCCGGCGGTATCACCCAACACATAGGTGCCTATCAGGTTGAGCTGCCGGGCGGTCGTGTGACCTTCATCGACACACCAGGCCACGAGGCCTTCACTGCGATGCGCGCTCGCGGCGCTGGCGTGACGGACATCGTCGTCTTGGTGGTTGCTGCCGATGATGGTGTCATGCCCCAGACGGTCGAGGCGATCAACCATGCCAAGGCAGCTGGGGTCCCCATCATCGTGGCTCTGAATAAGATCGATCGGGCCGACGCGGATCCGAATCGAGTTCTCCAGCAGCTCTCTGAGTACGATCTTGTTCCAGAGAAGTGGGGCGGTGACACGATCGTTGTCGAGATCTCCGCACTCCAGAATCTAGGGATCGATGATCTGCTTGAGCAGATTCTTGTCCTGGCTGAGGTGTTGGAGCTCCAGGCTAACCCGACGGGCCATGCACGAGGGACCGTGCTCGAGGGGCACCTCGACGTCGGCCGCGGCCCAGTCGCAACGATTCTGGTTCAGTCGGGGACGCTGCGAGTCGGCGATTCGATGGTCGCCGGGCAGGCGTGGGGGAAGGCAAAGGCTCTTGTCGACGATCGAGGGAACAAGGTGGATGTCGCAGGACCATCGGTGCCTGTGCAGGTGTTGGGATTCTCTGAGGTTCCCAGTGCTGGTGACCTCTTTCGGGTCACCAGCGAAATTGCTAGTGCTCGGGAGGTAGCGGAGTCACGTGAGCAGCGGTTACGGCTCGCGGCAAACGCCAATCGGGCCGTTGGAAGCTCGGGTATCAAGCTTGAGGACCTGTTTGAACAGATCCAAAAAGGTGACGTACCGGTGCTGAACATCATCTTAAAGGCTGACGTTCAAGGTAGTCTTGAGGCGCTCGCTGATGCGCTTGCGAAGCTCGCACGTGATGAGGTGGGTCTCGCAATCATCCACAAGGCTGTCGGCGGAGTCACTGAAAACGACGTGGCGCTCGCCGCCGCCTCGGACGCGCTGATCATCGGCTTCAATGTGCGCCCAGATCGGCGTGCGCGTGAGGCAGCCGAGCTGGCCCATGTTGAGGTCCGTACCTATGAGATCATCTACAAGGTGATCGAAGATATCGAGTCGGCGGTGGTCGGCATGCTCAAGCCCGAGTATGAAGAGGTGGTCACCGGTGAGGCTGAGGTTCGCGAGGTCTTCAGGATTCCTCGAGTCGGTGCGATTGCAGGCTGTTACGTCCGATCAGGTGTCATCACGCGAGGGTCGCACGTGCGCTTCCTGCGTGAGGGAGTTATCCTATGGAAGGGAACAGTGGTCTCGCTGCGTCGATTCAAGGATGACGTACGCGAGGTCAGCGCCGGTTTCGAATGTGGAGTCGGACTCTCTGATTTCCAGGATCTTCACGGTGGCGACCTCATCGAGACCTTTGAGCTCCGCGAGATCGCCAGGGAGTAGGCCGAGCATGGCCAGTCGAGGTTCACACGGGTACGAGAGAGTCGACAGAGTTTCGCGGCTACTACAGGAGGTAGTAGCCTGGGAACTGGAGCGCATCGGCGATATCGATGACCGTGTGGCGCTACTAACGATCACCGATGTACGTGTTCGTCCTGACTTGCGGTCTGCGCTGGTGTTCTTCGCGTCGCTCTCGGAGGAGGCTCAACTCGCGCTTGATGAGCATCGTATCGAGCTGCAGGCGGCGATTGCCCGACAGGTCCGCATCAAGCGGACTCCTCAGCTGCAGTTTGTCGTCGATGATGTCTTGGCGAGTTCGGAGGAGATTGAGGCGGTCTTACGCCGTCACGATCAGCACCTTGGCTAAGCGAGCAACAGAGGCGGGCGGCTTCTATGCCCTTGACAAACCGGTCGGCATCACGTCACAGCGGGCACTTACGATTGCGAAACGGCAACTAGGCGTACGAAAGGCTGGGCATAGCGGCACCCTTGACCCACTCGCCTCAGGTCTACTGGTGATAGCAGTTGGCTCTTGGTCACGTTTGCTGGCCTTTGTGTTGGGTGCGGACAAGGTCTATCATGCGGTCATACGCCTTGGTTTACGTACCGATACCCTCGATATCACTGGGGCGGTCGAGGGCTTTCAACCCGTTCCATCGTCGATCGGCGTAGACGAGGTGCGAGCTGGGCTTGAGAGATTTCGCGGATCGATTGACCAGATCCCTCCGGCCTTTAGCGCCTTGAAGATCAATGGAGTCCGCGCCTATACACTTGCGCGCGCCGGTCAAGAGGTGGTTCTTTCACAACGCGCTGTCACGATTCATGCGATCGAGCTCCTTCATCTCACCCGATCAGGTCCCTTTCTGGATGCGGCGATTCGCGTCCACTGCTCATCAGGTACCTATATCCGCTCTCTGGCCCGCGATCTTGGCGAGACCCTTGGTATGGGTGCGACCCTCTTTGCCCTCCGACGGGAGTCGATCGGCTCGGTGACACTCGAGTCTGCGAAGGACCCGGCCAATGTGGAGCCAGAGGATCGACTCCCGCTATCGATGGTCTTTCCTGGCGCTGCTTACTACACGATCGATGGGGAGATGCTTGCGAAGGCCCGCAATGGCCATGCCCTCGATTGTCCGCCCACACTTGGTGCCTCTAAGGAGATGTTGGTCCTCGCCGATGGCGTTGAGCCTGAACACCAGCGCCTTGTTGGAGTCTACGCTGTCCAGGACGATAAGCTGGTGCCGTTGCGTGTAGTGCCGCCAGAGGGGACAAGGTGATCGAGGTTCTCAGTTCAGAGTCTCCGACGTATACGTTGGAGCGGTCGGTTGTGACGATCGGTGCCTTCGATGGTTTCCACCTTGGGCACCTTGGTCTTATCGGTGCTGCGAGGGAGGAGGCCACGCGGCTTTCGTTGCCTCTGGTGGTGGTGACCTTTGATCAGCATCCATTGAAGATCCTTGCCCCAGAACGCGCACCACGGCTGTTGATGGGTTCGCAGCTTCGACACCAGTTGCTGACCTCTGTGGGTGTCGACGTCCTGTATCTCCTCCACTTTGATACGGTACGCGCCGCCCAGGCTCCGGTCGACTTCGTGGACGAGGTCTTGGTGGCCACTCTCGGGGCTGTTGGTGTCTATGTCGGAGAGAACTTCACCTACGGAGCGCGTGGTGCGGGATCTATCTCCGATCTCATCGAACAGGGGGTGTCCCGAGGGTTCTCGGTCCATGCATCCAGGTTGTTGACCGTCGGTGAATTGATTGAGGACTTGGAGGCGATTCGCCAACTCGGAGAGGACAAAGTGGTGTCTGCGACCTTGATCCGGACCCTCATACAAGAGGGACAATTGGACCTCGCCAATGAGCTCTTGGGTCACCCCTTTGGGCTTGAAGGAGTAGTGGTAGCTGGTGATCAACGGGGACGCACCCTCGGTTTTCCTACGGCCAACGTGGTGGTGGGGGAGGAGTTCGCCAAGCCGCCGGATGCCGTCTACGCGGGGTATACCTATCTTGGGCATCAGCGCTACCCGGTGGCGATCTCGCTAGGAACCCGCCCGATGTACTACCCTGAGGGTGGGGCTCGGCTGCTGGAGGTCTTCGTGATCGGTGCAGACGAGGACCTCTATGACAGAGAGTTGTGCGTCTATCTGTTGGCGAAGCTCCGAGAGCAGCAGGTCTTCGATTCAGAGAGTGACTTTCGTCAGCAGATGGAACGCGATGTCCTTGACGCGATCCGAACGGTCGAGGCCTGGCCGTCTTTCTTGCCTTGAGGCGCTATGATGATCGCCGTACTCGTAAGTGAAACGTCAATCTGGTGGGTCCAGATCTAGAAGAGGAATGACTACGTATGTCGACTAAGCAAGAGGTCATTGCGAGCTACCAGACCCGTGAGGGTGATACCGGTTCCCCAGAGGTTCAGGTCGCTATTCTCACCGATCGGATAGCTCAGCTTACCGAACATCTCAAGGTTCACAAGGGCGATCATCACTC
The DNA here is from genome assembly GCA_021822605.1 of Actinomycetes bacterium. Taxonomy (GTDB): domain Bacteria; phylum Actinomycetota; class Acidimicrobiia; order Acidimicrobiales; family Acidimicrobiaceae; genus Ferrimicrobium. The sequence goes on from JAKAQL010000001.1 coordinate 118,953, forward strand.
GCGCCGTGGCCTCATGATGATGATCGGCCGACGCCGACGACTTCTCGACTACCTGCGCAACCAAGACGTTGAGCGCTACCGTACTTTGATATCCCGTCTTGGTTTGCGACGCTAGTCGCGTTTGCTCCAGAACAAGCAATCGTAAATAAGGAGAAATATGTCGGCAATCAGTGTCGAGCGTCAGTTCACGGGTATGGATACCCTGATTCGTTTTGAGACCGGACTTCTCGCTCCCCAGGCTCATGGAGCCGTGGTGGCCCAACTCGGTAACACGATGGTGCTCGCCACCGCCACGACGAACAAGCAACCAAAGGATGGGATTGATTTCTTCCCCCTCACGGTCGATGTAGAGGAGCGGATGTATGCGGCTGGGAAGATTCCAGGCTCCTTCTTCCGGCGGGAGGGCCGCGCGAGTGATCAGGCGATATTGACCTGTCGGTTGATCGACCGTCCGCTCCGCCCATGCTTTCCCGATGGATTTCGTAATGATGTCCATGTCGTCGTCACCATCCTCGGCGCCGATCTAGCGAACCCGCATGACGTACTCGCCATCAATGCATCATCAGCGGCGCTGATGATGTCAGGTATTCCTTTCGAAGGACCGATCGGTGCCGTTCGAATCGCCCTGGCCGCTGATGGACGTTGGATCCCATTTCCCACCTACCAAGAGGGTGATGAGAGTTCATTCGAACTGGTCGTAGCTGGACGCATGACCAGCGATGGCTCCGATGTTGCAGTGATGATGGTCGAAGCCGGTGGGACAGAGTTCACCTGGAAGGCCTACGAGGCCAACGCGGCGGTACCCACTGAAGAGGTCGTTGCAGCGGGTCTTGTCGAGGCAAAACGCTGGATCGCCGAGTCGATCGAGTTGCAGAAAGAGCTGCTCTCCAAGTCCACCCCTCGTGAGCCGATGGCATGGACCCCGGTGAAGGATTACAGTGAGGAGATCGCTCAAGCCGTTGCTGCGAGCGGTCGCGCCAAGCTCGTTACCGCCAACGCGATCGCCGACAAGCTCGAGCGAGCGGCTGCGATCGAGGCAGTCAATGCCGAGGTTCAAGAGGAGCTTGCCCCACGCTTTGAGGATCAGAGTGGGGCCATCAAGGCTGCGTTGCGATCCCTACTCAAGGCTGTCGTGCGTGACCGAATTGTGCATGAGGGTGTTCGCATCGATGGACGCGATACCTCTACTATCCGACCGCTCGCTGCTGCGGTGGGTCTGATTCCCACGGCGCACGGCTCGGGTCTGTTCCAGCGTGGTGAGACCCAGGTGCTCAACGTGTGTACCCTCGGTATGCCTCGGATGAATCAGCTTCTCGATACGTTGGGCGTGGAGGAGACAAAGCGCTACATGCATCACTACAACATGCCCCCGTTCGCCTCTGGCGAGCCAGGCTTCATGCGTGGTCCCAAGCGTCGGGAGATTGGTCACGGTCTGCTCGCCGAACGTGCGCTTGTCCCGGTCGTGCCGAGCGAGGAGGAGTTTAGCTATGCGCTGCGCCTCGTCTCCGAGGTCCTGAGTTCTAACGGCTCCACCTCGATGGCATCGGTTTGTGGATCAACCCTATCGTTGATGGATGCTGGAGTACCGATCAAGGCTCCGGTTGGTGGTATCGCCATGGGTCTTATCTATGAAGACGGCAAGTATGTCACCTTGACCGATATTCTCGGCGCTGAGGATGCCTTTGGTGACATGGACTTTAAGGTGGCCGGAACCCGTGACTTCGTGACGGCTCTCCAACTCGATACCAAGATCGATGGTATCCCCGCTGAGGTGCTTGCCTCCGCGCTCAAGCAAGCGCATACGGCGAGAATGCAGATCATCGATGTGATCGAAGCGACGCTTCCCGCCCCTCGATCAGAGGTTGCAGCAACGGCTCCACGGATCGTAACGATTCAGATTCCGATGGATAAGATCGGTGAGATCATCGGACCCAAAGGCAAGAATATCAACGCCCTCCAGCTTGACACCGGTTGCGATATATCGGTAGACGATGACGGTACGGTAGGTCGGGTTGTGATCGGCTCCAAGGATGGCGAGATGGTCAAGGAGGTGCAGCGACGTATCGAGCTGATCCTCAATCCGCCCGAAGCCACCCTCGGTGCAGTGTATGAGGGTAAGGTCGTTGGAATCACCAAGTTTGGTGCCTTCGTCAATATCCTCCCCGGGCGCGATGGACTTGTTCACATCTCGAAGTTGGGACGAGGCAAGCGGGTCGAGCGAGTAGAGGATGTGCTCGAGCTCAACCAAGAGATTGCCGTGAGGGTTGATGAAATCGACCCTTCGGGGAAGTTGGCATTGTCATTGGTCGATGATGATGCCCAGACCGAGGCTCGAGATGCCGGACACGTTCCGTCGGAGCGGAAGCGTCCAGCTGCTGCGGCTCCCGAACCTACCAATCGTGTCTCTTTCGAGGACTCCTTTGAGTCCGAGCTCGCACGTGAGATTGGTGATTTGGGTTAGCCCATCCCATCCGCTCACAGGTTTGAGAAGGGTCGGCTAAGCGGTGAGCTTGGTCGGCCCTTTCTCACTTACTGGCGCGTCTGTGCGGTTGGTCTAGTGCCTGGCTGGCGCAGGAGGTTCCTTCACGAACTGTCTCCGTTCGACGATACGACTGGAGGAAAGGTGACCAACAATGCGATTGAAACTACTCACTACAGAGGAGCTGCGACGCAGCCGAGTAGCAGACCCTCCAGATCCTCGAGCAGTCTGGGCCAACAATAGCTAATCGTGTCGAAGCCATGTTGGCCACTAGCATGGCTGACATGCGAATTGGTGTGCTCGGTGCGGGTGGTAAAGTAGGCTCAAGCGTGTGTCGTGCCGTTCTCGGGGACCCAGAGTATGAGTTGGTCGCAGCGGTGGATCCAAAACTTTCGGGGATCGATCTAGGGCAGATGCTCGGAGAACAGGCTGCCGGTCTTATCGCCCGTCGTGACGTGGAGTCGTTGATCGCTGAGGACCCTGAGGTGGTAATCGACTTCACTGAGGCTCGTGGCTCCTTTCATAACCTGTTGAAGTTGGCCCAGGCCGGCATCCCGGCGGTCGTTGGTACGACCGGTTTTACCGAAGAGGAGCTTGACCAGTTGCAGAGGGCGTTCGTCGGGGTGGGGTGTATCATCGCGTCGAACTTCTCGATTGGCGCCATCCTGATGATGCGATGTGCTGCACTGTGCGCACCGTACTTTGAAGGCGTCGAGATCGTGGAGACCCATCATGACCAAAAGCTCGATGCTCCATCGGGAACCTCCCTTGAGACCGCGCAATGGATTGTCAGGGCTCGACAGGCCGCGGGTGAGGGTGGTTTCCCTGGTGATCGAACGAGTAACCTAAAGGTCGAAGGGGTGCGTGGCGGTGTCGTCGAGGACGAGGTGCGGATTCATTCGCTTCGGCTTCGCGGGGCGGTTGCTCATCATGAAGTGATCTTTGGATCAGCGGGTCAGACATTGACAATTCGACATGATTCACACGATCGTGCATCGTTCGTACCGGGTGTACTCCTGGCTGTCGCTCGTGTCAGGAGTCTGGATCGACTGGTAATGGGGATTGATAGTCTGCTCGGCGGTGATTGAGAAGGCGATGCTTGTGAAGAATAGGGGCTTGTGAAGAATAGGGGCTTGTGAAGAATAGGGGCGGTTTATGGTTGACAGAAGAAGAGAGGAGGAGGTGACGACGATGGAACAACCGATCTTCGGGCAAGTCATCACGGCAATGGGCACACCTTTTGGGGCGGATGGGCGCATCGACGAGGAAGGGGTGGTCGCGCTTGCGCGCTGGTTGGTGGCCAATGGCTCCGACGCATTGGTGGTGACAGGTTCGACTGGTGAGTCGGGCACCCTCTCGGATGCTGAGCGACGACTGCTGTGGCAGCGAGTGCGCGAAGCGGTGGATTGCCCAGTGTTGGCTGGAGCGACCACCAATGACACTGCACACTCGCTTCGTCTGATTGAGGATGCCCATGAGGTGCGAGCGGATGGCATTCTTGCGGTCACTCCCTATTACAATCGCCCGCCACAGGCGGGGCTGGTGCGTCACTTTTCTGCGATTGCGCAGGCGACTTCGCTACCCGTGATGTTGTATGACATCCCAGCGCGCACTGGACGCCGTATTGAGCTGCCCACCATCGTAGAACTGATAGAGCGCTACTCCAATATTGTCGCGATCAAGGATGCATCGGGTGACATTGTCCGCCTTGCCAAGCTCGTCGCTGTCTTGGGCGACCGGGCGCAAGTCTACTGTGGTGATGATGCGTTGTTGCTGCCATTTCTGAGTCTAGGAGCAGTCGGAATCGTCTCGGTGGCCTCACACTGGGCCGGAGTTGGTTTCCAAGCCCTGATCGACGCTCTGAAGGGTGGCGAGGTTGAGCGAGCGGCCAGGTTGAATCGAGTGTTGATCCCTAGTTATGACTTCGAGAGTAGCGAGGCCTATCCGAACCCGGTCCCAACCAAGGCGATGATGGCAGAGCTTGGCATCTGTAATGGTTTTACCCGATCGCCGCTGATCGATCCACCGGATGAGCTACGCAAGGAGGCGGCCCAGCTCTATGCAGAGCTGGATATTGCCCTGAAAAATGAGGGAGTGGAACTCGTCCATGAGTGAGGTCCTTGCTGCCGACGAGACCGTCTCGGTACGCTTTCTTGGTGGACTGGGCGAGATTGGGCGTAACTGCCTCGTTATCTCCCAGGGCCGCGATGCGGTGGTCATCGACTGCGGTGTGATGTTCCCGAAGGCAGACATGCCCGGTGTAGACGTAGTACTGCCCGACTATCGCTATCTTGTGGAGGCGGATCTCGATCTACACGGGGTCCTGGTGACCCATGGACACGAGGACCACATTGGTGCCTTGCCACACCTTCTGCGGGAGATTCCGATGCCAGTCTATGGTTCGACGGTGACCATAGCTTTTGCTCGCTCGCGATTGGAGCAGTCAGGAGTCTCGGGCATCCGCTATCGGGAGATCGCTGATTACGATTCTGTCAGCGTTGGTCCCTTTCATGTGGAGTTTATCCCAGTCACTCACTCCATTCCTGGAGCGACCGCCGTCGCTGTCTCGACCGCTCAGGGTCTGATCCTGCACACCGGTGACTTCAAGATCGACCGAACGCCGGTTGATGAGCGAGCATTTGGACTGGATCGTATGGCAACCTTGGGTGCCAAGGGTATACGCCTGTTGCTCTCGGACTCGACGAATGCGGACGAACCAGGTTCATCGAACTCCGAGAGTTCGGTTGGTCGCGTCCTCACGGAAGTCTTCGCGGAGAACCAGGACAGGCGGTTGACGGTCGTGTGTTTTGCATCACATCTGCACCGCATCCAGCAGATTATCGCTGCCTGTCATGCCTCTGGCCGGAAGGTCTGTTTGGTCGGGCGATCCTTGCAGCGCAATGCTAAGTTGGGCCAACAGCTTGGCCTCTTTCCCGAAGGTGCCCTGAATGGGCTTGTCGACGTCGAGGAGATCGACAAGCTGGATCCAGCTTCGGTCTGCGTCATCGCCACCGGTAGTCAAGGCGAACACTCCTCTGCACTCCATCGGTTGGCCTTTGCCAACGATCCTTGGTTCACCATGGGTGATCGTGATACGGTCATCTTCTCGTCGGATACGATACCTGGGAACGAATCAGCTGTGTATCGGGTGATCAACCAGCTTTCACGGCTTGGCGTTCGAGCGATCTATCCATCGGTGCGGAGGGTTCATTCATCTGGGCATGCACGTCGAGACGAGCTTTCGCTCCTCATTACGTTGGTGCGGCCGGAATTCTTTATCCCCGTACATGGGGAGTATCGACATCTGGCGGCCCACCGTCAGCTGGCTGTCGAGACTGGTGTGGTGAGCGGACACGCACGCATCTGCAACGACGGTGATGAGGTCTTGCTCACTGCGTCAGGTATGGCGATGGGAGAGTCGCAATCGGGCGACTATCTCTATGTCGATGGCAAGGTGGGGGATATCAATGCAAGTGTGTTGAGAGATCGCCGAAGCTTGTCTGCGGATGGCATCGTGGTCGCAGCTTTGACGATGGCGGAGGGAAGACAGCTTGTTGGCGAGCCCGAGATCTTTTCCTTTGGATGGGTCCATGACGAGCGAGAAGAAGGACTCTTGCTCGCGATCCGTGACGTGGTCTCAGCCGCCGTTGCGGGTTTGAATCCTGACCAGGGAGTAAGTCACCTGAAAGACCAGCTCAAGCGTAGGGTCGGTAAGTACATCCGTGAACAAACCAAGCGTCGACCGCTGATTGTCCCGCTCGTGATCGAGGTGTAGGTGGCGACGTCTTCGCGAGGAAAGCAAGGCGCAGCGAAGAGATCATCGTCCGCTCAGCGCAAACCGGCTACACGATCTACTTCGGCGCAGGTGCATTGGTCACGTGAGGCGACGGGACTCGTTTGGATGGTCGGTGCTGTGCTGCTTGGGCTGATAGCGTATTCGGGCTTGTTCGGAGGCCTAGGAAGGGTGCTCCTCGGCCTCAGTCACGATCTCTTCGGAGTTCTGGCATGGGTGCTTTACTTGGTCGCCGCGGTGATTGGTTTCGCGGTCTTGATGAGATATCAGCGATTACCTCGACATGCCCTCATCGTTGCGGGTGTGCTGGTGGCAGCCGTCGCTGCGATCGATGCAGCGGTTGAGCTGGGGACAAAAGGGCATCTTGTACTTCCGGGAGCACGCTTTGGCGGTGTCGTCGGTGACCTGATCGGTTTTGGAGCGACCACTGTTGCGGGATCGATCGGCGGCACGATCGTACTCGTGTTGATTGGAGCACTTTGCCTGCTGGGACTACTCGGACTGAGACCTCGGGAGTCGATGGACTGGCTCGTTACACAGGTCTCCGGGTCACGCGAGCAGTCGCTTGCCACCGCTCGGCAACGGCACACGGAGGAGGAGCCCCCCGCTCGACCGGAGCGAAAGGAGCGACGGAGGCGATCCCGAGGGTCAGGGACGGCCGAGGATGGGCTGGCTCTTGGCGGCGCTGATCCCTCCGAGACCGCTGAGGCTGTCGAGCCCTCGCCGATACCCACTGAGACGCCGATACCCATCGAGGAGCCTATGCTCAGCGAGGCGCTCGTTCCTCCCGTCCGAGAGGATGGCCCTTGGCGCCTACCTCCGCAATCGCTCTTGAAGCGGGGTAGCCGTGCCAAAATCGACCGGGCCGACCTCGAGCGACGGGGTCGGGTGCTCGAGAGTGCTTTAGGTTCGCATGGGGTGACCGTGAAGGTGGTCAACATGACGGTGGGGCCGACTGTGACGCGGTATGAGCTTGAGCTAGCCGAGGGGGTCAAGGTCGCACGTGTCCTTGCGCTTCAACGCGATATCGCCTATGCCATGGCCGCGACCGATGTTCGTATTCTCGCTCCGATTCCGGGGAAGAGCGCGATCGGGGTTGAGGTGCCGAACCGTGTGCGCGAGGTGGTAACACTGGGCGATGTACTGGCGAGTCCGCAGATGGAACGGGCCAGCAAGGTCCTTGAGGTGCCACTCGGTCGTGACATCTCTGGAACCGCGGCAGTCTTCGACATCGCAGCGATGCCGCATGTGCTGGTGGCCGGGTCGACGGGCTCTGGGAAGTCGTCGTTGATCAACTCACTGTTGACGAGCCTACTGGTACGCAACACGCCAAGAGAACTACGTCTGATCCTTGTGGATCCCAAAAGGGTTGAGCTTTCGCAATACAACGCCTTACCGCATCTGCTCACCAGCGTGGTGGTGGATCCCAAGAAGGCGGCGCATGCCCTGAACTGGGCGGTCGATGAGATGGAGCGTCGCTATGACATTCTTGCTCATTGGGGGGTGCGTGATATCGTCGGGTATCGTGAACTGATCGCACTGTCAGGGGGGGCGGACGATCCGGATGAGGGACCACCCGAGGAGCTGCCCTATATCCTGGTGGTCATCGACGAGTTGAATGATCTCATGATGGCGGCACCCAGAGACGTTGAGGATTCAATCTGTCGCATCGCCCAGAAAGCACGGGCGGTGGGGGTTCATCTCGTGATTGCGACACAACGGCCCTCGGTGGATGTCATCACCGGTGTGATTAAGACCAATGTCCCTTCAAGAATTGCATTTGCGGTCGCGTCCCAGACTGACTCGCGAGTGATTTTGGATCAGCTAGGTGCGGAGAAGCTCGTCGGCAAGGGTGATCTGCTGATGGTGACGGCGACGAGCTCTCAACCTCGACGGTTGCAGGCCCCGTGGGTATCAGAGCACGAGGTGGCCGCCGTGGTCGGCCATTGGCGGCGTCAAGGCACACCCGCGTATCTTGAAGAACTCGACAAGGTCGAGGACAACGCCAAGCCCAAAAGCGACCTCGCTGCCGAGGTTGACCCTCTCTTCGCGACCGCGGCGCGGCTGATCGTGGAGACTGGAGCTGGATCAACGTCGATGTTACAGCGGCGTCTGAAGGTGGGTTTTGCTCGGGCGGGACGGTTGATGGACCTTCTTGAGGATCGAGGAATCGTCGGACCAGCTGATGGTTCGAAGCAAAGGCAGGTTCTCGTTACTCCAGAGGAGCTTGAGGAGCTTGATATCTAAAGGTGATCGGTCGCTGGGTTGAATCGGTGCAATCGATACTCTGTCGGCGAGATGGCTGGATGGATTCATGCTACTCTCACCAAACTGCCTTCCTCGTCGGTTATGATGATGGGCCTTGACAAGTACGGACAAGTCGCGTACAGGCAGAGAAGATGGAGGACGTGGATGGCGCGCGGTGACCAATGGGTAGCGACAAAGGGTAGTCGGCGGAGTTACTCCGGGCGAAATTCGACGATGCTAGCACGGCGTTTGCTCGTTGCTGTGTTGGTGGTGATTCTGATCTTGGGACTCGGCTCGATCGTCCAGCTCGTACGTGGGGTGCCGAACCCGACCTACACAGCCTCGTTGGCCTCGTCTTCGACCATCCCAGGAACGCCACCTACAGTGGCCTGGCCAGCGCACGCAGAGGCGGCGGCAGAGATCCTCGGCGTTGGCCTGCTCGGCCAACACGGAGATCTACATGAGACGGAGATCGCCTCAGTGACCAAGATGACCACGGCGTTGTTGACACTGAAGGCGCATCCGATCTCACTCGGTGAGAGTGGACCCAATCTCACGATGACCCCCCAGGACTACCAGATCTATGTCAATGACAAGAATGCCAACGACTCGGTCGGTGCTATCAGGGAGGGTGAGGTACTCTCCGAGGAACAGTTGCTCGAACTGCTGTTGATCCCATCCGCTGACAACATTGCCACCGTATTGGCCAGGTGGGATGCAGGTTCGGTCAGCCGCTTCGTGAACGAGATGAACAGTTTCGCTCAGAGCCTGGGCCTCCATCACACCCACTATGGTGACCCGAGTGGCGTGACCCCGTCGACACTCTCGATCCCGCGTGATCAGCTCAAGATCGAGGCGTTGTTTATGTCGAATCCAGTCCTCGCCAATATCGCGGCGATGCCACAGGCGACGCTGCCGGTGGTAGGTACGGTCTACAACGTCAACTACGCGCTTGGGCATGACAACATCGTCGGCGCCAAGACGGGTTCTATCCTGACCGGCAGTTTTGCGATGGCGACACAGATCAAGGTGGGACAGTCGAATCTGTATGGTCTTGGTACCATCCTCGATGTGGGTGGGGTGGAACCGCTGATCAACGCGCTCCACGATGGAGAGACGATGGCGAAGTCTTTGCAGACGATTCCTCGAGAGTTAACCGTCCTCCGGAAGGGGCAGGTGGTGGGTTACCTCGATGTTCCAGGATCGAACCCGGATCCTGTGGTTGCAACGGAGTCAGTGACGGAGATCGGTTGGCCTGGGTTGACGGAGTCCTTCACACCTACGCTCGCCAAGACGGTCTATGGCCTTCCGGCAGGAGCGAAAGTTGGCACGGCGACGCTGACCGTTGGTGAGCAGCTTAAGATAGTTCCGTTGAAGGTCGCTAATGCCGTCGCGCACCCGTCGATTGTGTGGAGGTTGACCCACTTTTAAGACAGAGGATGTGACGTGATGGGTTTTAAGAGTGTCCGGGTCCCTGGTTCCTCAGCTAACCTGGGACCCGGTTTCGATACGCTCGCACTTGCTGTGCCACTGTATTTGACCGCTACGGCCTACCCGTCAGACTCCTTTGTGGTTGAGCTGCGAGGTGAGGGGGCCTCTGAAGTGGTAACCGGGAACCACCTGATCCATCAACTGGTTGTCGAGGTTCTCGGCCACGATCGCGTTGGACTCGTGATCGATTCAGAGATTCCACTCGCGCGAGGGCTTGGCTCATCGGCGGCCTTAGTACTCGGTGTTGCTGGCGCTCTTGGGCATCCAGATCCTCTTGGGGTGGCCCTTGACTTCGAGAGCCATCCGGAGAATGTGGCTGCCTCCTACTGGGGTGGTGGTGTGGCCGCGCTGGTTGCTCCCAGTGGTCCTGTCATCCGCCGTATCTCAGTTGATCCACTTCTGCGACTAGTCGTCATTATTCCTCCTGATCGACTCGCGACCGAGGCAGCAAGACGCCTTCTTCCGCAGACGGTAACCTTCGACGACGCGGTCTTCAATCTCTCGCATGCGGTGGTGCTCGCGGCTTCACTCGGCCACGTCGAAGAGCTGGTACCTGCACTCTTTGAGGATCATTTGCACCAGGACGCACGCGCTGTGGCGTTTCCTGAGTCGAGGCGACTGTTGGCAATGCTGTTGGAGGCTGGTTGTCTTGGTGCATCCTGGTCGGGTGCTGGTACGATCTGTGTTGGGTTCACCGACCTCGACAGAGTTGACGCGATACATCAGCAGGTCCAGGCCGCGATGAGGGGGAGTGGTTTGAACTATGAGGTACGCTCGCTTGCTGTTGATCTCGAGGGCTTAACGACGCTCACGGATGCGGGTGAGAAGCCCTGATGTGTAATCGCCTGTCTCAGAACGGAGTAAACTGATCGCAGATGTCTACTCCTCAGCGCCTCATCTATGGCCCCTCAGCTATAGCCACACCGGCGAACGCTATCACCGTGTTACGCATCTGCTTTGCCCCGGTGTTTGTGGTGTTGTTGCTGTCGTCACCGAGTTCGGTTGTCCCGTTTTGGCTCTGGGCGGGGCTGGCACTCTCAGATAAGGCAGATGGATACATCGCGCGCCGGCAGGGTGTTACTCGTTCCGGTGCGTTTCTCGATCCACTCGCCGATAAGATCCTGGTCTTCGCGGCCTTTGGTGCCCTCTTTGTTCTTCACCGTATCGACGGTCTTCCGGTCCTCATCATGGGGCTTCGCGAGGTAGCGGTCTCCGTCTATCGCACGCAGGTGCTCGCCTCTGGTAAAAGTCTTCCTGCGCGCTTGCCTGGTAAACTCAAGATGCTCATCCAGATTTTGGTCATTGGACTGGCTCTGATCCCGTTTGTTGGTCAACACGATCACTCTTTGATCAACCTAGGCGCGTGGATCGCTGTCGTCTTTGCACTGGTGAGTGCGGTGCAGTACTTCTTTGACTCCAAGAGTATCAAGGCGTAGCGGTCGTTGGAGGTAGCCGTCGTCGCCATCGGCACCGAGCTATTGCTCGGGCAGATCGTCGACTCCAATTCGGCGCGGATTGGACAGATGCTGGCGGCGAATGGATTCTCCTCGCACTTGCAGCTCAAGGTAGGTGACAACCACGAGCGTATTGTCGCGGCGCTAGAGTTGGCTCTCCACGACGCTGATGCGGTGATCACAAGCGGAGGACTGGGCCCCACCCAGGATGATATCACCAGGGAGGCTATCGCGGAGGTTGCCCACCGTCCACTCCGAGAGGACGCTGGCGTTCGTGCGGTGATCGAAGACCTTTTTGCGCAGCGAGGTCGACCGATGTCGGCTAACAACTATCGCCAAGCACTGGTGCCCGAGGGCGCAACGGTCATCGCTCAGCGGAAAGGCACTGCGCCTGGGCTAGTGGTTCCTGTCGGGGAGAAGGTTATTTTCGCTCTGCCTGGGGTGCCCTATGAGCTTGATGACATGCTTGCCAACGAGGTGCTCGCCGAGCTGCGCGCCAGGCGCAGAGATGATACGGTGATCCGATCAAGGGTGTTGCGGACCTGGGGTATCGGTGAATCCCGCCTTGCCGAGCTGATGGCGCCACGTTTCGAAGAACTTGAGGGCTCCAACATCACCATCGCCTTTCTTGCCTCAGGAATCGAAGGGGTCAAGGTCAGATTTACGGTCAGCACCACCGATGTCGATGAGGCGATAGCCTTGCTTGATCACGAGGAGGGGCAGGCGCGTCGACTGCTAGGCGACGCCATTTTTGGGGTGGATGACGACACCCTTGAATCGGTAGTGGCTCAACTCGCTCTTACTCAGGGGGTATCCGTCGCGGTTGCTGAGTCCCTGACGGGAGGGATGGTGGCTTCGCAGCTGGTTCGTGTCCCCGGAGCCTCACGATGGTTCCTCGGTGGGATCGTCAGCTACGCTAGCGCCGTCAAAGAGGAGTTGCTAGGAGTTACGACGTCCACTGTGGTCTCCGAAGAGGCGGCCTGTTCGATGGCTGAGGGTGTGGCGCGGCTGCTCGGGAGCGAGCTCGGGGCATCGACGACAGGAGTGGCGGGCCCTGAGATCATCGAGGATCAGCCGGTTGGCACTGTGTGGATTGGAATGAGCTATCGCGGTCGCTCTGCGGCACGCAAGGTACAGCTTCTTGGAGACCGCGAGCGAATCCGCACCTACGCGACGGCAACCGCGCTCGATCTGGTGCGCTTGACGCTCAGCGGATCGGCACGTGGATTTGGGCTGGTGGGGCTGAACTCGGACAGCTGAGGTCGTTAGGCGTCGGCAGAGAGAGCAGGGTAGGAGAGTTGCAGGTAAGGGACCCTAACCGTCGATGCTTCGTTTTATGTTCGATCAAATGTACGAATTGTCAGAGCTTCGATCTAGTCTGTGGGTAAGAGTCGACGAGGAGGAACTGTGGAACGGGATAAGGCACTTGATATAGCGATCGCCCAGATCGAAAAGCAATTTGGTAAGGGTTCGATCATGCGTATGGGAGAGGCTCCCCAGATGACGATCGAGTCTGTCTCGACGGGGGCAATGGCGCTTGACCTTGCCCTTGGGGTCGGTGGACTTCCTCGCGGGCGTGTTGTCGAAGTATTTGGTCCGGAGAGTTCGGGTAAGTCGACACTGGCCCTTCACGTGGTCGCTGAGGCCCAGCGCATCGGGGGCAATTGTGCCTACATCGATGCGGAGCATGCGCTTGACCCTGTCTATGCACAAGCCATTGGCGTCGATATCGATAGCCTTTTGATCTCACAGCCGGACTATGGTGAGCAGGCACTTGAGATCTGTGATGTTCTCATCAGGTCTGGCTCCATCGATGTAGTCGTTATCGACTCAGTTGCGGCACTTACTCCTCGTGCGGAGATCGAGGGAGACATCGGCGATGCGCATGTCGGACTCCAAGCGCGGCTCATGTCGCAGGCGATGCGCCGACTCACTGCCAATCTGAATCACACCAACACGCTCGCTATCTTCATCAATCAGCTGCGAGAGAAGATCGGTGTGATGTATGGATCTCCAGAGGTGACCCCTGGTGGCCGTGCGCTCAAGTTCTACTCGTCGGTCAGGCTTGATATCCGGAAGGTAGAGATCATCAAGGATGGCACAGAGATGGTTGGATCACGCACCAGGGTGAAGGTGGTCAAGAACAAGTGTGCTCCGCCATTTCGACAGGCGGAGTTCGATATCATGTATGGTCACGGCATCTCCCGTGAAGGATCGATCCTCGATGTTGGTGTGGAGCTAGGCCTGATCAAGAAGGCAGGTTCCTGGTATACCTATGAGGGCGAGCAATTGGGTCAGGGACGTGAGAACGTGAAGACATTTCTTGCAGCCAACCCGCAGCTCATGGCTGAACTCGATCAGAAGATCCGTGAAAAGGTGACTGGGACGGTCGTCGAGGGGTTGACACATGGGATGCTGCCAGCCGATGATGAAGAGGCGTTTTCGGAGTCAGCGAACTAGCCTCCACCCTCCACGGTAGGATTTGCCCGTCGTATGCTTGGAGATGGTCGATAGATCTTGTATCATCGGGCCCTGTATGCGTCGAGGGACACTCGCGTTGTTGGCCCTGCTTGTCGGGGAGCCGGCGTGGCGCTGCGTGAGCTGGAGTACTCACTGGCGGCCGCCGGTGTTTGCTGCTGCGCTCGGGCTAGTTCACCTGACCATGTCGGTCGGCTAGTTCACCTGACCATGTCGGTCGGCTATGCGACCTGACGGGTTGCACGAGCGGTGGCGGTTGCTCCGTCGATACTCAAGGTCGTGTAGGGATGAACGTGTCGATATGTCCATCGCAGGCAGCGACGGTCTCTCAGGTCTCCGTCAGCTAGCCACTAGACTCCCTGGTTAGATGAGAAGTTTCTACGTGAAAACCTTTGGTTGCCAGATGAACGAGAATGACTCTGAGCGGATTGTCACCCTGCTCCGACGTCAGGGTATGACCCCCGCACTTTCGGAGGATGTGGCGGACGTGGTCGTCTTTAACACCTGCACAATACGGGAGAACGCTGATAATCGATTCTTTGGGCAGGTTAACAAGTTACGCGAACGTCGTGCCGTAGATTCTCAGATGCGGATCGTGGTAGCAGGATGCCTGGCGCAGGGTGAACAGGAGGCGATCTTTGATCGGGCACCTCATGTCGATATCGTGGTCGGTACCCATGCGTTAGGTTCCATCGTCGAGCTGCTCGACCGCAGTGCCGGCGAGCAGCACGTCATCGATGTCAGCAACACATCCGAAGCGCTCGATCCATTAGCAGATCTCAGCGCTGAGCCTACCGACGGCCATAAGGCTTGGGTGACCATCCAGACTGGGTGCGATAACAACTGTGCGTTCTGTATCGTTCCCCAAGTGCGCGGAGGGGAGGTGAGCCGACCCTTTCAGGCAGTGGTGGATGAGGTGCGCAACCTTGCATCGCAAGGCGTAAGCGAGGTAACTCTCTTGGGACAGAACGTTAACTCCTACGGACGTGACCTCACTCGGCGGCTGCGCGCAGAACAGACAGGTCCGACTGATCGTGGCTACCTGACCGGCCAAGTCTATGTCAGCGGTTCCATAGCGAGAATCCGGCCCCTCTTTGCCGACCTCCTGCGAGCCGTTGGGGCCGTCGATGGTATTCGTCGTGTTCGTTTTACCTCGCCGCACCCAAAGGATATGCGTGAGGAGACGTTCCGGGCAATGGCTGAGTCACCGGCGGTGTGCGAGAGCCTTCATTTTCCGTTGCAGTCCGGTAGCGACCGGATACTTGCGGCGATGCATCGCGGATACCGGGGGGCGCGGTTTTTCGAAAAACTCCTGGAAGCCAGGGAGATCGTCCCTGATCTCGCGGTGACCACCGATATCATCGTTGGTTTTCCTGGTGAAACCGATGACGATTTTGAAGCGACACTTGAGTTGGTTGCACGGTGCGAGTTTGATTCCGCCTTTACCTTTATTTATTCCCCGCGTCCAGGAACTGAGGCTGGAGGATGGAGGGATCGTTTTATCGCACCAGAGGTGATCGCCGAACGATTCGAACGACTGAAGCACGTGACGGAACGCAGCGCTTTTGCCAAGCATCGGGAGCGCGTTGGCCGAATTGAGGAGATACTGATCGACGGTCCCTCAAAACGGGATGCGTCGGTTGCCTCCGGACGCACCCGGCAGAACAAGCTGGTCCACCTGGCTGGGGTTGACGGCGAGCGCGAGCGGGGTTCGTATGTCCAGGCTCGAATTGTGGATGCTAGCGCTCATTTCCTTCACGGCGAGGTGCTCAGGGTCCGTGCCTGATGGGTATGGCACTCGTCCGTATCGGTCCCCAGGATGTGCATCAGGCCCTGTCTACCAGGGTGAGAGGAGCTCATTGAGTTCGGCGCGGTCTGCGTGCCCGTGCTGTGGCGAAGCAGTCGCCGATTGATTGACTCGCTTCGCCTGTGTGGTCTCGACCGGGTCGACGACAAGCGGTGCATAACCCAAACGTAACGCTCCCCAATGGAGGCCAGCGACGTAGATAGGTGCGGAGGCATCCATCATCAAGCGGAACTGGCCGCCACCCATGTCCCTGCGGTAGGTCTGGAGAAGAAACTCGTCTCGGCTGCGGGCGGCATGAATTCCCGTTGGATCGTCAAAAAAGCGATGGTTACGGCAATGGGCTGCATTCCAAACAGGATCATCGGCGGTCTGAGGGAGTGAGTACTTGAGATTGTGGGTTGAGAGGTAACCGTTGCGATCGACTACCGCTGCAAAGACCACCGCTGGGGAGTAATCGAGAAAATTCTCTAGAAGATCCTGTACAGTCTGGTCGACGAAGGTAGAGAAGCGTGTGAGGTGCTGTTGTGGGTTTGTGCCAGGGACCGTCTGATATTGCTCGTCGAAAAGGATATCGATGCTCACTTCGCCGGATGCAAGCGCCTTCTCGAGTCGTGCCTCGATGATGTGAGCACAGCGTACGACCTCCATTACAAAGGGCGTATCGGTTGTAGCGACGCCAACCTTGGCGCTGAGCTGGACAAGTGAGTTGGTGCGTTGCATCAGGTGTTCAAGACTTGCCGTTGCAGCATTCAAGTCGTTTTCGGAGTTCTCGACACCGTCGAATAGCGAGAGGAGTGAGTTGGAAAACAGAACCACCTTCTCGTTGATGGTCCTCGAGAAGGTGGCGATAGCCTCAACACGATGATCGAGCACCTGCCCTTCTTGTTGTGAGCGTTCAATGGATCCAGCGACGATGTCGATCGCGTTACGAGCGCGTTCAGCTCCGCGGCGAGCACTCTTGGTTGTCCCGCCCAATTCGTTCACTGAGTCGATCAGAGGGTCAAGCGTTGTCGAGATCGAGGCAGCTGCATCGATCGCTTGGTCGGCGAGGTCGCGTATTGCATTGGCGATAACGGTGAAGCCAGTCGCGCCGGTTCCAGCTCGTGCCGCCTCGATATGGGCATTGAGCGCAAGAACGTGGGTCTGTTGGGCGATGGAGTCGAGATGGTGGGCGATTCGCCCGACATCCTCCATCTCCTGCTGAAGGGTCTCGAGCTGCGTGCTGGTATCGGCAACCCATTTGATCATGTAGTTGACCTCAGAGAGCGATGCCGTCATCTCATCCCGTGACTGGGCAAGCTCCTGGTTCATTCTTCGGGTAGCGTCAGCGGCGGCCGTGGCATCATCGGAGAGGGAACGGTTACCATCACGGAGATCGCGGGCGGTGAGGGTCAACTCCTTGAACAGTTCGACCTGGTTGGTGATGTTGCTGGCGATCGACTCGACCTTCGTAGCTGCCTCGACGACAAGGAGGCCAGTATGTCCGATCTCTTCGGCCATCCGCTCAATCGTCGCAGCCTGTTCTTGCGTGATCTCTTTACCAGCTGGTACGACATGGCGCGAGGAGGAATGCCTTCGTCCAATGCGAACCATTCATCTCCTCCTCTATCCGGCTCTCGTTAGCTGATTTCGTCACGACGAGACTGCTTCTTGAGATTTTGTCAGTCTTGCGGGACGCTAAGAACCGATCGAGGACCACCTCGGATGTTTGCAGGTGCGCTGGGATAATGCGAAGGCTTGTGACCTGATGGTAGGGTGCTCTGCGGCTGTTGCGTTGGGCGAAACAGAAACCCAGCTGCCAGCACGGCATCGTGTGGGATCGCACGAGATCGAGGATGAGGAGCAGTCCGAACCCAGTGTGTGATCGACGGTCGGATTTCGTCGGCGACCGTTGCAGTGGTTCCAGCCACGAATTGCGGCTTTGTGGTGTAACTGTAAAGGTAGGCGGACTCCTTCGCTGTCGATGACAACGTGCCTGCGCTGTCGCTGGGGCGTGCCTGGGCTGTCGCTGGGCGTGCCTGGGCCTCTTCGCAAGGCTCGCAGCGATCTGGCAAGGTTGCGGGCTTGTTCGACCTGACTACACAGCTCTACGGGGCGGCGTTCTCACTGGCGATCGCGTGAGAGCAAACTGCTACACTACAAGCTGCGTGGGCCAATGGGGTTAGCTACCCGATTGAGTTCGTAGGCGCGTCGCTAGGGGGCATACTTGGAGAGTGCGAGAAACCAAGTTGGATTCGCGTTGTGGTCCTCGGCCGATGCAGGCGAGATCGTCGACGCTCATGAGGGCGAGCAGGGTAGTCTGCTCGAGATTTTGGTAGCGTTCCAGCAAAGATTCGGCTACGTCGATGATGAGGCGGTCGACCTGCTTGCCGATCGGCTCAACCTTTCTCGAGCAGAGGTCTATGGCGTGGTTACGTTTTACGCAGACCTCAAGCGAGAGCCTGCCAGTGGCCATACCATCAGGATATGCAGAGGTGAGTCTTGCCAGGCCGTGGGCGCCACAGAGATCGTCGAGGTCGCCGAGCAGGTCTTTGGTGGCAAATTGGGCACGACGGATGACAACGGCGTGGCGTTAGAGCAGGTGTTCTGTCTTGGAAATTGTGCGCTATCTCCAGCGGTCATGGTGGATGGAGAGCTGATCGGTAGGGTCGATGCTGCGCGCATCCGGGAGCTCGCTGCTCGGTTAGGGGGGTACCAGGGTGGTTGATCGCAGAAGAGTCTTCGTACCAGGTGATTCGGCGGCACGTTCTGTCGGAGCCGATGAGGTGGCGCGACGGATCACCCAGATCTCAAGTGAAAGAGGTCTGGAGGTTGAGGTGGTGCGGAACGGTTCCCGGGGCCTTTACTGGTTGGAGCCTCTCGTTGAGGTGGAGACTCCCGAAGGCCGGATCGGCTATGGTCCAGTCACCGCCGCGGAGGTGGAGGGGCTCGTCGACGTTGGCTTCCTCGATGGAGGCGATCATGCCTTGAAAATTGGTGTCACCGAGGAGATCCCCTATCTCGCCAAACAGGATCGGTTTAGCTTTGCGGACATCGGTGTGATCGACCCGTTCTCTACCTCGGACTACCGTGCCCACGGAGGATTATCTGGACTGACGAAGGCGCTATCGATGAGCTCGCAGGAGATCGTCGCCGCTGTGTCTGATTCGGGCTTGCGAGGGAGAGGAGGCGCCGGGTTTCCGACTGGGATCAAGTGGCAGACCGTCCTTGATGCAGTGGCGGACGAGAAGTTCGTCTGCTGCAATGCTGACGAAGGCGATAGCGGGACCTTCGCAGACCGGATGGTGATGGAGGGAGAGCCATTCCTCTTGATTGAGAGCATGGCGATAGCCGGTGTCGCCGTCGGCGCGAGTGTCGGCTATGTCTTTATCAGATCTGAGTATCCCGATGCTCTCTCCGCTATGCGGCGTGCGGTCGAGGTTGCATACGAAGAGGGTTGGCTGGGTTCGGACATCCTTGGCTCCTCTTACCGTTTTGATCTGCACGTCAAGTCCGGTGCAGGCGCCTATATCAGCGGTGAGGAGATGGCGATGCTCGAGAGCGTCGAGGGGAGGAGGGCAGTCGTGAGGGCCAAGCCACCGCTGCCAGCGATCCAGGGACTTTTCGGCAAGCCGACACTGGTGAATAACGTTCTTTCCCTCATTGCGATTCCGAGGATACTGACTGGAGGGTCGAAGGAGTACCGAGAGCGTGGTTGTGCGAGATCGCGTGGCACCCAAGTATTTCAGCTGGCTGGCAACGTGGCTCACCCGGGAATCGTTGAAGTTCCTTTCGGTATTACGTTGCACGAGTTGCTCTACGGTTTTGGCGGGGGATCCAGGAGTGGAAGACCGATCAAGGCCGTTCAGGTGGGCGGACCTTTGGGTTCCTATATCGCGGTATCGGACTTCTCAATGAAGGTGGACTACGAGACCTTCGCGCAGGCGGGAGCCATGGTCGGTCACGGCGGGATTGTGGTCCATGACGACAACACTGACATGGGGAAAATGGCGAGGTTTGCGATGGAGTTCTGTGCTGTGGAGTCATGTGGGAAGTGCACTCCGTGCAGGATTGGTTCGGTGCGCGGCATGGAGGTGATCGACCGGATCCTAGCCAAGCACGATGTTCTGGACAATCTTCGCCTGCTAGATGATCTCTTAGAGACGATGACGGACGGGTCATTGTGTGCAATGGGTGGTCTCACGCCGATGCCGGTGAGGTCCATACTTAAGAACTTTTCAGCCGAACTCGGTATCGACTCCATTGACTTGGTCGAGATCGGGCGGGTCGTGTGAGTCTTCGTGAAGGGATGTGGAGATGACGCTCATAAAGGAACGTGACTTCGGTACGCCGGCGGTGACTTCAGGGAAGGAGGTCGGCATATCGGTAGATGGGTTTGCGATCCGAGTTCCTGAGGGGACCTCGGTGATGAGGGCGGCCGCGCTGGCGGGGATCGATATTCCAAAACTGTGCGCGACCGACTCGTTACAGGCTTTCGGATCTTGCCGACTCTGCCTGGTGGAGATTGAGGGCAAGAAAGGCACTCCCTCCTCCTGCACTACGCCAGTTGAGGATGGGATGGTTATCTCGACTCAGACTCCCAAGCTAGAGAAACTCAGGCGTAACGTGATGGAGCTGTACATCTCCGATCACCCTCTTGAGTGCTTGAGCTGTGCCGCCAACGGGGATTGTGAGCTCCAAGACATGGCAGGACTCGTCGGTTTGCGAAGCGTCAGGTATGGTTTGGAGGGGAAAAACCACTTTGACGCCGAGAAGGACGGATCGAACCCTTACTTCACCTTTGAACCAGCCAAGTGCATCGTCTGTTCGCGGTGCGTGCGCGCCTGTGAGGAGATTCAGGGGACCTTTGCGTTGACGATTGTTGGCAGAGGGTTCGATTCCAAGGTCGCTCCAGGCCCCTCGATGGAGTTCTTTAGCTCCGAGTGTGTCTCATGCGGAGCATGTGTGCAGGCATGTCCGACTGCGACTCTTGAGGAGAATTCAGTCATCGAACATGGCCTTGGCAACCGCACCGTTTTGACGACCTGTGCCTACTGTGGCGTCGGGTGCAGCTTCAAAGCCGAGATGCGAGGCGACCAAGTGATGCGGATGGTCCCCTACAAGGATGGCGGGGCCAACGAGGGCCACTCCTGCGTCAAGGGGCGATTTGCGTGGGGGTATGCGACCCACAAGGACAGAATCCTGAAGCCGCTCGTGAGGGAATCGATCCGCGAGCCTTTTCACGAGATCTCATGGGGCGAGGCGATCAACTATGCAGCCACGAAGTTCAAAAAGATTCAAGAGAAGCACGGTGTTGGCTCGATAGGCGGCATCACATCCTCGCGCTGTACGAATGAGGAGGTCTTCGCCGTCCAGAAGATGATTAGGGCGGGATTTGGCAACAACAACACTGACACCTGCGCCAGGGTGTGTCATTCGCCAACCGGGTTTGGCCTGAGCCAGACCTTTGGAACCTCAGCCGGGACCCAGGACTTCAAGTCAGTGGAGAATGCCGATGTTGTGCTGGTGATTGGGGCGAACCCCACAGATGCCCATCCGGTCTTCGCGGCGAGGTTAAAGCGACGCCTGCGGGCTGGAGCGAAGCTTATCGTGATTGACCCTAGGCGGATCGAACTCATCAAGTTTCCACACGCAGGTGCGGCCTATCATCTCCAACTTCATCCGGGGACGAATGTTGCCATGATCAACGCGTTGTCACACGTCGTGGTCACAGAGGGATTGCTCAACCAGCAGTTCATTGACGAGCGCTGCGAAGAGCGTGACTTCATCGCTTGGCGTGAGTTTATCGCCGGAGAGGAGAACTCACCCGAAGCGCTCGCGCAGGTGACGGGCGTTGCTCCGGAGATAGTTCGCCAAGCGGCACGACTCTATGCCAAAGGGCCGAACGGCGCTATCTACTATGGCCTCGGCGTGACGGAGCATTCCCAGGGATCGACGATGGTTATGGGGCTGGCCAACCTTGCCATGGCGACTGGAAATCTGGGCAGATCGGGGGTGGGCGTGAACCCCCTTCGTGGTCAGAACAACGTCCAGGGCTCATGCGACATGGGATCTTTTCCCCATGAGTTTGCTGGCTACCGACATGTGAGCGACGATGCCGTACGCCATGTGTTCGAGGAGGAGTGGGGCAAAAAGCTCGACAACGAACCCGGCTTTCGAATACCAAATATGTTCGACGCTGCTCTTGAGGGTACCTTCAAGGGCATGTTCATCCAAGGGGAGGACATCGCGCAGTCAGACCCTGACAGTAGTCACGTCAGAGAGGCGTTGGCGAATCTAGAGTTCTGCGTCATACAGGATCTGTTCTTGAACGAGACAGCGCAGTACGCCCACATGGTACTCCCGGGTACCTCGTTTCTCGAGAAAGACGGTACCTTCACGAATGCAGAAAGGAGAATGAACAGGGTTCGCCCGGTTATGGCTCCAAAGTGTGGAAAGCATGAGTGGGAAGTTGTCAGCGAGATCGCCACCGCCATGGGATACTCGATGCACTATAACAACGCTGGCGAGATCTTGGACGAGATTGCGAGGACTACTCCTGCCTTCTCTGGTGTCAGTTTTGAGAAGCTGGACAAGTTGGGGAGTGTCCAGTGGCCCTGCAACGACGCCGCACCCGAGGGCACGCCTATCATGCACGTTGGCACCTTTGTGAGAGGTAAAGGACGGTTTATGCGGACACCGTTTGTGGCGACACCTGAGAAGACGACGAGACGCTACCCCTTGATCCTCACCACCGGAAGGATTCTGACGCAGTACAATGTGGGGGCTCAGACGCGACGTACCGACAACGTCGCCTGGTCTCGGGAAGACCTGCTGGAGATCAATCCAATCGATGCCGAGGATCGCGGCATCAAGGACGGTGATTGGGTTCTGATGGCCTCTCGAGATGGTGAGACACGGCTTAGAGCCCTGTTGACCGAGAGGGTGCCACAGGGGGTTGTCTACACCACCTTCCATTATCCGAACTCCGCCGTCAATGTCGTCACGACTGAGATTGCCGATTGGGCCACCAGCTGTCCGGAGTACAAGGTGACCGCTGTTCAGGTGAGATTGCAGACGGCTGCTTGGGACGGAGCTAGGGCGGAACGTTCGCATGGCGAGCAGGTGCGAGTAGCTGCTGGGGAGTTGCGAGATGACTTGGTGAGAGTCGCAAATCAGGTCGGGGCCAATTTTGCCCTCTACTCACACGAGGAGGCCGTCGCAGCGATAGCAGATCACCTCAGACGTTTCTGGGCACCATCTATGAGGGCCGAGTTCATGGAGCATCTCGATGACAACAGGTTGGATTCCGTCGTCGTGGAGGCTGGAAACAGGTTGAAGGTTCTCGCGCAGCCCGGCTAGCCCTTGAGAAAGGGTGGGATGAGGGGCGTGCGACTCCGGTGTTGGGGCGGCTGCTTGACGGGTTCCAGGCTTGGAATCCCCGAAGTTCACAAGGCAGGAAATTTCTCTTCCGCCACAGTAGATCCAGCTCCAGGCGCGCCCCCTATCGGCGTATGTTGTCGACGCGCATCGTGCATCTGGCGGACGCCTAACTCGAAGTTTTGAGAGTCCTTAGGATCGGCGGGTTGTCGATGAGCATCCATCGTTGGGCTGGTCATCCTAGTTGATCGCACCGATGAGGTGGGCCGTAGCTGTCGTCGGTCGAGCCGCATGGAACGAGAGCCGCACGGAACGAGGGCCGATTGACGCGGCTAGGACTCTGCTGAACTACCCCTACTCGTGTAACCGGAGGGAGATC
>JAKAQL010000080.1 GCA_021822605.1 Actinomycetes bacterium
CAGAAGCTCAGGTAAAGCGGCTGAGCAAGCGGATCGAGGCTCTCGGGTTCTGCGTCACCGTAACCGAGAGGGTCGCCTAGTCCTAACAGCTCACAGCACCTAGACCACTCTCGCATCGTCTGATGCTTAGGTCTTGTCGTTCCTAATTGCCTTGGTGGCAGGCATTACACTTTCGATTCGAACGGTCGTGTTCGATGTTGGTGAAACCGTGTTAGATGAGCCTCGCGAGTATGACTCCTGGGCTGATTGGCTTGGCGTCCCCATCCACACCTTCTCAGCCATCTTCGGCGCGGTGATCGCCCGTGGAGCTGGCTTATCGCGGCGGACTAGTTGATTCCAACCCCCATCGGTTCTTCGACAGTCTGGTGAGTGCGACATCGAGGCTGTACTCAGACCGAAATCTTAACCCATGAGGGGGAAGGTGGGGGAGGACTGTGCCCCGCCAACTCCGAGATCATAAGAGTCGATTCGTCTGCACAGAGTAGGAGCGATGCGGTGCTCACTGCTGTGTCGGAATCCCGCTAGCTAAGAGGTGCTGGGACTGTTATGGTTGAGATATGCACGAGGACTTCGATCAATGCTTTAGGGCTATCCAGTCAAAGGATGCCCGCTTTGACGGCTGGTTCGTGACTGCGGTAATCACCACTGGAATCTACTGTCGGCCGAGCTGCCCGGCTCGATCGCCCTTCGCTCGGAACGTGGCGTTTTACCCGGGTGCCGCAGCTGCACAGCAGGCTGGGTTCCGAGCCTGCAAGCGCTGTCGCCCCGATGCGTCTCCTGGTTCACCGGAATGGGATACACGTCAGGATCTGGTCGCTGGGGCAATGCGGTTGATCGCAGACGGTGTCGTCGATCGCGAGGGCGTAGCTGGCCTGGCGTCCCGTCTCAGCTACAGTGTCCGCCAGCTCGAACGGCACCTCGTGGCTGAGGTCGGTGCCGGACCGCTTGCCCTCGCCCGGGCCAGTAGAGCTCAGACGGCGCGACTTCTCATCGAGACGACTGCCATTCCCTACTGCGATGTTGCTTTCGCAGCTGGATTCTCGAGCGTCCGCCAATTCAACGACACCGTGCGGTCGGTATTCGCCTGTACGCCAACTGAATTGCGTGTACGAGCCACCGGTCGAGGCACGCCGAGACCGACGGTTCAGTCCGGGACGCCCGGCAGTTTGACCTTTCGTCTCTCGTTCCGTTCACCGTTCGCGCCCGAGAGCCTTTTTGGTCACCTAGCAGCTACCGGGGTACCTGGATGTGAGGAGGTCCGTGCCGGCGCCTATAGACGTACACTCCGACTCCCCAATGGCAACGGGATCGTCTCGCTTAGGCCACTTAGTGACCATGTGTCATGCCAGCTGCTCCTTCAGGACCTGCGTGATGTCCCTACTGCGATCGCACGGTGTCGCCGACTCCTCGACTTAGACGCTGATCCCGAGGCTGTAACCGTTGGCCTAGCCAACGATCCGGCGCTTTCCAGCGCGGTTGCCAACTCGCCCGGTCGTCGTATACCGCGCACCGTGGACGGGGCGGAGATGGCGATACGGGTTGTGCTCGGTCAACAGGTATCGACCAAGGCAGCGCGCACCCATGCTTCACGCTTGGTGGCGCAACACGGTACCCCGATCGATGATCCGGGCGGTGGGCTGAGTCGAGTATTTCCTTCGCCTCAGGAATTACAGAATCTTGATCCAGAATTACTCGCGATGCCAAGGGCGCGACGGGAAGCACTTGTGGCTCTGGTCGGTGCACTGGCCGATGGTACCGTCGAGCTCGATGTCGGCGCAGACCGCAGGCGTGCCCGTCATCATCTAGCGGAACTGCCTGGTATTGGCCCGTGGTCGGTTGAGCTGATCGCTATGCGGGCGCTTGGCGATCCAGATGCGTTCCCGGCTACCGATATGGGTGTGGTGAAGGGCGCGGCGGTGCTTGGCCTGCCTGTGAGTCCTGGGGCACTGGCGGCTCATAGTCGACGGTGGCAGCCATGGCGGTCTTATGCTGTGCAGTATTTGTGGGCCACTCAGGATCACCCGATCAACCGTTGGCCACAGGAGGAGGCAACATGCAACTGACCTGCTATCGGAACGTCGACAGTCCGGTCGGCCTCATCACGGTTGCCGGGCTGGGAGACTGCATTACCAATCTGGTGATGGAGAATGCGGCCCATCCACCAGCATCTCGGAGCCAGTGGGTCAAGGATGCTGAGGCCTTCCCTCACGTGGTCGCCCAACTCGAGGCGTACTTCTCCGGCGAGCTAACTGACTTCGATGTTGCTCTGCGGCCTACTGGCACCAGCTTCCAGCGTCGGGTATGGAATGCCCTGCGCGAGATCCCCTACGGCGAGACCTGCTCCTATGGCGAGATCGCCCAGCGTATCGGCCAGCCAGCCGCTGCACGGGCTGTAGGGATGGCTAACGGTCGTAACCCGATCGCTATTATCGTTCCCTGCCATCGGGTGATCAGGGCCAACGGCGACCTAACCGGGTACGCCGGAGGATTGCCAGCGAAACGTGCTCTGCTCCAGCTGGAGACGGGATAACTTCTTCGTGGTACAGCCGCTGGTCAATTGGACCTCCTCGACCCCGACGGCGAGTTTGCCCACCGCCAGTGTCATCGGCGCACACGGCGAACCGCGGGTCTCTCTGGTCGCCCGAAAAGGTCCAAACGAGCCCTCGAGGCTGCAGGATGGGAGCTCTTGGCTAAATACATACCGAGCATTTGCGGTTAGGTGTGGACCCTGATTCCTCCGAGTTCGTAACCAACAGGCACCGTGCCCAACTGGCACCTGTTCACTTGACCACAGGCACCGATAAGCCCCGTCCTTCAGGGCGGGGAAGGATAGGTACATACTGATGGCAGAGCCTCAAACGACAACAATGATATGAGCATACGCGAGAGGCTGTATCTACAAGAACGGGAAGAATCTATCCTGGTACGTGATTGCTCAGATGCTCGCTATGTTTGGAATCTT
The DNA here is from genome assembly GCA_021822605.1 of Actinomycetes bacterium. Taxonomy (GTDB): domain Bacteria; phylum Actinomycetota; class Acidimicrobiia; order Acidimicrobiales; family Acidimicrobiaceae; genus Ferrimicrobium. The sequence goes on from JAKAQL010000080.1 coordinate 2,963, forward strand.
GGACTCGAGCAGCGTAACACGTGGACGAAAGATCGCACGTGGAGAGTAACATCTAACACTCAATCTCACGAACTGGCTGGAGTCCGCAAGGATGCCTGGCTAGGAGAAGGGTCATCTGCGATCCAGCAACAGGCCCTGCGAGATCTGGATAGAGCTTTTCAAAACTGGTGGAAGAGACCAGACCACTTTGGCAGACCAACTTGGCGTAAGGCCGGTACCAACGAGAGCTTTGCCGTCCACCGATCTTTCGGTGAGGCGCATCAATAACAAGTGGGGACAAGTGTTCATACCAAAGTGTGGGTGGGTCAGGTTTCGGATCAGCCGACCGTGGGTTGAAAGAGAGTCCGCAACTTCGGCACGAGTCACACTTGATCGTGCCAGACGATGGTTCGTGTCGTTCACGACTCCGCCTCAATCGCTCGAGCGCGCCTCAACCAACAAGTCGGTAGGGCTCGACCTGGGTGTGGCTGTGTCCGTTTCTACGTCGGACGGCGAAGCGATATCCATGCCAATGGAAGGGCGAGTCCCAACGCAAGAGACGACTACAGCGCAAGATGGCTCGCCAAGTCAAAGGCTCTAACCGGCGCAACCGCACCAAACGACAGATTGCGACACTCTCGGCTCGAGAGCGTGACCGTCGCAAAGACTGGATCGAGAAGACCACGACCGATCTCGTGAGACGCTACGACGTCATCTGCATCGAAGATCTCAAGATCAAGAACATGTCGCGCTCAGCCAAAGGTACGGTAGCGCGTCCTGGCAAGAACGTTCGACAAAAGGCCGGACTCAATCGTTCTATCTCATCTCAAGCCTGGGGACTGTTCCGACAGCGCCTCACCGATAAATCCCGTTTTGCTACCACTAGGTCGGAGGTAGTAGTCGTCAATCCTGCATTCACGAGTCAGACCTGTGCAGTCTGTGGATACACGGACAAGAAGAACCGTCAGAGCCAAACGGTATTCTTGTGCCAATCCTGCGGACATACTGCCAACGCTGATGTGCATGCAGCCGTCAATATCTACGCCGCAGGACTTGCGGTCACAGGACGTCAAGGGACATCGCACGCTTTCGAGCACAGCGACCCAGCGAAGCGTCAACCACCTGATTTGGTTGCTGCGTAATTTGCTACCATTCAGGAAGCTCGGTCCTTCAGGGCCGAGAGGATGTCACCACCCTGCAGGAGATGGCCGGATAGGTGTCGCACCGTCTCAATGAACTCGGGCTAGCAGGGCGAACCGTGAGCGTCAAGGCACGTTTTGGGGACTTCCAGACGGTAACGCGGACGCACACTGTCGCACAGCGGATATGGCGGCGCGAGGACATCTCTGCTTGTCTGCCCGAGCTGTTTACCGAGGCTGTCCCAACTGGATTGCCAGTGCCTACATCGGTCCGCATGCTGGTAGTGACGGTGAGCTCCTTTGCCGATGCAAAGGTGAATTCTCCAGACAGTGGGCAGCTGAGCTTGCTGGATGAGATCATGCATTATCAACCGGCACAGCTGTCCTGACTGGTGGTTCGCGCATCGCATAGGTAACCGGCTCCACCTCCGGCATAGGCGTTGAGGATCGCGCGACCCGCGTGAGCGCCATTGCTCCGGGATTCGCGAATGAGTCGCTCACGAAAGGGCAAATGGTCATTTGCACACACTCGATAGCTGCATTTCCATCCACACAAGTGCGTGCCCTAACGGTGTCGCAGATGCGACCATAATGCTGACCAAGCTTGGCTAACTGACCAGAGGAGTGATCCTTGTAGACGGAGGAATGGACCTGCGCTAGTGCCTAGTCTACTAAAACGGATTCTCCTCAAAGCCCGGGAATGGTCATGTACATGAGGGGATTAGGGACGGAGATCACCTCACAAAGTTATGAAGCGGCGGCGCGCAGCGTGTCCGACTCGGCTGCGATGTGGAGCGAGTCGTCGGCACTTATGGTGTGGAGGAAAATCAAAGACTGCAGGGGTTGGGCATTGGTGAGGCGTTCCACCTGGGTCGATGAGCTCTGGATGCGCCTCCATAGGGATGTCGGTCTGTTACCATTTCCAAAAACGAGATAGGGACCGGGGGTGGAGCTCAGTGGGTTGGTGGTGAGAGCGTGAGGACTGGTGTGTCGTGAGATGCCTGCCAGATTCGAGTTCTGGAAACCTGAGACTACCAGAGGTGACGATGGGACAACCGGTGTCAGCGTTCCTCATGGGTACCAGTAGGTGATAGTCGACCCTTTTGTGTTCACGCATCACGAAGTGACGTGAGGGGCAATCCGGCGGGCGCACTCCAACGGGGAGCTGCCGGTAGTATCGACCTCGATGTCGTAGGTGACGTCCCTATGCACCGCAACTGCCTGTGCTATGGCCATATCCTGGACGCGGTCGGATCGAGTGATCTCACGGGCGGCAGCCACATCCGGGTCACAGTGAACTCCTACCCACAACAAGTCAAGGCCGTTCAATGCGGCTTGCAGTCGTCGATGCCCGACACCTCCGACCAGAAGGACTGCATCGAGAATCAACGACACACCGTTGTGAGCCATGAACGCCGGGCCCGCGTACCAGACGCCCTCGACAGCTCGGAACTTGGGCTTGACGGTGACGCTGCCGTCCGCTTCGAAGACCAGTCCCGAGCGGGGATCGTGGTCTCGGCCAGGGAGTGCTTTGATCAGGGCGTCCACTCCGAAGGTCAGCCATACTGTCGACACGATGTTCTGGAGGGCTCGTGCGATCGAGGACTTCCCTGAGCTCAAGTCGCCATTCAGCACGATCACCTGAGTCATGACTGCTCATAGTAATGGCAGGACCAAAGGAGCATGAGGTCCGCCTCGAGTACTGGGAGGGCGAGCCTGTGATCCTCGGTGATCGGTCGCGACCAGGTGCCACCCATCGCGTACTTGAGTGGCACAAGCTTGCCGACCCGCATGTTCGGTCGCGTGAGGCGTCGAGCAAACGGTTGATCTGCGCGGTGTGGCGCGGTCAATCTGTATATGCGTGATCCTTCCAGCCCCGTGTGGTCAAGACCGGCGTCATACCAGCGGCGCGGCCTGGAGGCCGAAGTTGCGCCCGGACCCGATCATGGTGTCATAGATCTCGATGGCGAGTTCAGTCATTACTAGGGTCCTCCATTGCACTGATCGCGGTGACGGTCATGTTGCAATACACCAGGGATGTGAAAAGTCGCAGCATGGCGATCGACGGCTTGCCCGTCTTGAGCTCCCAGATGTAACGCTGAGTGGTGCTGAGGCGGTTGGCGAATTTGCGTTGGGTCGGCCTGAGAGCAAGCAAGCCTGTTGGAGTATGCGCCCGAGCGATTCTGGACCTCCTGCCCTGCCAGGGTACTCCATTTTGACCTCCTACTCCGGTGTGGGAGTCAACCTAGTTAGCTACGTGATCGTAGTAGACGACATTGGGTGGCTGAAAGCTAGCCGGTCGCGGTTCTTCTCGATCTCGAGTCAGCGATTGCTTCCTACACCTTCGGCTCGGTGGAAGGAATGCTTGGCTACTGGCTTCTCCGGATTGGAACTCTGCGGCGAACTCGCATGGGTAAGCTAGCCGATGGTTTGGCCCACTCTGCTGGCGGACAGAAGCTTTTGTAAGGGACGTCGGCATTCGAGGATCTGCCATGTATTGCCGGATGGCTTTCGAACAAGTCCAGACGACTCAAGCCGCATAGGTACGCCGGGTTCGGCATCGCATTCGGTGAGCAGATCCAGCCCGCTTCTCAGTTGGACACGATCCAAACACGCTTTAGAACGCCAAAGTTGTGAAGCGATTCCGCGCTCAACACCAGAAACGAAGAGCCTGCCCTTTGAACGGTCACTGGTTGAGGTCCGATCGGGCCAGCCCCTCCGTGTTTCGACGCAATGGGGCCCAAGTCTGCAGTCCTATACGGCTTGCTTTGACCCGAGGCAAAGAGTGCTAATTTTGCGTCACCCTGTTCGGTGACCCATCCCAGGAGCAAGGAGCCGTGAGGACCGAAGGTGGCGGATGGCAAGTCGTGAATATCCGAGATCCTTATCCTCGCCGTCACGGTATGATTCGTCTCGACCACTACTTTGCTGATTCCTTTCTGTGGCCCCTTTGTGATTCCCACGACCTCTGGCTGTCCCTGCAGCCCTCCCGTAGCGAGCGCATAGTGAAGAGGGGTTGCAGGAGTCCAGCTTGCCTTCTTGGTGCCTGAGAATGTGAAGAATGAGACACTCACTGGAATGGACTGCCAGTTGTTCAAGGGCGCCACTGCTCCAAACGCGTCGTTTTGACTTAGCAGTCCGAGCAGCGTCGGCCCTCCGTCACAGCGACAGACCGGTTGGACTTGATTTCCTGCCGCAGTGATGTGGTAGAAGTAGTCGCTAACATTCGCTCCCGCTGGCGTGATCTCCAGCCAAGCGGCTGTTGTGCTCACCGCGTTGACGATCAGATTTGAACCATCGCCTGCGCTGTAGGTGCCGCTAATCCGGGACCAAGATCGCCCTCCGTTAGTCGTCTTGACGACGATTCCCCTAGCGGATACGGCACTCCAGAGCGTGGCCCATCCGATCTTGGCGTTGACAAATGATGCCGACATGACGAAGATCCCGCCCGAGCGCTTGAAGGAGGACATCAACGCACGTCCTTGGGCGACTGTCAACAGTGGTCGGAGTGTGCCGTGACTCGTTACGTCGGCCAACAACGCCGAGTCGGGTGGAACGAAATCCTTTGGTGTGTTCGAACTTGGGACCTGAGGATTAAATGCCAACAGGCCGTTGCCATCGTTCGCGGAAGCACCACCAAGAAACACCGGAGCGCCACGAGGAATCGCTACTGGCGTTACGTGCATCCCGGGAGAGACCTTGTGTGCGCTAGAGGAGGTCGTGGAGGAACAGGCGGAGATGAGCAATGCTAGCGCTACCGGCACGGCTCCAACAGCCTTGACTCCTCGAGGTGCTCCTGTCCGTGTGTGCATAGCCTCAGCATACTTCGGCTCCACAGAGAAGGTGGTGTTAGGGTACGGCTCGTCGTTTCCTGATGTCTTTTCGGGACGTCCCAGCCGACTATATCGGTGACTTATGAGTGGGAATCAGACCGGTTTGTGAGCCTGCTGACATCGCTATCCTGGTTGGCCCAACTGAATGGTAGCTGGTTTTTGAGCTCTTTAATAATGGCCGTCAATTTGCATCGGTGCATTTCAGAGCCGGTAGTGTGTTCAGTAGTTGTCGAGAACATTCATGGTTGTTCACGATTCTGTGATACTTTTGGTGACACGAATTGGTGACCAAGTCGATCTTAGCAAAGCTCTCAACCATCCGGGGTCAACACACCTGATGCTGCCCAACAGCAAGGCGGCCCGGCGTATGTCTCGCGTCTGTCATAACTGGTCGCTTCTAAAATCGGATCGGTTCTCATCGTCAAAGAGAACCTACCTCACTTATCTGTCGCTAGTGGGTGCGCTAAGTGGATAGAGTCGGAAGCCGGACTCCTCCTTGTGGAGAAGAGTGCGATAGAAGGCTTCGGCGGTATCAGTGATGAGATCGACTCTCGCAGCCCCAAGCAAAGGAAATGCATAGGATATGATCCCCTTGGCAACGCCGAGTCTGCGATAGGCTTGTTTGACGACGAGAAGAGACAGGTGGGCTTGTATCGCCCTGTCTGTTTGGAAGTAAGCGAACCCAATGATATGGCTGGAGGTAGTGGCAACTACGGCCACAACTCCGGGCGCGGCGAAGACTTTCCGCGCTCGATCTCTGTCGTCGGCATAGGAGTTCCATCCCTCTTGGTGACACAAAGCAATCACCCCATCGAGATCGCCTTCTTGGTATACTCTGAACTCGATAGGACTCATCATGCACTCAGCCTAACTAGCCTTCCGAAATAGGCGGCCCACCAGTTACCGTACTGTGAATTTCGCCCGATTCAATCTGTCAGATCAGGATTCAAGTCTCATTGATCAGCAAAAGACGCAGGAGGCTGTTGTTGATATATGCTAGCTCTCCGATTGGTTTGGACTCACAATTGGAGAGGCATGGACGGCTGGCTAGATCTTTATGTCTACCAGCTCGGCTTGAAGAATAGCGGTGGGGCCATGAAGTTGGTCGACGTTGTCGGACACACCCGGAGGCCGAATTCTCACCGGGTGTGATCGCCCATTAACTGCGAGAGTTGACGTTCCAGTCGTTGCACGTGAGTGTAGTAACGTACGTTACGTTCCTGAGCGGCCAGCGGGTCAGCCTTGAGCGATGATTGGCTGGCTGTGGTCGCTCCGCGCGGGCGTGCAGTTCTTTAAAGCGGATCACGGTGACGGTAGAGGAAGCTGTACGCCCGACCTGACCTTTATAGACGGGGCTCGCACTCCAGTTTGGTCAAGAACTTGTGAGCGGCGAGCGGGGGGAGATTCCAAACCGATCTCACCGATAGGATTATGATAGCTGAGAACAGGGTATACACCGCTCCAATGATAAAGAGCGTTACTAGTGAGAGAAGGTGTGCGAGCGGCACGGCCAGCACGTAACCGACAGGCAAAAGACCAACTGACGCCAGGTAATCAAAACTCGAGACTCTTGAGATCACCTCCCTTGGGACGTGGGCCTGAACTGAGAACGAGTACGGAGCTCCTGAATATTCCAAGCCAGCACCAGCTAACAGCGATGTCAATGCGACCCATCCCAGGCTGAGATGGAGCCCCAGCGCCGCAGGGAAGGGTGCCATGAGAACCAGGCTGCCAATGGAAAGCCGTAAGGGATGCTTGGCTACACTCCGAAAGGCAACGACTCCTCCAATCAACCCTCCAACGGCGAGTGCAGCGAGAATAGCCGCCCATCCAGAGGCTCCATGGTAGTACTCCTTGGCAACGAGCGGGCCCAAGGCGATAATCGGCGCATAGGTCACCAGATGCCAGATCGCGAACTGTAGATCGATGCTCCAGATCCACGGCCGTGATGAAAAGGCGGTCCACCCCCCTTTAAGATCTCTCAATGCCCCGGTTCGCGCGAGCTGTGACACACCTGCGGAGACTTCGGTGGCCTTAGTCGTGGCGAAGATGTAGCTTGCGATTAGAGGAAGGAATCCGGCGATGACGATAGCCAATGTAGGGGACGTCGGCGCTACTAGCACTGCTGCAGCGAGGGGACCGACAATGCTGGCAAGGTTTCTATAGATGCTCCGCGCAGCATTAACCGATTACCGTAAGTCTCCATGGACGTTCGCCTGCACCCAACCATCCATTGACACCCCGAAAAGCGCTGATCCAACGCCGATAATTGCACCGGCCGCGACCTAGGGCTAAATGAAGTCATAGCGAGTGGCTATCTTTGGGTACTTGGCCTTGATACGGCCGATCCTCTCTGAGACCAGCTGGGTCCGCTGAATCGACCCCTTGGCAATTGAGTTCTCCAAGCGGGCCACATCGGCTAAGAACCTCCCCTCGGCTTGGGTAGTGATCCCACTCTCTTTCGCCCGCCTCCGAGCCGAGGAGCAGAGGACGACGCTTACCTCACCCTGGCTTAGCTTCCACAATCTGACAAGGGAACCGTGAGCGTCTTTTGATGGCCCTCTGCGAGTTTTGTGATGACTTGTTCTGATGTGTGTTGCTTGCTCTTCATGCGGTCTCCTCTCGTAACTATTGTGGTCGGTCCTCTCATAGTCGAGGTGGTTCACTCCAGGTGAGAGTTGCTCGTATCATGTGACACGAGTCAGCCGTGTGAGGATATACCTTATGCCATTTTCCATCCTGAACAGGAGTTTTAGGATAATCCACGCCGGGCTATCGATAATCAGCGCATTGGAGATATGGTACAAGTACAGGAAGGAGTGGACGGTCCAGGGAACTCTGCGGTGGGTAACGCGGTTAAAGTTCCGATGACTAACCTGCACAGTGTGCAGGTGTTATCTTTGGTACGTGTTAGACCGAAGTTCCCCCCAAATTAGCCCGATCTCACCCCCAAAGTGAGCCTTGAGCAGCAGCTTGGTGCCTTGGGCGGTTATGAGTGTAGGCATGTATTCTCAGGAATGTTAAAGATTAGTGGGTCATGGT
>JAKAQL010000081.1 GCA_021822605.1 Actinomycetes bacterium
CACCATCCCCGCCGACCACTGAGCAGGGAATCCTTCCCAAAAACCCTCCCAGGAGGGCCCAAACCGGGCAAAATAATCCCCAATCTGGGCCATCCGGGGCCTGGTTTAGCCCTGTTTTGGGGGGGGTAATCGAAAGTTGGGTCAACGATATCACTGGCCCGTAACCCTGTGGGGAGTGCAAGCAAGGTGATGGCTGCATTGCGGGCACACACGATATCTGATGCGCACGCAGCGATAACCAAGTGTCTGACATCATCACCAAGTGGCTCAATTATGGAGTGGGAGCGCTTCACGCCGGTCAGTTGCACCGCTAAGACCAGGTCGTCGCGATCGACGAAAACAAGAAAGGGTCGGAAGTTAGACACCACCCAGAACAGGGAGGTCTTTGCCCATTGCGGTGACAAGGATGCAAGAAACGCGAGCACAGTTGCACTGTCCGCGCTATCAAGATGGAAGACCCCCCTCGATTCGAGAAAGCACAGGTAGCCTCGGGTCACTCGGCCGTATGCTTCCCGTGTTTCCACGGCGAGGCCACGATCTTTCATGTCGGCCTCCCAAGCCGCATCAAGGGCTAGGAACTCATCTGACGTTGGCCTATACAACCTCCGCCGCCTCGTTTCTGAACGGACAGATCTACATGGCCGGTTGTGGCATAGCTGTCAAACACCGCCACGAGCCGCTGGTAGCTAAACCTGCGTTGAGCACTGAACTGTCCTGTCCGCGGGCTTGTTGTGAGTGCCCCAAACTCGTCCCCCAGTGCCTGTGTGTACAGGCTCGTCCCGTGTTCTCTCCCGTAACGAACGAGAACTCCGATCGTCTTTTGGTAGTTTCTTACCGTCGATTCCTTGTAGCCAGCCGCGCGCAGCTCAGCCACAACGACCTCACCGATCTTCGTAATTGTCGTATCCATCGCCATCTCCTTCCCTTCGGGGCATGGACACGACAGACGCTATCAACATGGCAAAAAGTTAAGCCGAGGAATCAAACGAACCACACCGGTTTACCAGGTCAAATCGAAATTCCTCGGCTTAACGAGAACCTCGGCTTAATCTGAATTAAACGGAATTCGGTTTAATTCAGACCACGGGTCACACGACACCAGTGACGACTTCGCAAGCGATGTTATGACGATCTGGCATGCCCCAATCGATGCCGAACGGTGGGGAGCAGTTTTGACAACGCCATGGCGCCAATCATTGTGGGCATCATTCCAAGCAGAGCTCGTCTACCAGAGCGACGTTGCCACGCGAGAGGGCCCACGTTCCGCAATTGTTGATCATGATCAGCGTGGTACAACCGGAAGCGGCTTCACTCGAGCATCGGCTATGTGTCGCCGATTGCAGTTCGAACAGGCCGCTACGCTACAGGCTGCATAGGTAAGCGGGGTTCAGTGTCCCATTTGGTGAGCAAGTCGACACTCACTGCTCTGGCTAGCGCTGGCCAGACAGGCTGATCGAGATCAAAGTCGCTAAGTGTCAGAATGATACGCTGTCTCGGTCCCTTCTCAGTCCGGTAGGACTCGATCAGCTGATACTTTGTATAGGTCTTCCCCGTCTTGGTCTTCATATCGACGGCTGTGATATAGATAGACCAGATACTACCAGTGAAGGTACACGGATTAGGCCATATACACGAACTACTTACACTGTTAGGACACTACACACAAACCCAAGCATACCCCACCTAGTATCCCACCTGCCCATACCCCAAAACATCCCTGTGGATACCCCCTCTATACCCCAAGATATCCACAGGATGGACATGGATTCGGGAAGAATTTGCGAAAGTCGGGCTACAGTTAGCCACCCTAGTCTCAATGACCGCTCAGGAGCTTGGAGTTCGCGCCGTTCCCGACAACGACCCAACCCATACGGCCGAGTCGGTGAGAACTTGGCTCCTAGCTCAACCGAGACTTGCGTTCCACTGAACACCGAAGTGCTCTTCGCAGGGATCTCAGGTGGAGAGCTCGTTCTCAGCTCTCACCACCCAGTACCTCCAGCACAGCGTCCACCACAGCGTGACCGAACTCAACAGAGGAATTACCAAGTGGGCCAAGGACTGGAACGAGAACTCCAAGCCTCTTGTCCGGACCAAGAACGCTGATGAGATCTTCGCCTCTATGCGACAATACCTGGAGCCTATTGCACCTCGGCAAACGTCTGAGGAGGAACACGAGAACGGATTTGGCTCCCAGCACATTCACTCGTAAGCGAGGTGGCGACGCCGTAAAAATCGGCCAGTGCTACGGACCATCTGCCCATTCCAGCCGTCTGGAACCTCACCTCAGCACCAAACTCCGAACCACCAGCACCACGATCTGACACCCCCGCAGACCCGACTCTCACTGGCGACGAATCAGGAATATATCACCCGATAAAGCCGCAAGACACTTCCTTGACTCTTGCTACATGCGTTCGAGCTGCTCAATACACTGCGATTTCTCTTATACCTAATTTGGCAACCAACCGCCCTAAAACTTAGACTCGCAGCAGGCCACCGACGGATCCAAGCCACACGCGCAGACAACCACCGAAGGCTCCCGGCCTCCAAGCCCGATGATCGCCATAACAACAATTACCTACAGGAGGCGCCTTGGCTACCCATTTTCGCGCGCAGCCCCACTAGAATCGTTAGCTGAAAATCATCTGAGTACAAGGCGGACAATGGCTAGACACATCTGCATCGTTGCCGGCACACGGCCAGAAGCGATCAAGCTCGCTCCCCTCATAACGCTATTGCGCAAAGATCGCCGGTTCAACGTGACCTTAGCAACAACGGGACAACATACCAAGATGCTCGATCAAGCTTTTCAGTTCTTTGATATCCAACCGAATCTCGAGTTCAATGTCATGGACACGACCCCCGACCTTTTGAGATTGACCGAACGGACAGTTCAAGTGATGGCGGACCTATTCCGGACGCTCACACCAGACATGTTGCTGGTTCAAGGTGACACAACAACCGCAATGGTGGCGGCCATCGCCTCCTTCTACAAACGCGTACCTCTCGGGCATGTCGAGGCTGGATTGCGTAGTCGCGACCTCGCATTTCCCTTTCCAGAAGAAGCAAATCGGCGACTAATCTCTGTCGTGGCAGACATCAACTTTGCTCCTACTTGGAAGGCGCGACAGAACCTCATTGACGAGGGAATCCCTACTTCAAAGATTACGACAACCGGAAATACGGTAATCGATGCCTTGCTGATCGGTGTTGCGCGCCACCAAGTCCTCCTGGACCCACTTCTGGAACCCATCATGGCATGGTCCGGGCCAATCATTCTCGTAACCGCACATCGAAGAGAATCATGGGGTGCCGGCATGATAGATATCGCCAAAGCACTCAAGCAGTTGTCAAACCTTCGCGACGACTTACTCTTGGTGCTTCCGATGCATCGAAATCCAGTCGTGCGAGATGTCCTCTCGGCCGAACTCTCCGACCAGCGTAACATCATTCTTACCGATCCACTTGACTATGGTGATCTCTGCACCGTGCTCAATTCATCCAGCATCGTACTCACCGACAGTGGAGGCCTACAGGAAGAAGCACCTGCACTCGGCAAACCCGTGCTCGTGCTCCGATCTACGACGGAGCGCCCCGAAGGTGTCGCAACCGGTAACGCCATCCTCGTCGGCACCACGCCAACAAACATCGTCGAAGCGGTCACGCGTCTCCTAGACGATCCTGAACATTACCGGCAAATGAGCAGCAAAGCCAATCCCTACGGCGACGGGAAGGCTAGTGCGAGGATTGTTCAGTCGTTGGCCGCCTACTTCGGCCTCGATATTCCGCCAGATGACTTCAATCCAGACGGAACCATACCGTCGTAGCCGACCCACGGCACGACACCCAAGCATTTGCCTTTGGGATTATTGACTGAGAGCTGATAGGCAAAACCATCGAGTCCGCCCAGCCAGCACAACTCTCCTGCTTTAGTTACGAGACCGAAACACCCTTGGGAGCCAAGCAATAATAACTTGCGCAGTCACAGAGTCTGTGCTATCACGGGGCATAGCCGACGCAGCATTGATAGAAGCTAAATATCATGCGCTGTCTGGCTGGCTGGCTGAGAGGCCACGTTGCGGATATAGGCTGTGGTAGAGGCTCGTAGTATTGGGCGTGACGGATATGCATGGTTGCCAAAGCAATTGGTATGTCTCGAACGACGATCTATGCGGCTACAACAGGACCAGTTGTTGTCTCCACCGTTCTTGCCGTTTTCGACCATGACGTAACTCCCCGAACCATACGAGCCAACGCAGCCCACGCTGAGATGTAACCAATATAATTCCATAGCAGCATCAGATGACCCAGTGCAATCGCTCGCGGCAATGAGATAGAACGAGTGCGCCGCCAATATACGATACCAATAAGAATATTAGGCAGAAACGAGAACACATACCAAAACAGCAAATACCCCGCCTCCCAAATCGGAGACCCCAGGTGCAAGTCAAGCACAGTACGCCCTGCCCCAAATGCTAGCTCATAAAAAACCCATTGTTGGATAATCGACCAGGGGAGGACAATCACCCAAGGTACTAAAAGATAGGTCGTCACCTCAATAACTGCACTTTGCGGAACCTTCGGTGAAGACCAGACCTCCTTCATGCGGTTCATGCAACTCATATGGCCCTGATACCAACGCACCCGCTGGCGAATCAAAGGACGGTAGCGCTCGACAGCTTGTTGATCCACATAGGCATCAACACTAGTCGTTGCCTTCCAACCTTGGCAGACCAAGCGTAATCCTATGTCCAGGTCTTCCGTCAAGGAGTTCGTCCATGGAGAACCCGAGAGACTCATCAGTGCTGATAGACGAGTGAATTGTCCGTTGCCACCCAAACTTACCGTCCCAGAACGAACGCGGCTGAATTGTGACATTGCAGAAATCATCCAAAACTCGACGTCTTGAAACCTACCAATGAGCTTCTCGCGATTACGAATGCGTACGATGTATTGGACCGAACCAACCTCGGCATCCGCCGCGAACGCTGCAAGAGCCGGCCGACCCGCAGCGCTACTCAACCTACCGTCTGCGTCCATCACTCCGACTATGACAGAATCCGGATCAATACCTTGCCCGGACACGTAACGAAGGATCGCTTCGTAACCTGCGTTGAGCGCAGCGCCTTTACCTTTACGTGCATCAGGGGCTACACGCTTAAGAATCGTCAAACGATTTCCAGCCTGCACCTCTCTTGCAGCTCGCCGAGCCTCATGGGAAGTACCATCGTTGGAACCATCATCAATGACGAGCACCTTAACAAAGGGGTCTAACAACAAATGGCGTACAGTCGCCCCAATCACGGCCTCTTCGTTGAGCGCCGGAACAAGATAATACAAGTTCAGCTCGGGCTTCTCTGAAAGGTCGTAGACCCGAGCAGAAGGATCGAAGTGTTCCTGATGATTCAGCCTCGACGCACCAAGTCGCTTATGGGCACGCATTCCCGCAACAACGGAGTAAACAAAGTAGGGCAATGCAACGGCGAGAATAATCTCCGAGGCAGTGATAAAAATCTCGTTTATCATCCTTCGTCAACTCGTCCGGCTGATCTAAGAGCCTCTTTCCTGCGTATCTTTAGTACTACCAGAGCATAGGTAACTCCAGCGACAATCGTGCTGATAATGGTAATAAAGGTACCTAGATAGGTGTGTGCAATCGGGAAACCAACAGACGTCCCAAAATGGTCGACAAACAACCCTATGATACCGAGACGAAGCACGTTGAACGCGAGCAGCACGGCGCTCGCAAGGACAGCAGCGGAAACGATCCGCTTCAGCTGGAGGCCTTTCGCCAAGCAAAGTATCCCGCTGATGAGCAAAACCCCGGCCACGAGGTAACCGACGCTGCACTCCGCCGTCACCAAGAAGGCATTAACTGGGATACCCCTACCGTTGGTTAGGTAGATAAGAAATCCAGGGCGTGCATAGGCAGTATGTCCAGTGAAGAGGAACATCGCTTTAGCAGCGAGGTTCGTCTCCATCTGTCGCCACACTGTCTCATGAATCGCCAGCAACGCACCAGCCAAAAAGAAAACGATCCCAGACCCATAACCCAATACCCGGGTAGACCCGCCACCGGCCGGGCCGTCTGGAAGCACTGCCTCCTTCACCTCTGACTCCACGTCATGACCTCCTCTTGTCACCGCGAACGATACTCAAAGTCTAGCCTAAAACACCATAGCGTAGAAGCAAAAGCGCAGTATAACCCACACGTACGCCACGACCTTGAGAACACGTGACACTACGATGACCCAATCCACCCGGCCGCGCTGACCCGTGATTCAACCTTTAACTGCGAATGTCTCCGGAAGCTACTAGCGGGTACACCGCAACCGCTCATTGCGCCCTCCACGATGTCCTCCTCGCCAACGAACACACCTGAAGCATCTCTCCCCCTACAGCTGATTGACCCATCTACTGGCACAACATACATCGGCCACCAACCCCGCCGACATGGCTAGCGATCCAGGCAACGAACACCGCGCATGCAACCCATACCTTGTTCGCATCGCTTTGTCAGGACCACTGATTAGGCAACTGCTATTTGCTAGACCTCGACAATTACTTTTTATCTCCGCTGCGCCATTTGGCCGGGGCGGTATCAACACTCTCACCAACACCGACTCCCCCGATCAAGTGACGGGATCCACTACTACTTCAGACCTCCTCTCCCCACCTTCACATATCCACACTAACCCGTTACGTATTTTCCCAACTGCTACAGAAACCAGACGGTTTTCCCGATATTACCACTATTCGCAACTGGTTCAATCAAGGAGGACACATGCCAAAGTCATTAGGAGCACTCAATAGCAGGTCGCTAAAGAAGTATGGAGCACTCCTAGCCTTGGGAGGGTTGGTCAGTATGCCCTTGGCCATGCAGAGCACTAACTCGCCTCACCAAGGAATAAAGAACACCATCAGAACGCGACAACTTACACCCGAACTCACCAGCCTACGTTTGTCAGCGGTGCAGACGCAACACCACCCCATAATGACCGCCCCCGAGACATTGGCGGCGACAACGCCGCCTGTGGCTCTGCCCGGCGCCGCAGTTCCAGTCGCCGCCGCTTCGAATGCAAGAGTCCCCGAACCACCACAAGCACCTCAAGGTACTACACCTGGAAGTAGCTCCAGCACATCAACAACTGCACCCGGCATCTTTCTACAAGTGTCGTCACTCTCACCGACCTATTCTGTCGCAGACGTTCAGAACTGGATGGCACAGGTATGCAGTACCGGGACCAGCGCCGCAGGACCGACATTGGTCCTTCAAGATATCGATACCGCGTCTGGCCAACTCAATACGCCCTACCTCAATGTGATAGTGCCTTATCTACCAGGCTACAGCAACTGCTTTTCGAAGGTATACATTGGTACGACCGGCATCAGTTACAGCGGTCCTGGCACTCTCTATCAGCAGGGCGTCCAGAACACTGCTTTACGGGCGAACTACCAGGCTCAATCCCAAACATTAGCTACCCAGTTCCTCGCCACTTATCCGAAGGTGATTCCCAACTGGTACATCACTTTGGAGGCGAACCTCAACGAATTAGATCAACTAAGCGTAACGCAAGCTTATGCGACCATCCTCACCAATCAAATTCAAACCTTATCGCACCTCGCTCCACAAGCATCGTTTCTCTGGTCACCAGGGTTCTGGTATACCTACACCGGCTATTCCTCGAACAGTTATGGAATGGGGCTGCTAGGACAAGGTTTGGCAACAATCTTCCAGCAAATAAAGAGTACTACCCAGAACAAGTTCACCTTGGACCTCCAAGATGAGGTAGGAACAACCAACTGCTGGGGCTCGGGCGCGATGACACCCCAAGACGCGGCGGACTGGGCACAATACCTTGAATCGATCACAGCTCACCCCACGATTGAGGTGAATACCAGCCTGTTCGAGACAGCATGCAGCAGTGGCGGAACGCTACCGCTCTCGCTTAACCAAACAAACCAGACCGAATCATATTATGTTTCGAAGAACGTGCCACTGGGACCAGCTTACGAGCTTCGCTACTGGTTGGTCGAGCACGGAGACTCATTAACGACGCCTTCCTAAGCGGTATCTACCATCCACTATGCCACAAGTCGATCGATGCCCAAACGCGAACACACCGACCGGCGGCCAAAGGTGGCACTCCAACGCAAAGCACGCTTTGTCTGCATTAGCCAAAGCGTGCACACCAAACCTACAAATTACAACAGCCGACACCTGTACGCGTACCTAACGGTCACCAGCTAATTTGCGCAGCCCGCCACCAGCCCTGTTCAGCGAGCTTCCAATCAACGCTACGAAACAAACCCGTACACCCGTAAGAGTCGACCCAACACACTAGCAATCAACCTTTGTCCGCCGTAAACGCGACCCACGCCACAACAAGAGACCGGATGCAACCATCAGCACACCGACTGCCACAAACCATCCGATATCCAGCCCGGTGAACGCGAGAGCAGCTGCTCCAGTAGCTGCTCCTCCCGCGAGCGTCGTCTTAGCAACATCCGGGTACATTTGTTGCCCCTAAAGGAGAGAGCTGGCGGAACGTGCTACTTGGCGTCGACGAAGAAAAATCGCCGCGCTAAGGGCGCTCGCAACACCCATAGCACCCACGATCTCCATTCCGTCACTACCAAACAGTGGCGCAATGGGGGATCCCAAAGGCAGAGGATCGATCCAGGCGTTACCCATCAAAGTAAACTCGTCACACTGCGTACCGGACTTGCCCATCATGCCCCGCACCTGATAGTGGAGCTCGATTGGCTTCGTATTCGAGGTTACGATACCCTTAAAATAGCCACCTGTCACCTCAGAATAATGTGTTCCCGACGGGACAGACAAACTAACAACCGTGTAATCGGAATGAGCCTTCCCGACAACCCGCGTAGGTGGCACGTAGATCGAAGCAGTCGTAGTCGAACTGTTGGCTACATCCTTAAGATCCAGAACGATATCGCCGTTCAACGATGTGGTCTGGACACCGTGGCCGCTGTAGGTCTGCCAAAACGTGACCGTAATCGGCTGCGCACTGTACGTAGTGGATTTCACGCTAGTCGTCCCACAGATCAACACTGGATTCGCGAGCTCATTGGAATGCGAACCAGGGGTGGACGAACTTGAACTGGTGGTTCCATCAATACAAGAAGGAGCGCTACTCGAATCACCAGCACCCGAATGACCTTCAGCGAATGCAGTCTGCGAGAACAGAAGACTACCACCGATCACACCAGCCACACCCAAAACACCGATACCAGCGAGTCGGGACATCACCACACCTTTGTTTAATTTCACGTCTTCGACCTCCACACAGCCATCACCTAAGACTTCCACCAAATAGAACCAGAGACGATCATAGCAGACGCTCATCCGCTATATCAACATTTTTTGTAATTTCTTGGCTCTACAACTCAAGGTTTGCTTGTCATCTTCCGATAAGCCACCCACCGCATGACTTTCGCCACTCTTAGCGTTATCTCCTTGCCTCCGCCACAAGCGCTGTGGGACACGCCGCTGCATGGTTACAAAACCAGATCTGATCGAAATTCCGAATTTCCACTTCGTCCAGTACCGCTACCCAATCACGGCGGAGACTGCGGCTGGATGAGCGATCTCTCCTCACGGATCACCTACCAGACGTAACGAACACCACTTCGCATCGGAGGCCAATCACATGGACCAACAACCAATCCACGCAAACTGGGGCCACAAAGGCACACCGCGAAACCGGTCCTGCCAGAGCGAGGAACATCACATCAAGTAACGCATCCTACCCGTCCTCAATCTTGATCACATTTCATCACCGAAAACTACTTGCAGACCAAGGCGTCCGATTTCGATTACCAATTCACGTCGTGCACTAGTACACACGCCATCCATGGTACGTGCATGAGAGGGGTCTCTCGGC
The DNA here is from genome assembly GCA_021822605.1 of Actinomycetes bacterium. Taxonomy (GTDB): domain Bacteria; phylum Actinomycetota; class Acidimicrobiia; order Acidimicrobiales; family Acidimicrobiaceae; genus Ferrimicrobium. The sequence goes on from JAKAQL010000081.1 coordinate 9,909, forward strand.
CCCAAAGGTGGTGTCACCGAACCACCGAGAGGTTGCGAGCTTGGAGCCAGGACGAATGGCTCTTGCGATGATGAGGGCATAGATGACATCTCGCTCGCGACAGCTCGGTCAAAGGAGAGTAGGAAGCTTTACCTTGTTCGCCATCGACGCTATCGCTGCGACATGCCCATGGGGCAGACTCCGTTTGATCTCAAAACCCTCCCCGGCAACTACATGGTGCTTACCAGCCAAGGAGTCACGAATCACCTGGATGGTCCCTTTGGCGAGAATACACAGGAGAGATTCGCAAGTGTCTCGTTCTTTATCTTGCCGTCCTCGCGGTAGGAGCGTCGAAGGAGATGGGTCTCATAGATCTTGTCCTTGTGCTGGCGACGAGTAGTGGCAACATGCATGGCACCGCTAAAGCGTTTCACGGGGTAACAAAGTCAGACCCAAATCAATCTGTCAAGCTACTCGTGTCTACACGTTCAGCCAGTTCTTAACTATCCACCCAGTTCGTAGGTGATATTGGGGTCAGAAGTGGTCGTAAGATCGGGCTAGAGAGCGCCTCTGCACTCTGTTGGTCAATCACCCGTCGCCACTCGGCGATCTGGGACGAGAAGAGTCCCTCTCGCCGCAATAGCTCACCCTTTTGTCCTTGAGGGCAAGCATCGTACTCTTTCAAGATCCCCGCCTTGTAGCTCGGGGAGAGTACCCGTCTCGTTGCCTTGGGTGGGACCGTCACCTCTTGGGTTGCTTTGTCTTGCACCGTTTCATCGTAGGTAGCCATTCCAACATCTCTGCCTTCTCGCCCTCAGTGACTTATTCTTCAACCCGCGCACACACTGATACTGAGACCTAGGGCTCTGGACCAACGATTCGTCTAACTCTGGACCAACGATTCGTGCATCTTTGGACCGGGAGTTCGCGCAACTCTGGACCACCGAGTAGAAGCTGCCGAAACTCTAGGACATCGTTTCCTAGAGGGAGGTAACTAGAGATGAAGAACAAGACAAGAAAAGGAAG
>JAKAQL010000082.1 GCA_021822605.1 Actinomycetes bacterium
GTGCTCCAGTTCCAGGAGTTAGAATCCCTGACTTTCAAGAGTTAGGATTGTGGAGTTTCAGAAGTTAGAGTCGATGAGTTTCAGGAGTTACGGTTACAGAGTTACAGGAGTTAGGCCCGTAACCAATTCGACGAGATTGCCGTATCGGGAATCTCTCCGTGACTTCGGACTCGATCCCCAAACACCAAGAAACGGCGTGTCACCCCGCCATGGGCATTCAAACACGCTGATACCGAGACCTCGGACTTGAGCTTGGGGATAGGCCCATCCCTGGGAGCCAGCGCAGGGTCCATCGACGTCGAACTGGGATCTGGGGGACATCTGGGCATCACAAGCATGAAGCTGCCATTGGGTGTCACGGAGCTCGGCCATCACCCGCATCCCCTGGCCGGTGGTGGCCCGCCTCGAACATTCTTACCATACCCACGGACAGCCCCAGGTAGAACCGGTACTGCGGAATCACAACGCGTGAGCCGGCTCATTGAATGAAGGAACGAAGAACGTGTAGATCGTGCTGTCAAAGAGTTTGCCAGAGGCGTAGTAGCAGCTGTCGGGAGTCTGGATAACAGATCCTTGATTAAAGGCCGATGTTGCAATCGAATATGTTCCCAAATGATCAGGCAGCGTGACGCTGAACGAAGTGAAGTTCCTCTCAATGGTTACTCCGGTGTTTCCGCCGATGCTGTCTGGCATAAATGAGATTTGGCTGTAAGCAGCTTGAACGCCCTTCTTGATAACAACAAGCGATGGGTGGTGAAGGATATGTCCGTTCTGGCTCATGGTGCTCTGTCGAACCAAAGGAACAGACTCTCCACCTGTGGTGACGCCATCAATCGTCGGCCACCCCTGTAGGGCACAGGGACTCGATGAGGTATCCGAAACAGCAAGGTAGCCGTTCACCAAGGATGCCTCGTCTCCAACGCCGGTAATGCGCAACGATATCTGACTCGGAGTGCAACTGGGTGCCCCAGCTGGTAGCACAGGTAGCTTGGGTGCGGGCGGGACATAGGTCGAGAAGATTAGGAATCTCTTTGCCCCTCGACGGGAATTTGATCGGGAGAGCACAATCGTCCATTTGATCGTCGGAGGAAATGAAAACAGGTGAATCGCTTCGTTGGGCGACAGTCGACTTGCATCAACGTAGTACGCGAACCTGGAGTGTGGACGATGACAAAATGTGGCGGTGACTGCCTCGGACTGGTGCGTCAAGGAGAGCCGCATCTTTAAGACTGGCAAGCCAGAGGTACGGATCGTCCCGGCACAGCTACCTCCGATGATGAGAAAACGCTCGGTCAAATACGATTTGGGTATCCGCACGACCGACGTCCCGTTTTTGACCACCGATGTTGCAGAGCCCTTTGTCGCCGACTTGCACGAAGTCAACACTAACGCCGCCAGTAGGACGACAGCTAGGAGTCTAAGTGATCGGCTGACGTTCATTTCCCTCTGATGTTATCACCTCATAGGATTCCGATGTCTGATCGCTTGAGTCAACCCTGGTTCTCTCGCAGACTCCTACGCTCCGACGGATGGAGCTTCAGAGGATTCCATAGCTGTGGAGCCAGTGTTTCACCCCTCCCCAATGGGTTAAGCATTGCCAGCAGTGAGTGTGGCGTCTCACCAGAGAGCTCCATGACAATTGCAAGTGGCATCACCGAGAGCAGTTCTGTCGTTGCCTCCGCCAAGCGAAAGGTGGCCCGCTCAAGGTCTCTCTTCGCAACCAGGAGCTTGGGCTGCCACTGGGCGTCAAGCATCGTGATGACGCTACGCCATCGAACGTAGCGTTCGATCGTCCTTGGATCGCGGGGCGGGGATTGGTGATCCTGCCAGGATCGGTATCTCGCCAACTGAACTTCTGAGATCCCTTGGGATCGAAAGGCGGCTGCCTTAGCGGCACAGATGCGGCGGTGCTGATCGGCTGAGGTTTTGTGCTGCTCGTTCGCGGCGAGCCAGTCCTCGAACGCTAGTTCTCGGCGGCGCCAGAGATCGGTCAGTGTTGCCCGGTCGTTGTTCCTCATGCCAAAGATCACCAACAACAGAGAACCTGTCAACCGAGATCAGCGAGACAAGAGCACGCGTCCACCAATTGCCCAACACGGGGTCCATACCTGGTCCAGACCAAAGCCCCATCACTCGCACCCCTGACTCAGCGCAGACCAGCACTACTCCCCCACCATTTTGCAACCACACGCCTTGCATCCAAGGATCGCTTGGCGCTCGAGTTCTCTTCCTGGCTCGTCTTCATGCGACTGATTTCCCTTCCATGGCACCCATGAGGTGAGGAATGGTTCAAGGGCTAACGAAGGGTTGTAGGCATGCTCAGCATCGCGAAGCTCAGCATTGGTCAGGGGTATCGCTACCTGATGGACTCTATTGCCCGAGGAGATGGTGCCGCTCAACCTGGATCAGCTCTCACCCACTATTACGCAGAATCTGGGACGCCGCCTGGGAGGTGGAAGGGGGCAGGGCTTTCCGACGTCGGAGATGGTGTGGGGATCGCTGCTGGTTCAGAGGTCAGTGAGGAGCAGCTCTGGAATCTCCTTGGTCGCATCGCCGATCCCACTACAGGTAAGAGTGTTGGTCAGGCGATTCGGCGGCCGAGGGTGACGACTGGTGAGGGTGATGGCTCCCCTAGCCCTGGTGCCAAACCTGTGGCAGGTTTTGACCTCACGTTCTCACCACCAAAGTCGGTCTCAACACTTTGGGCCCTGGCCGATGAGACGACCAAAGCCTCGATCTATGCCTGTCACCAGAGAGCGATAGATCTCACGCTTCACTACGCCGAGGCCCATGTCATTCACTCACGATCTGGGAAGAATGGTGTCATCCAGGAAGACGTTCGGGGCGTGTGTGCGGCGAGCTTTACCCACCATGACTCTCGTGCTGGGGATCCCCAGCTCCATGATCACGTCATCGTCTGGAATCGGGTGAGGTCAGTGTCAGACGGGAAGTGGAGAACCATTGACGGTGCTGGACTCTACTCCTCGGTGGTTGCTCTTGGTGTTTTACACGAGGGGATCTTGGCTGATCTCTTAACCGAGGCGCTCGGAGTTGCCTGGGAGGAGCGAGTGACTTATGGGGACATGAGAAAGTGTGAGATCAAGGGGGTGCCAGCGTGTCTCATGGATGCCTTCTCACAACGGGTCCAGGCGATCAGAAGTCGAAGAGCGGAACTCGTCGGGACCTTTGAGGCAAGCCGTGGACGAGTGGCAACAGGGACAGAGATTATTCGGCTCTCCCAACGGGCCAACCTTGAGACGCGAGATGAGAAGGTGCATCGTTCACTTCAAGCAATGAGTGTGCTGTGGCGTGAGCGTGCCCTAGGAGTGCTTGGGTTTGAGCCAGGTGAATTGGTTCGACGGGTTTGTGACAGGAATGATCTACCTGCCCTTCGTGCCGATGATTTTGGGGAGGAGCTCTTGGGTGAGCTTGCCGGGGTGATCCTCCAAGGTGTTGGTGTTACCCATGCAACCTTCACCCGTGCCAATATCTTGGCCGAGGTTCATCGTCACCTTCAAGGGATGTGCTTTGTCGATCCGGCTGAACGTATTGGTCTTGGGGAACGTCTGGTTGTGATGACCCTTGCACGTGCCATTGAGCTCACGCCTCCCGAACTTTCTCATACCCCGGGGGCGCTTCGCCGAGCCGATGGCACCTCGCGTCTTCGCAGCCTCGATCGGCGTCGCTACAGCACCCGGGAGCTCCTGAGTGCTGAGGCGCGGATCTTGGCGGCGGGTGAAGACGGTGGGGGGCCGGGAATCGCTCGGGGCGTCATTGGATTGGTGGGTGATGGGGACCTCAGAGTAGATGGTGGGGCCTTTGGTGATGTTGGTCTGAGCCTGGAGCAACGACGGGTGATTGAGCTGATCGTCTCATCTCAAAGACGCGTCGATCTCTTAGTGGGTCCTGCCGGCACTGGGAAGACGACGACCATGGCGGGGCTTCGGTCCCTCTGGGAACGGATCTATGGGCCAGGGAGTGTTTTGGGAATCGCACCATCGGCAACGGCTGCTGAGGTGCTCGGGGCTGAACTCGCCATTGGTGCTGAGAACAGTGCCAAGTGGTTGCATGAATTGGGACAAAGGGAAGCGCGGGAGCACGAAGTGGAGCGGTTGCGTGCCCTCCTCCCCCATCTGTCTTTGGGGAGTCGAGAGCGCCATGAGGTGGAGAGACGGGTCGAGGTCCTGTGTCGCCAACTGTGCCGGTGGCAGTTTCGCCAAGGCCAGTTGATCATCCTTGACGAGGCGTCGTTGGTTAGGACCGTGGAGCTTGACGCCCTCATCACGATGGCAAGCGAAGCTGATGCAAAGCTTCTCCTGGTTGGGGATCCAGCACAGCTTGGGAGTGTTGGGGCTGGAGGGATGTTTGGAGCACTGGTGCGAGAGTGCAGCGGTGAGGTTGCCCGACTAGAGGAGGTACGACGCTTTAGTGAGCGCTGGGAACGAGAGGCGAGCGTTGGGTTGAGAGCTGGGGATGTCGGGGCTCTTCGGAGGTATGAGGCGAATCATCGGATCTGTGGCGGAGAACGTGAAGCGATGTTGGACGCCCTCTATCGGGGGTGGCGAGCTGATGTGTTAGCGGGTAAGGACTCGCTCATGATTGGGCCAGATCATGACAGTGTCAGAGCATTGAACGTTCGTGCCAGACACGAGAGGATGGTACGCGGAGAGGTGAGCGAGGCGGGAGTGGGCCTCGATGATGGCACGACGTGTGGCGTTGGAGATGAGATCGTGACGAGGGAGAACAATCGACTCCTTGGCACCCGGGGCGGGTGGGTGAAGAACGGGGATCGCTGGTGCGTACGCGCAGTTGGTGTTGATGGATCTCTCTGGGTTCGTCGCATCGACGGGCAAGGAGAGCTTCGCCTGCCGGGTGAATACGTGAAGAGATCAGTTGAACTCGGGTATGCCACGACCGTCTATCGGGCACAAGGAAGAACGGTTGCGCGTGCTCATACCTTGGTGAGTGCGGCGACGACCAGAGAGGTGCTCTACGTCGGGGTGACCCGAGGGAGAGAGGCCAATCATCTCTACGTTGATACTGGACTAGGTGGAGATCCAAGTACGTCTCATGGGCCAAGTCAAGCGTTTGCCAATGCCAACGAGGTACTCGCTCGATGCCTTAGCAATGTTGGTATCGAGTTCAGCGCAACCGAGACGATTCGCGCAGAACAAGAAGAAGCCGAGAGCATTGGGCGACTGTATGGGGAGTATGAGACGATCGCTCGATTGGCCGAGGAGTCACGGTATCAGAGGGTGATGGAGGCTCTTGGATTTGCGAGGTTTGGTGAGCTCGCGGTTCGGGATGGGTTGGGATCAAGTGAGGCCTATGGAGCATTGCTCTCCGCCCTTCGTGGTGCCGAGGCTCGGGGCATGGACCTCGAGCGTGAGTTGCGCCTTTTGGTTGGTGAAGGTCGGGATCGACTGGTCGGCGCCGCGGACACTTTGGCCCTCGTGGCAGAACGAGTGCGAAGCTGGAGTAAGCAGCATGGGTCGCGTGATATCGGGAGAACTGAGTACATCGTTGGACTGTTGCCAAAGGCAACAACGGTTGACGATGCAGACTTTGGGCGAGCTCTCGTGGAACGCGAGGATGCCATCAGGCAACGAGCCTTCGCGCTCGTAGATCGCGCCCTTGCAAACCGAGAACGTTGGATTGAAGTGCTCGATCCGATGCCAAGGGAGCCAAAGCTTGAACTTGAGTGGAGGGCTCATGCGGCAAGAGTGGCTGCCTATCGCGAACTCCGGAGGGTCTCGCCGGCTTCACCGGACACCAGAGAATCGATAGAATCGAAGGGGGCGATGGCGCCACAGCAGATTCACCAGATGAGCCAAGTTCGCACAGCGATTCGTCAAGCCAAGCGCCTCGCAGCAATTGCGACGAACGCTCCGGGTGAGCGTAACGCCTTTGACCTTCATGTGGGCCCATCATCTGATCGCGGGGCTGGTCTGGACATACTCACGGCGCGGGACACGGTTCTCCCTTAGAACGAGGAGAATATAGGTATGGGAGAAACACCAAGAACAGAAAACTAGGAATGAGAAGGCGCCTCAACGCTGTTTGGTGACGAATTTAAAGGCGGCGTGGTCAGACTTGTCGAGCGCGGGAACCTGGCCGTTGCAGCAAGTCGTGAGAGGATCTCGGTATCCCAAGAAAGCCACCCCGTCCGAGAAGGGTCGATAAAACTCGCAAAGAACCACAAGAGTACAGGGGTAAACCCAGATCTCGCAACATCAGATCCGTAGGGCTTCCCAAGATGCAACGAGCAGCTCAGTCAAGAGATGAGAAAACCTATGGCGATTTTCGCTTCGATCGAGTGAAGGAGCTCGGTGAGTAACTGATTGATCTCCTTCATCAATGCGAGTGCGACCGAATTTCGGGTACCGCTACTCTGTGGCGTCGTGTACGTCTCACGGTCAGCGCAGTACCGCTGCCGAGAGGCGCAAAGTCCACGAAGCGACCTGTGTGGACCGTAAAACGCGCGAAGCAAGCACGTTCTAAAGGCGTCTCGGGTCAACTCCGGAGCATCTGCAAGGTTCCGAGGCTTACACGCGAGCTCTCAGGCCCGTGACATCGAGGTCTCGCGCAGCATGCGTAGGTCGCCTGATGGACGAGCTGGATAGCGGAAGGGACTACCGGTCGCGCCAGGACTAACCGAGACAAGACTCGATCGCCCATGCCAAGAAGAATGACGAACTCGCGACGAGAAACTTCACCGTGCAAGAGCTCGGTGCCCTACGGGCCGGCGACCTCACCTGCATCGCCATCGAGGATGGGCTGACTCCATCCGGTCCACATCCAGCAGGTGGGTTCGCCGAAGATTGCAGCTTGCGAAAGAGCAATACCATGGATGATGATACTCTTCATTCATGCCCTCACACCCACAAACGCTGTCCACGGCAGGGGTCTGTTACAGGCGACGACATTCCACGGTGATCATGATGTCCACTACATGAGTGACGATCACTCAGGAGATATTGAGACTCTCGGTCATGGCCCAATTGATGCGGCAACCGTGGGGAGCAGCTTTGACAACACTATTGCCAAAGCACTTTGGATGTCACTCAAAACTAAGCTGGTCTACCGAACAACCGTCGACACACGTGAGGGGGCAAAATTACGCGATGGTTGAGCAGGATTTGCGTGACACAACCCAAAGCGTAGGCACTCGAGCATCGATTATCCATCGCCGATCATCTTCAACTTGATGGTATCAACCAAGATCGACGGGTCCTTGGTCCCGGTGCGCTGAGCGGCGGCACTACAATGGAGCGGTGGACATGGATCAGTCACAGGCACTCCTCACGATTACACCAGGTCCCGCGATTGACCCGCTGGCGGCGCTCGTAAGTTCTATGCATGCGTCGCCTAATCTCTATGCGGTGTTAGTTGGTAGCGGAGTGTCGCAATCTGCCGGGCAGTTAGGGTCATGGCAGATTCTCGAAAACCTCGTTGCCTCCTACGCCTTGGCACAAGGCACTGACCTCGCCGCCGAGGCCAGAGATCCAATCGACTGGTGGAGTGAGAACACCTGTTGGCCAGCCACGTACGGTGGTATTCTGGAGGCGCTAGAACCCTCTGCAAGAGGCCGTGCTGCCCGACTAGCGAAATATTTTCCTGACCGCCAATCGAATGCACACGATTCCCTTGCTCAACTTTGTAACCTCGGGCGCATTCAAGTTATCCTGACGACAAACTTTGACCGACTAATCGAACGGGCCCTGGATAAACTGAGCGTACCGTACCAGGTTGTAAACCCTTCCTCAGCAGCAGGCATGACACCACTAGTTCGCGGAATTATTACCGTGGTGAAGGTCAATGGTACCATCCATGCGCAGGATATCAAGAACACTGAATCGGAACTCCGAACCTATCCGAGGAGGCTTCGGTCTTTACTGCAGCAGATATTTCGCGAGTATGGCCTAATTGTTGTAGGTTGGTCGGGGGAATGGGATAGCGAACTAAGAACATTAATTTCGTCCGGTGCCTCCCAGAGATATCCACTGTACTGGGTCTCGCATTGCGGCGAGCTGGGTTCGGGAGCGAAAGAAATAATCAGTCTACGAGGAGCTGCAGAGATCCCGTCTGACGATGCAGCACTGTTCTTCGACGAAGTTCTTACTCGTATCAATAATTTGGACGAAGTTTCGCGGCGGCGCCAGCACGGCAATCGCGTGCTTCGTCAAGCTGGGTCCTATCACCCGACACAGACCAGCAAGCAGCCGAACCTTGACGACTACTGGTTCTGGATCCGCACTGTAATCCATTTCGGACCCTCGCCGCTAGAGAGGACGGGGCATCTCTGGGTACAAGAGCGCCAAGCCGTAGCGGAGTCAATAGAGCGAAGTGCCCTCACCCAAGATCTTGAGAATTTTGAGTCTTTACTCGGGCTTTTTGACAAATCACCATCCCATGCACGAAAACAACCGAAGTGGAGGCTGGAGGAGGGTGACAGCTTGACGGGTGATTCCCTGGAGTTACGGTTTCTCAGTCTCGAACCCAAGACTAACCGAGTCTTTTCGAAGCTTGGGATACGCTTACCAACCTTCGGTAACGCGCCAAACTCTATAGTAGCCTTACTAGATACGGGAATTGTCGGCATCACGGAAGCCGACAAGAGTAATAGAAAGCTTAGCGTCGAAGAACTCTGTCATCTACTGACTTCCCAACTGAGCGCGTTGTTCGACATCGCGCGCTCAGTTCTCGTCAACGTGTCGCCCGTCGGGGCAGAGCTGCTTACAGGTGAAATTTACGTATATACCTCGTTTCCCGCCCCGGATTCAGAGGCGCGCGACCTTCGTCGATACATCGATTTGCAAGAACTCGGTATTCTTCACGTTACCGCTGATATGCGGGCCGTAGTATCGCTCGGGCAGGTAGACTCGCCAAGGGATCAATTCAATCTCGTTATTGAAGTACTGCGAGACCTCGCCTATAGTTTTGGTTCGGTTAATCCGGAAAGGGTGCTCAAGATTCTTGAGACTTCGTACGACGCAGTTGTCGCTAGGTAATTATGACGTGGACCTGGGTGTTGAGCACAGACTTGGTCAGTCCAACTTTCGACTCCTAACCAAGAACTCCCAGATCTGAGGGTTGGATGTCTCAGATAGGGCGTCACAAACTGGCAACTACCCTAGCCCTCCTCGGGAGGAGGTCGCGTACCCCGAGGGACTCATGGATCTCGCGTTGATCGGGATCTAAGGATGTGCAGACTTTAATATGGTGGACTCGTCCTTACCGTCAGCTCAAGTGATTGTCACTCTTTGACAGCTAGTCCGAGGTTCCCCCACGACCCCGACCAATACTACCGTCTGAAAGATCCAACCCAGATAAACCATCCAGAAAGTGAGAGGACCGACAGACCGAGGAGGAGATGAAGGACGGTCCTTAGGGGGCCGGAAGCCAACGTTTTGGATATTCAACTAGAAAGTACTGAGTACAAATTCTGTTGAGACCTTCCGCGCTCGGTCTCGAATTTGAGGTGGAAGGCCTCTCGTAGCCGGTTAAGAGGCAGTCACCCGTGGTTCCGACCGCCGGTCGGATGCCAGCAGCCAGTAGAGTTGCCGAGTAGGCCACTGAAAGGTACTGCACACCACGATCACTCCTGATGAATGAGGTCCTCGCCTATCTCCTCGCCGCCATGGCCATCGCTAGCGCATCGGTAGCCAGGTCACTCTTCTAGGGAGTTGGCCACCTTCTGCCCGACGATCATCGCACGAGTTGACGTCGATGACGAAGGCCACATACGCCCACCGGAGCTCTTGTCTTAACATAGGTGATATCGGCGCACCCAATGAGTCGAGGGGAGTTCATTTGGTTCGGCCGACACGAAGTGTCGCGCAGATCTGGTCCTTCTCGCTTCTCCAAGGACTCATCAGCGACGGTGGTGATCACAATGCCCTTACCCTTAAGTGGCGCCCTTCATGGCGAGTTCTCGCATGAGTCTCTCCACTCCTACAGCGAGCCACTTGGTGACCAGCCCTCCTTCAGCGCCACCATGAGCTTCTTTGCTCCATAGACGCTGAATTGGCCTCATAGGTCTCAGGTGATGAGCACCTCTCAGCTCCTCGTCCCGGAGGGTTCTCCTGGAGGGTTCTCGTCGCTTGTAGTCATAGTACGTAGAGGAGGCGAAGTGCAACACTGCACAGATCGGCTGGACCCCCCACTTGTCCTTGTTCGTGTCGATGATGCGCTACCACCTGTTGCGTTTGGTGCCTGGTTGACGGGTCCTGTCTTGACACGTGAGAAAATCGATGCCGCGCGCAGAATCTCGTTCGCCCGCTGGAGCTCAGCGTTTTCGCGTTCGAGTTGGCGCAACCGCTCCTTGGTTTCGGTTGTTATCCCCTCGCGGTCCCCTGTGTCTATCTCTCATCTGGCGTACCTGAGTGTCGTAGGGTCCTTCGGGGTCATGGAAAAGCTTGCTAGCTACCGATTGAATCGCTGCCCACTTAAGAGGGGTATTCCCCTTAAGTGGTCTACAACCATACGAATAGCCCTATCCCTTACCTGGAGGTGAGTAACGCTTCACTTGTGCCATAGTAACTCCATCCTCTCGGAGAGTAGGAGTCCCCAGTAAACC
>JAKAQL010000083.1 GCA_021822605.1 Actinomycetes bacterium
ACCATGACCCACTAATCTTTAACATTCCTGAGAATACATGCCTACACTCATAACCGCCCAAGGCACCAAGCTGCTGCTCAAGGCTCACTTTGGGGGTGAGATCGGGCTAATTTGGGGGGAACTTCGGGCTAGTGTTCGCATTGGTGTTGGAGTGGTGGACGTGCATCCCGGGTCAGCCAAAGGTACCCGATCCCCACCGTAGTTGGGCCCGCCCGATGGGGCTTGGCCCTACCCGTACATGGGTTCAGAACAGGGTAGGCAGCGATACCAGTAGCCCGTTACTCCTGCAGGAGCCCGGCCTCGAACTGAGCAACATGCCCTCGTGACGATGGATGTGGCGAACGCCGAAGAACACATGGCTCGTGTTGGCCCGGCTGATCGAGATGCTGCTCTGCCCTCTGTTCGTCATCGGTTCAACACGGCGAGCGCCTCATCAAGCGCTGCTCTTCCTCCTCATCTCGCCCATCCTGGGGGAAGCATTGGGGTCGATCCAGGTTGATCGCTTGTCTCGTGCAGGGGGTTTGTTCGGTGAGCCGCTTTGATTTGGGTAAGAGTTGAGCGAGGATCGTGGGCTTACGACCACCGCATTATGGCTGACCTACGAATCACTGAGGCGGGATCGCAGGGCGATACCATGAGCCGCGAAGGTTGCGAAGAAAAGAGGGGTCCCTTGGTAGGCTTGGGCAGCGCTAAGCTCGAAGGGAAGTCCGTTTCGGAGGGTCATGAATTTTCGAAGTGCAGTGATGGGTCATTGGAGCGGCGAGGGGGTGGGTTGGTACCCTACTATCGCTGATTTTGGCTACCACGAGACAGTCGAAGTGGCGGACATTGGTCGCCCTTTCTTGACCTATCGTCAGGCAACTCACGCTAACGATGGCTCACCATTGCACATCGAGGTTGGTTATCTGAGGTTTGTCGCAGAGAATAGAGCGGAACTCGTCGTTGCGCAGCCAACCGGTATCAGCGAGGTCTTAGCGGGATGGGTCGAGAACATCGACGGTGGTTACCGCCTCGCCATGGATTCTACTCAGGTCGGCCTGACTGAGACTGCGAAGCCGGTTGAGGCTACCCGGCGGGTCCTTCTGCTACGAGGGGATGAGCTGGTGGTTGAGTTTTGGATGGCGGCGGTGGGTCAACCGATGCAGCAGCACCTACGTTCACAGCTGCGGCGGGACACATGATCGAGGGCATCGATCCCACCAAGATTCCTGTCCACGTGGGGTGCGTGATGGATGGGAATGGCCGCTGGGCAGAACAGTTTGGTCTTCCACGTACGGAGGGGCATGCGGCAGGGGAACAGGCACTGCTTGATACAGTCTATGGGGCTCTTGATCTTGGAATCTCCTGGCTCACTGTCTATGCGTTCTCTACCGAGAACTGGCGGCGGCCTAGTGACGAAGTGCGCTTCTTGATGAATTTTAACCGGGGCCTCCTGCGCCGTCGCCGGGATGAACTCAATGACCTTGGGGTGCGGATCCGATTCATTGGCAGACGAAACTGGCGAGTACCGCGTTCTGTCCTTCGGGAGATGGATCGCGCAGAGGAGCTCACCCGTGCGAACTCGACGCTTACGCTGACGATGGCCTTTAACTATGGCGGGCGAGCAGAGATTGTCGACGCAGTGCAGTCGATCGTGGCAGCGGGCTATCGCCCGAGTCAAGTCAACGATGCCCTGATCACCAGCCACCTCTACCAACCGGAGATGCCGGATCCAGATCTTGTGGTTCGGACCTCGGGGGAGTATCGTATCTCCAACTTTTTGCTCTGGCAGTTGGCCTACTCTGAGCTTGTTTTTGTCGATGAGTATTGGCCTGACTTTCGCCGTGAACACTTGTTCGAAGCGGTGCGGCTCTACCAAGGACGATCACGGCGCTACGGAGGAGTAAAGGAGCCGCGCCGCCGATGAAGTTGTTGTATGTGATTGCGCGGATTCTTGCATGGTTAATCGGCCTTGGCCTGCTGTTTCTTGCTGTTGCAGCGATCAAGGGTGGGGCTGCGCAACTTGGGAGTTTGATGATCCTGGTCGTGGTGCTGATCGGCTTATTGGTGCTGGGCGGGCGTCGACAACGTTTCCGTAATCGATGAAATCTTATCCAGATCGAGCCGTGGTCATCCGCACCTGGCCACTCGGGGAATCCGATCGCATTGTGACACTGTTCACTCGAGAACATGGCAAGATCCGCGCGGTCGCCAAAGGTGTGCGAGGTGCCAAGAGTCGGATCTCAGGTTTGATACAGCCGACAAGTGAACTCGATCTGCTGCTCTATCGGGGACGGGAGCTTGATGTCATCCAACAGGCCTCGCTCCTGCAGGCCCATCTGGCTCGCGTTGGGGTTGACCCGGGTCAGTTCGGCTCAGCGTTAGAGTGGCTCGAGGCGATCGATAACCTCACGGTGGATCGTCATCCCGATCCAGTGGTATACGAGTTGATGAACCGGGGACTGCGCCTCCTCGCCGATGAGCCAGCGCCTTCTCTTTTGGGTGCACTACTGATGCGATTACTCGATATTGAGGGGTATGCTCCGAATCTCTCGGTGTGTGGGCTCTGTGGCAGTGCTGTTGGTGTCTTTGTAGGTTTTGACTTCGCCAGCTCTGCCCCGAGATGTTCTGGTTGTGGTGGCGAACCTGTCGGACCAGCAGTGTTCGTGAAGACAGCCTCGGTTCTTGCACACCGCGTGAGTGAGGTGCTTGTGGACGAGAATGTCCCAAGCGGGCGAGAGTTTGAGGCGTTTGCAATTCGGTTAGTGAAGGAGGTAGTAGGCAGAGGGCTGCGCTCGACTGGTGTTGTCGCCTCCTTACTCGATGCCGGACCCGCTCAAAATGACAGTTGCTAGGGCTTTGCAACCAGGTGGGGTTGCTCCTCCTACTACAATCCCGATATGCCTGATCTTGATCGAATGGAAGCCATCGTCAGCCTCGCGAAGCAACGGGGGTTCATCTTCCCATCCGCTGAGATCTACGGCGGATTTCGCTCGACCTATGACTACGGGCCTCTCGGAGTACTCATGTTACGCAACGTCCGTGATGCATGGTGGAACTTTATGGTCCAGCAACGCGCGAACGTGGTGGGGATTGAGGCGGCGATACTTTCGAGCCCAAAGATCTGGGAGGCGTCGGGGCATCTCGCTGGCTTCACGGATCCACTTGTCGACTGTCGTAAGTGTGGTTCGCGGTGGAGAGAAGATCAGATCGAGGGAGTCTGTCCGAACTGCGGGTCCACCGACCTCACTGAGGCGCGAGATTTCAACCTGATGTTTAGGACTTTCGTTGGTCCAGTTGCCGACGATGCGTCGGTCGCCTACCTGCGACCTGAGACAGCGCAAGGAATGTTCGTCAACTTCCCGCTGGTGCAGCGAGCGCTACGACTCAAACCACCTTTTGGGATTGCCCAGCTCGGTAAATCATTCCGCAATGAGATCACTCCGGGTAATTTTGTCTTTCGTACCCGTGAATTCGACCAGATGGAGATGGAGTTCTTCACTCCACCCGAACTAGCCGATCGATACTTCCAGTATTGGGTCTCTGAGCGCTACGAATGGTATCGCACCCTCGGCATTCCCGCTGATGAACTGCGGTTACGGCCGCATGATCCCGATGAGCTTTCGCATTACTCAAAGGGGACGGTTGATATCGAGTATTTGTTTCCGTGGGGATTTGGAGAGCTAGAGGGCATCGCGAACCGTGGAACCTACGATCTCAACGCCCACGCGACATACTCGGGTGCTGATATGACCTACTTTGACCCGCAGACCAATGCGCGCTATCTTCCTAGTGTGATCGAACCTGCGGGAGGGGTCACGCGAGCGATGATGGCCTTTCTTCTCTCTGCCTTTGACCGAGATGAGGTAGGAGGGGAGGAACGCACTGTCCTACGCTTGTCGCCGCTCCTTGCGCCCTACACCGTGGCAGTGTTGCCACTGTCTCGCAAGCCCGAACTCCAAGGAGTCGCCGATTCGGTGTTCTCGAGCCTGGCGATGGCGTTCAGCTGCGATTTCGACGTGACACAGTCGATTGGGCGACGGTATCGTCGACAGGATGAGATCGGCACTCCGTTCTGCGTGACGGTCGATTTCGATACACTCGATGACAAGGCGGTGACGGTACGAGATCGAGATACCACTGCTCAGGTGCGTGTCCCAATCAACGAGGTTGTGAGCTATCTCCAACAGCAACTAGCTTCAACAAGCCGTCCGATCGCCACATCGTTCGGGTAAGTGGGCGTGGTATCTGGCTATACTCTTGGCATACCTCGGCAACGTCGCTGACAGGTAAAGGACCGCCATAAGCGGGCAGGGACAGACTGGAGCGGTTAGGCGGAGGGAGAACAGCCCGTTCGTCGCGCTTCCAGGGCAGGCAGATGGTAAGGAGACGACCGTGCAGTTTGTGTTCTCATTCGATTATCCCCACGAGGTTGCCCCAATGAACCTCAAGCACCTGCTTGGAGGGAAGGGTGCAAATTTGGCGGAGATGACATCGGTGTTGAAGCTCCCGGTTCCGCACGGTTTCACTATCTCCACCGATGCCTGCCGTGCCTACATCGATGATGGGTGGCCCAGCGGATTGACGATCGAGATTGATCGGGCGCTAGCCGAGCTCGAGGAGCTGATGGGCAAGCACCTTGGTGACCCTGGTGATCCGTTGCTTGTCTCGGTGCGATCCGGAGCGCAATTCTCGATGCCTGGAATGATGGATACGGTTCTCAATCTTGGGCTCAACGATGTCTCCGTGGAGGGTTTGGCTGCTCAGACTAATGATCCGCGATTCGCCTACGATTCCTACCGAAGATTTATCGCAATGTATGCACGTATTGTGCAGGGGATCGAATCGAGCGAATTCGATCGATTGCTCGATGCGGCCAAGGAGTTGTCGGGCGTTAACTCCGATGGTGAGATACCGGCTGAACTCCTGCGATATTTGGTCGGCGCCTACAAGGAGCTTGTCGCTCAGGAGACTGGCCATCCCTTCCCACAGGATCCCAAGGTGCAGATTCGAGGCGCCATCGAAGCGGTTTTTGGTTCGTGGAACGGTCCTCGCGCCATCGCCTATCGTGAGCGTGAGGGTATCGACCATCGTCTTGGAACAGCAGTCAATGTCCAGGCGATGGTCTTTGGTAATCGCGATGACAACTCTGGTACTGGCGTTGGCTTCACGCGTGATCCTGCGACTGGCGAACAAGGCGTCTATGGCGATTTTTTGGTGAACGCGCAGGGCGAAGACGTGGTTGCTGGTGTTCGCATAACCGAGCCCCTTGCTGAGTTGGAGACCCATTTTCCAGAGGTGTTCCATCAGCTCATGGATATCTTTGAACGACTTGAATTGCACTATCGAGATATGTGCGATGTGGAGTTCACTGTGGAACAAGGCAAGCTCTGGATGCTGCAGACGCGGGTCGGCAAGCGAACCGGTATCGCAGCTTTGCGTATGGCGGTGGCGATGACCAGCGATCCTGGGATCAAGCTCTCCCGAGAAGAGGCGCTTCTGCGCATCTCCCCCGATCATCTCGATCAGATGTTACACCCTCAGTTCGCAACCACGAAAATTGAGGTACTCACTACTGGTCTCGGCGCCTCACCTGGCGCTGCAGTAGGGAAGGTGTACTTCACCTCCAACGATGCAGTTCGTGCGCACGAGCAGGGCGAAGAGGTTATCTTGGTACGCAAGGAGACGTCGCCAGATGATGTGCATGGGATGTTGGCTTCAAACGGCATCCTCACGAGCCGCGGTGGCTTAGTATCTCACGCAGCGGTTGTCGCTCGAGGCTGGGGTAAGCCAGCGGTTGTTGGGGCCGATGAGTTGGTCTTTGAAAATGGCTTTGCAAAGATTGGTGATGTCGAGCTTCATGAGGGGGACGAGATCTCGATCGACGGTTCGACCGGTACAGTAACCCTCGGGCGGTTGCCCCTTGAGGCGGCTGAGCCGCCCCAAGAGCTTGAACTTTTGCTCCAATGGGCCGACGAGATCTCTAGCGGGCACATGAGCGTGCGCGCGAATGCCGATTCTGGTCCTGACGCAGAGGTCGCTCGTCGCTTTGGTGCAAAGGGTATTGGCCTTTGTCGCACCGAGCACATGTTCCTCGCCGAGGATCGATTGCCTATTGTGCGTCGAATGATTTTAGCTGATTCGCCAGCTGACGAGGAACAGGCCCTTGAGGAGCTGCGACTAGCACAGCGCGAGGACTTTCTCGCGATCCTCCGGGTCATGGATGGCTTGCCGGTTACGATACGCCTACTCGATCCGCCGCTCCATGAGTTTCTGCCAGATATCGAGGCGCTCCTTATCAAGGAGAGTAACCAAACGTTGAGTGAGGAGGATGAAAAACTTCTGGAGGCAGCGAAGACCTGGCGGGAGTTTAATCCTATGTTAGGTGTCCGTGGTGTCCGTCTGGGTGTGCTCAAGCCTGGTCTTTACACGATGCAGGTACGTGCGCTTCTTGAGGCGGCGATGGACCTCAAGCGCTCAGGCGGTGAGCCACACGTAGAGGTGATGATTCCTCTCACGATCTCGAAGGCTGAGCTCGCTTACGCCCATGCCTGGGTTGAAGAGGCGTTGGCTGAGCTCGGTGCTGATGATGGGCTTGACGTGCTCTTTGGCACGATGATTGAGACACCGCGAGCAGCACTCCTGGCGATGGAGATTGCGGAGATTGCGGAGTTTTTTTCGTTTGGAACCAACGACCTTACGCAGCTCACCTATGGATTCTCCCGAGATGATGTTGAAGGCAAACTGATGCCAATCTATCTTGCCCAGGGTCTGCTTCCCTCTAACCCCTTCAAGGTGGTCGATGCTGAGGGGGTGATCGAGCTTGTGAACATCGCTGCGAAGCGCGGACGATCGACGAGACCTACTATCAAGCTCGGTGTCTGCGGTGAGCACGGTGGCGATCCCGAGTCGATTGCGAGCTTTGTGAAGATCGGGCTCGACTATGTGAGCTGTTCTCCCTATCGCGTGCCGATTGCACGCCTTGCAGTTGCTCAGTCACTCGTTCGTGAGGGTGCTAGCCTGTAGAGAAGGCGGTACTGAGGGAAGGAGCTCTTGGAGTGGGTTACTCTGAGCTTGATATTCGGCGTGTCTTAGACGCTACCGATATTGTGACCCTCATCGGTGCTTCGGTCGCACTGAAACGTATCGGTCGTCGTTATGTGGGACTCTGCCCGTTCCACCAGGAACGGAGTGGCTCCTTCTCTGTCAACGGTGAGGATGGTGTCTACTATTGCTTCGGTTGTCATGCCAAGGGTGATGCCATCACTTTTGTCCGTGAGACCCAAGGGGTTGACTTCGTCGAGGCGCTTGAGTATTTAGCTGATCGCGCACATGTGGCAATTGAACCGACGGCGGCAACCCCCACGGATCGCAACCTGAAGGCTCGCCTCTATGACGGTTATGAACGACTCGCTCAGTGGTACCAAGCACAGCTTGGAGATCCGCTGCGTGGCGAGGAGGCCCGTGAGTACCTGATGAAACGTGGAATTTCGCAGGACTCTATCCGCTCCTTCGGGATTGGACTCTCTCCGATGCGGGTCCAGCTCCCCTTTGCACGTCTTGGTATCGAGCCAGAGGATTGGGAGGAGGGGGGTTTTGGCTATCGCGATCAACATGGCTCTCCCGTCGATCACATGCACGGACGAATTACCTTCCCGATCAGAGATGCGACCGGCCGCGTCGTAGCCTTTGGCGGGCGGATACTTCCTGAGGAGCTTGAGCGCCTCGACGGTAAGGCAGCGAAGTACAAGAATTCATCAGAGTCCCCGGTGTATCGCAAGCGACGTACGCTCTACAACCTGGATCGGGCGCGTGCCGCCATCGTAGAGAAGGGAGTTGCGATTGTCTGTGAGGGTTACACCGATGTGATTGCTCTCGATCAGATCGGGGTTTCGAATGTGGTAGCAACCTGTGGTACTGCGTTCTCCGAGGAGCACCTTGACGTTTTGCGGAGGTTTGCGAGGCGCATCACCCTCTTCTTCGATGCTGATGCCGCCGGTCAGAACGCGGCGGAACGCCTCTGGAACGAAGAGGAGAGTCGAGGCGTCGTCTTTGACGTGGTCACGCTACCGGATAACCTCGATCCGGCCGATGCGGCGATCAAGGATCCACAGCTTGTCGAGGCAGCACTTCGTCGTGCTGTTCCTATCACTCGCTTTCGTCTTGAACGCCTGTTGGGGAGTGGAGATCTTGGCTCTACCGAGGATCGTTCCCGGGTAGCAAAACAGGCGATCGCCATGATTGAACGCCATCCTAATCATCTGATTCGTGGAGAATACGTGGCCCTGATTGCCGACAGAACGGGTTTTTCGGTCAACGAACTCATGGTTCAGCTACCTAAGGGTTCGCGGTCACGCGTCATCGAAGAGCGCGTCGGAGATGCCGTGGCAGTTGATCGGCCAGCGATTGAGGCACTTCGACTGTTGCTCCATGATCCAGCGGGGCTCGATGGGATTGTGGTGGCTGAACTCTTTCGCGACCCCACCCATCGACATATCGTGACAACGATTCATGGTACCTCCTCCCTCTGGGAGGTGCAGCAGCGACTCAAGGAGGTTGGATCCGAGACGATGCTACAGCTCTTCTTCCAGTTGGCCAGTGAACAGCCCGAAAGCGATAATAGTGCTGATGTTATTGCCACGCTGGTGCTACGAGAGTCCAAACTCGAGCTCGCAAAGCTAACACGTTCGCTTCGAGTCTCAGCTGGAGAGCTGACTGCGATGATCACGGAGGTCCCGAGGGTTCGACTCTTGATTGAAGAGCTCCAAGGAGATCGGACACGGATGGAGCCCTGCGGTGAACTGATCAATTGGCTGGTCTCTATGCGCTCGCGTAGAGATGATGGGACGGACATGGATCTTCCTGCCAACTCTTCAAGCATGCTCCCGGTTCTTGAGGATCGCTAGGTGCCAAGCGGTCCAAAGAGAACAGAGGCAACGTCCGGAAGAGATAAGCCGAAAAAGAAACCTCCCATAACTGATGAAGTGGGTACCCAAGACCTGGGTGTGCCCGTCGATACCCCTGGTGGCAAGGTCCGGACACCGTCTCGTCCCGCTCCAAGCTCGACGAGTGACGATCCTATTGCGGTTGGTAAGACAGCACACGACGAGGGTCCCAAGAGGCGCACCTCGAAGGCGAAGAGGGACGCGAGCCAATCGACTCCAAGAAAGGTGGTGCCGGTCAATCGAGAGATGTTCCCGATTGATGAGGTCCATGGTTTCTTAGCCTCCCTGGCGGGTGGCTCGCTTTTGTCACGAGAGGATGAGGTTCAACTCAGCGCGATTGTCCAGGAGCTTCAAGGACGTGACCAGCTCACACCCGAAGAACAAAGGATTTTGGTAGCAGCTAAGGAGCGGTTCGTCGCAGCGAATTTGCGTCTGGTCGCTTCCATTGCGCGGCGGATGCACGGTGGAGGGGCCCCGCTCGAAGACCTTATCCAAGAGGGAAACATCGGTCTTATGCGGGCTGTGGAGCTCTACGACGGTCGCAAGGGGTTTCGTTTTTCTACCTATGCCACCTGGTGGATACGTCAGGCGATTTCGCAGGCGATTGGGGAGTTCCGGAATGAGATCAGTTTGCCGAGGTCCCTCCAACAGGATTTTCAACGCATTCAGGCGGTCCGGCTAGATCTTCAACAGAAATTGGGACGTGAGCCTCGACTCGATGAGGTTGCAGAAGCATGCGGTCTTGAACTCTTTAGAGTCGAAGAGATTATGATGTACGCGCAGACGGTACTGTCGCTGGAGGCAGGTCCGATTACCGATAGCGGGTCGGAGTCGATGTTGGGTGACGCCGTACCTGATCGGTCAAGTCCTCCGCTTGAGGAGACGGTGGCGTCACAGGATCTCGGGCGAGTTGTGCAACTTGTTCTTGATCAGCTTGAGGAGCGCGAACGCTCAATCCTTGTCTATCGCTTCGGGCTCAACGGGGAGGAACCTCACTCCATTGAGCAGGCATCCGAACGCTTTGGTGTCTCAAGGGAGAGAGTTCGTCAGGTGGAGGCACGTGCAATCTCCCGATTGCGTCGCAATGAGTTGACACAGGCTCTGAAGGAAGTGCTGAGGGATGGCTAGAAGGTTGGCGTACACCCATCATGGCCGGTTGCCTGGATCAGCCTGCTAGATTGTGTAGTCTATTCCGGGGTAGCTCAATCGGCAGAGCACGCGGCTGTTAACCGTGTGGTTGAGAGTTCGAGTCTCTCCCCCGGAGCTCGGGGCCCGTAGCTCAGCGGTTAGAGCAGGG
>JAKAQL010000084.1 GCA_021822605.1 Actinomycetes bacterium
GATCTAGAGCCTGAGCGTATCACAAAAATCTCTTGAGGACTGTTGATCATAATCTCCTCAAGTCGGGGATCTTCGAGGAGTGGTTGAAGGGGTCCGGCTCCGAGCATGCTACGCGTGACATAGTCAGCGACGTGCTCGATGCCGGAGACTCGCCCCACGAAACCGTTACCTGGCGTGATCTGTTCCATCTCTGAACGGGCGAGCTCGCGCACCCGATTTGTCGAGGTGGGATCATTTGGATCAAGCTGTTCGCGTTTGGCAACGGCTTGAACTCGTTGTTCGACCAAGGCACAGCACTCGAGAAAACCGCTGTTTGCATCGAATCGTGGGCACATCATCGTCCTCCCTGGGCACCTTCATCCGGTGATTTTCCATCCTTGCCCACTATTCGACCACCTAAGATGACGCCTGTGGCAGGGTCGCTGACCGTGGCGATGGGGGAGCGCTTGGTAGGTTGCGGACATGGGTCCGTAGCAGCGGCGGTCCATTGGTGAGGAGAATGAGAAAGGTAGGGGTTGACATGAGCGCAGTAGATCCTCGTGATCCGAGGGCCCCCCGAGTGAAACCCGGGGCGACCGAGGTCAGTACGAGCGTTATCCGAATCCTCGCGCCCAACCCATCGGCGATGACACTGGACGGCACCAACACCTACATCGTGAGCGGTCCCGATCGGTCGCAAGCTGTGGTCATTGATCCAGGCCCTGTCGTTGAGGAGCATCTGAGCGCAATTGTTACCCTTATCCACTCTCGCGAGCTTGACGTAAAGGCGGTCATCACTACCCATGCTCACCCCGACCATGCGGCCCTTGGCCACCGGTGTGCCAGCGAGCTTGGTGTGCCCCTGCTCACCGCGCTGGAGATTGGCGATTCTCCATCCGCTCAACGAGTCGTCACCGCCTGTGACATCAGGGTTTTGGTCACTCCGGGACACAGTGGGGACTCCTTGAGCTACCTTAGCACTGATGGCGTGTTGATGAGTGGTGACCACCTTCTGGGGCGAGGGACCACGGCCATCCTGCACCCCGATGGTTCTCTGGGACAGTTCCTGCGATCCTTGACTACGGTGGAGGCCACGGAGTTCACCAGGATTGCACCAGGGCATGGACCCGTCATGGAGGCTGATCTTGGTCGGCAAGTGATTGCGTATTATCGGGCTCATCGACTCGAACGGATCGACCAGGTGCGCCGTCTCCTCGACAGCGGTCAACGTGTGGTAGGTGACCTCGTCACTGCGATCTATGGGCCGATCAAGGATCCAATCGTTGCCTGGTCTGCGAAGGCATCGACGTTGGCCACCATCACGTATCTCACGCAAGAGGGTGATTGGCTGCTTGAAGGCGACCGAGTTGTGAGTGTGTCGCATTAGTTCTCGGCCTTTGCAAAAAAGTCTATCAAAGGGTCCATCTGTTCGTAGAACGGATGGGTGATGACCTCCGCATGCAGACTAGGTTTGATCGGCGGCAGCTGTGAAATCCTCCGAGCAAAGGGTCGCAGTGGACGAAGTAGCCCTACGGGAAACGGTAGGACCTTTTCATGAAGTTCGTCGAGGGCAAGATCGCCTAGCGTCACGATTTCGAGAGTGACTAATCGCGATAGGCTTTCAGGGATTGCCTCCTCGAGAAGCTGGTGAAGGTTGCGCCCGCGGCGCAACGCATCTCGAGAGCCAGCTATCACGATCAATAGGTCGTGGACATGAGGAAGATACCCGATGGTTTGGCGGATCAGATTGACGAGTTGATAGGTTGAGACGAGGCTTCCTGAAGTGGTGAGGACCATCGCCGGAGTTTGGTGTAACAGACTCTGCGGGAGGAGATCGACCCCGTCAGCTTGGCGTGCAGCCTCTTTGAGAACGACGGATGACCCAAGCGGGGCAATGATCGTTGCTGCACTCTCACCAAAGAGTTCCAGAGTTCTCTCGAGTTGATCCGGCTCGAGCTGACGGGTGGGGCGAGGTATGAGAGGTTGGCCGAGGACACGATAGCCCCGCTGCGCAACCTTTTGGGCAAACGTGCTGAGGGGTGTAGGAGTCTTGGTGTGAGCGAAGTCATCGATTGATGGGGCCTCGATTGGAAGGTCGTGGAGAAACCGCTGAAGCCCACCTCGTTCGAAATCCACCAGAATGGTCTCTCGATGCTCGGCGAAGAGTTGGGCAAGTAAGCAGCCAAGTTGCGCGGTGAGACCCGGATCGAGTCCAAGAACTGGAATGAAGTGGCAACCACGCATGACAGCTCGGTCGGAAAGGCCGCCGAAGTCGCGTTCTTCTGAACCGGGCGCAGGGTGGGTGGACGGTGATGGGGAGCGGAGTTTGGCACTGGTTGTGGCGGTGGGCCATTCGCCATGTGATGAGTCTCGGTGTGGGCGAGTCCGAAGATCCGGGGGAGAGGGCAGCGATTTGGGCCTCTCCGCCCCAATCGCCTTCTCTGTTGAGGTGGGGGCAAGAGGGGCTGTATCTTCGACGCCATCGCTGATGGTTTGTTTGCGCGTGTCAGTGGCGGTGCAACCTCTTGCATCGCTTCCAACGGCTGCGGTGGGCTCAGAGATTGGCACTTGTAGCGGTGCCATTGCCTGCGCGGTGGCTTGCCGCGCTGCTTGAACAAGCGTCGCGGGATCGAGTGCTAGAGCCTGTCGAGGAGTGAGCGTTCGCCAGGGGTAATCGAGAGACACCGAGGTGATTGCGAGTCCACCACCAGGGATCTTGGCGAGAGGTAGAGCACTGTCGAGGCACCGGATACGCAGATGATGGGCGTACGAGGCGAGGTGGGCGAGCGTGTTCGCTGCAACCTCAGCGTTGTCGATGACGACCAGGAGTGGCCTACTGGACACGGGGACCGCCGATTGGTGGATAGGTGCGTAGCGCGGTGTGTCCTGGCACACCAGTGGCGCCAATCACCGCGATCTTGCCGATCTGCTCAGCCTGGTAGATCGCGAGGGCGGTCTCGACATGTGCAACGCCAACGGTGATGAGGTAGGTTCCATTGTTGGTGCTGAGAGCATGAATAGCGAGATCAACGGCGAGCACCTGGGATGATGCGACTCCACTGGCACCGGTGTAGGTGGCGATGATATCGATGCGATTGCCGGGTTGAATGAGGCCCGCCCCAACGGATGAGGTCGGCAGCGCGATGGTGACGAGCGGTAGTGGGCGTGATGGTCGGGAGCGGGTAGCCATCGAGTTTTCAACGATCTCACCAGGGGTGATGTTGGTGGTTGCCACCTGTCCAATCAACGTATCGGGGTTATGGGGGACTACGTCCGCAAGCCACGTCGCAACGACCGTTTTGCGAAGCTCAAGATCCTGAGGAAGGAGGGCGGCACCGGTGGGGATAGCGATCTTTGCGACAGGGACCCATGTGCTTGGAGGTTGTTGCTCTTCATGAACCAGTGAGGCACCGAGCGTGGCAACCGCGATTGCCAGCATGGTTATCAGTCCTACGAAACGCAGCCTTGCTGGTTCTGGCCGCCGTACACCTATCAGGCGCCTGCGCTTGGGAGACCACTTGGGGTCATCATTGTTGCGTGTTGGTGTACTGATCGATCGCATCGTCCCTCCCTGGCTCGTCGCACATCCGCACCCCGGTCCGCACAGCTGTATCCCCTCTGGTCATAAGGGGATGCGCGCATATGGCCGTCCGTTGGTGTGTGCTTGCATCCTTGCGAGAAATGAGCCTAACGGGCCAGTCGTTGACGTGTCAAGTCATCCTCTGGTGAACTATGATAAACAGTGATAGATGGAGGGACTTTGTGGTAGATAGCAAGTGGTTGAGTTCCAAAGAGGCGGCTGAGCGCCTCGGCGTATCGCTACGCACGTTGTACCGACTGATCGACGAGGGTCAGCTTGTTGGCTACCAGATTGGGCGTAACATTCGATTGCGCCACGGAGACCTTGACGACTATGTGGAACGCAGCCGTATCGCGCCGGGCGACTTGCGGCACCTCTATCAGTTCGATGAAACAGATCCCAACCCATCGCCCCAACACAACGATGAGGTCGATCAGCGTAGCGTGCTGAACTGAGCGTCTCTACAGGGCGGCACGGTTGGCCAACGTCCATCTCTTGGTTGCAGGATGTGGGATGGTGATCGGTTGGCGGGGCTGGGACGGTTCTTGATGAGTGCCGGCGACGATCGCCTGGGTCGATGATCATTGGGTTCGGAGTGGCTGTGGGAACTCTCACCCGGACAGCCAACATTCATGGAAGAGGTCTTGACCGACGGGGTCACTGGGGTGAAGTTCTGTTGGCAGACGACGAGATCGGTCGGTGCTGCCAGCTAGCCCACGCTATCGACCAACCTTTGAGCTGAAAGATCCGGGATCGAGATGCGAGTTTCGAAGGGTGTGACAGGGGCGAGCTCGTCTAGGGTTTGGCGGCCCTGGAGGGTTAGCACGCCATGGGTTGAGGAGGTCTCTCTTGTGATGTTGGTCTCATAATCCTTACCCTCGATTGGCCGAGATCCCTGCTCCACCTTGCGCGAATATGTCCAGACAATGCCGCCAGCTTCGGTACCGCTGGTGACGAACTGCCAAGAAGGGCACCCCGGTATTCGTGGGTGGAGAGACGGAACGTTGTCGGCTCATCCGTCTCGTCTCCCTGAGGGGTAGGGTGGGGGCAGTTGCTGTGCCTTGTGACGGGAGGAGTAACGACCCCTGCTCATCGGGAGAGACCAGGCCATAGGCTGTGCGCAACAATTGTTGGAGAAGCGCCAATAGCAGCACGTTTGGGATGGTAGTGTGGTAGTCAGGATGCGTGTTACGAGACAGGGAGTTCCGGACTGACCAGGACGATGTATGAGAGCCGTAGTGCGGTGGGGATGCCTCCGTGGTTTCTGTAGTACAGATAGTCCTCAGCAATTGTGATCAGTCGGTCGAGTGCATGTCTGTGACCGAAGTTGTCCGTCAAGTGGCACTTCCCTTGATGAGCGATTCGTTCGAGTTCAACGACGAACGAGGAAAGTTCTTCAGTTGGTTCGTGGCGGGTTTTGATGAATTGTACCGACGTGATCGCCGTGGTCTTGACAAGGCTGACTCGGCTGTCTGGGGTGAGGAGCTTGAGTGTATCGGGACCGTAAGCGGCGATTCTCCCTTCGAGTTGATGCAATCCAATGGTCAACCGGACGCTGTGCTGGTTTTTGAGGAGTTGGTCGAAGAAGCTGGTCTCGAGCCGTCGCAACGCTCGCTGATGCTGTCGGAGTTCTTCGGCAAAGGCGAGTTCTGTGGCGATCTCGTCGAGCGCATTGATGAGTTTCGAGGTCATGTCGTCTGCCGATCCGATAGGCGGTTTCGCGGGTCTATTGTCAGGGTCCATCTTGTATCCATCGCTCGGTTCATGAGACCACTTGACTCAGACCGTGGGGACCTCGTGGTTGGGATGACGCCGTCCACGCGATCACGATGCCGTACGGACGACTTTCGCCCCGGTGGGCGTGAGATTATTGCTTCTCGGCCGATTCGCTTGGGCGGTCATGTGGTAAGCAATGATGCAGCAGAAGTACGGGTGAACGTCCAACGTCATAGCTACTCGAGAGGATATGGAGAACTCGAACGATGGCGGGGTAGGGGCGTTGCAGACAGAACTAGCCGTGGAAGAAGAGACTATCGATCTGCTGAAGGCGGGAATGGCTATTTCCGCCATTGTGAACATGGGGGAGTTGTAAACGAGAGAGTGAGGAAAACTTGACTATGGCGGGTGCCAATATGAGTGTGGCATCGATGACGGGTAGATTGCGGGTCACAAGCCCGCCAGCCCTTTTGAATGTTCTTGGACGTAATGACGAACATCTGCGGATTTTGGAGCGAGCGTTCACTCGCTCTCGTATCCTCATCCGGGGTGACGAGATCACCGTCGAAGGGCCTGACGCAACCGTGGTGATACAGCTGTTTTCGGAGCTCTTGGCCATTGCGGACCGTGGCGATGCTATCGAACCTCAGACACTTCAGCGTGCCATCGATATGGTCGAGGCGGAGGCGAGTCCAAAGGATGTCACCAATGTAGAGCTCGCACGCTCGCGATCAGGTAAGCCTGTCCGTCCCAAGACGATCGGTCAACGCCGTTATGTGGAGGCTATTGGGGTTAATACCATCACCTTTGGTATCGGACCCGCAGGCACTGGGAAGTCCTATCTCGCAGTTGCGCTCGCGGTGGCAGCACTACAGGAGAAGCGGATCAATCGCATCATTCTCACACGCCCAGCGGTCGAGGCGGGTGAGCGATTGGGATTCTTACCAGGTGATTTGAATGCAAAAGTCGATCCATATCTACGTCCTCTCTATGACGCACTCTACGACCTGATGGACCCTGAAACGGTCACCCGGCTCTTTGAAAGGCAGGTGATCGAGGTTGCTCCACTCGCCTTCATGCGCGGTCGCACGCTCAATGCAAGTTTCATTATCCTTGATGAGGCCCAGAATACGACACCTGGCCAGATGAAGATGTTTCTCACCCGTATCGGATTTGGCTCCAAGGCAGTGGTAACTGGAGACGTCACCCAAGTCGACTTGACGAGTGGTCGTTCCGGGCTCCTGGATGTGGAACGTACACTTTCTGGTATCGAGGGAGTCTCCTTTGTCCGTTTGGACTCGAGGGATGTGGTTCGTAACCCGATCGTTACGGCGATCGTCGACGCCTATGATCGGAGTGAGGCGGAGGCGAGTCGATCGTGAGTGGTGAGTTAGAGGTCTTTGTCGCTAATGAACAGGATGACGTCCCGATAGCCGAGGATCTGTTCTACACATTGGCCAAGGCGATAGCCATCAACGAGTACAGGGTCCGCCCTGCTGAGCTGTCGGTTCTTTTTGTTGATCGTGATGTAATCGCGTCGATGAACCTGGAGTTTCGTGCCATGAATGGGCCGACTGACGTTCTCTCGTTT
The DNA here is from genome assembly GCA_021822605.1 of Actinomycetes bacterium. Lineage (GTDB taxonomy): Bacteria > Actinomycetota > Acidimicrobiia > Acidimicrobiales > Acidimicrobiaceae > Ferrimicrobium. Next base: position 6,867 of record JAKAQL010000084.1, read on the forward strand.
GTGATCGAGGAGGACGACCCTCCCTTCGGGGGTTCTCCCGACTCGCGGAGGCCAACGCCGACGTCGCCCCAGCTCGAGCGCCCGGCCCTGTTGGGTGATATTGTGATCTGCCCGCTCGTCGCGGCGGAGAATGCAGCCCAGCACGAGGGTGAACGTGGGCATGATGGTACAATTGAGGACGAGTTGGCACTACTGCTCGTTCATGGAGTGCTGCACCTGAAGGGCATGGATCACGAAATTGATGCCGAGGCGGAGCTGATGGAGGCACGAGAGGATGAGTTGTTGGAACAGTTCTACCGCCCCTTGAAAGCTGAGCGTCTTGGTCGGGGGCGTGAGTAGGCCAGCCAATGAACACTGAAGACACCTGGTCTCTGGTTGTCGTAATTCTTCTGGTACTGCTGTCTGCGATCATGTCCCTAGCTGAGACCTCCTTGACACGGACCTCGAAGATCCGAGCGCTCGGCCTGGTGGAGCAGCAACGTCGAGGTGCGAAGCGACTTGCTGAGATGGTGGAGGATCCCGGTTCCTACCTCAGTACGGTGCTGTTTGTCACACTCGTTGCTCAGCTTGTTGCTGCGACGCTTGTCGGCATTATCGCCGATCACCTCTTCGGACCGCTTGGGGTCGTGGTCGCCACCATCGTAGAGGTCCTGGTAATTTTTGTCCTTGGGGAGGCCGTGCCAAAGAATATTGCGGTGGTTCGACCTGACGAGAGCGCGCTCTTCTCTGCACCTCTGGTGGCAGTGTTGGTGCAGTTTTGGCCAATTAAAGTTATCGCTTCTGGGGTGGCGCGTCTTTCGCGCCTGCTCACCCCTGGTCGGGGGTCTATCACGTCCTTCGTATCCGAGCAGGAGCTGCTCGCGATGGCCGACGCAGCGGAGGAAGGCGACGTCATTGAGGATGAAGAGCGTGCGCTCATTCATTCAGTGATCAATTTTGGCGACACGATTACGCGAGAGGTGATGGTACCCCGACCTGACATCGTCGCTGTTGAAGCGACTGCGACGATCGATGAGGCGATCGCAGTGATTGTGAAGGTTGGGCGTTCGCGTCTACCGGTCTATGACGGATCGATCGATAATGTTGTCGGGATTCTGTTGGCCAAAGATCTCCTTGCGCTCGAGCGCAAGGATGCGGGCAAGGAGGCGGTTGGCCGACATATGCGCCCAGCGCATTTCGTCCCCGAGAGCAAGCCGGTAGCTGATCTGCTCCGGGAAATGAAGCTGGAGAAGTTCCATATCAGTGTCGTGGTTGACGAGTACGGTTCAACGGCGGGTCTGGTGACCCTGGAGGACCTGATCGAGGAGTTGATTGGCGACATCTCGGACGAGTTTGATACAGAGGATGAGGCTGTGGTGACCGACGCAGATGGGGGAATCCGTGCGAAGGGTACGCATGCAATCGACGATATCGAGGAGCTGCTGCATGTAACCCTGCCCGAAGGGGGTTGGGATACCGTAGGCGGGTTCATTGTGGGTCAACTTGGGCATTTACCATCGGCCGGTGAGGAGGTCGAGGTGGCAGGATACCGTTTTCAAGTCCTCCATGTGACAGGTCATCGTGTTGCCGCGGTCACGATTGTCCCCATTACCGGTTCTGAAGCGACGGGAGAGGCGGGCTGATGCAATCTGGCTTTGTTGCAATCGTTGGCCGTACCAATGTTGGTAAGTCGTCGCTGATTAACTCGATCGCCGAGGCACGGCTTTCTACGGTGTCATGGCATAAGAACACGACGCGTCGAGCTGTGCGGGTGATCGTTCGTGAGCCAGATGTTGAGATGGTGCTGGTCGACACCCCGGGGCTCGATGTGGGCCATGATCAGCTCGCCGCCCGCCTCTTCGCTATCACCGAGGGTGAGATGGATGGCGCGGATCTTACGCTGATGGTGCTCGATGCTACCAAATCTCTGAGCGAACGTGAACGCGTAGTACTTGAACGACTCAGCCCGGAGGATTTGGTGGTTGTCAACAAGATCGATCTGGTACCCCCGGGCGCGCTTCTCCCCAAGTTACAGGAGCTTTCAGGCTGGAAATTGAGTGACTACCTGCTGGCATCGGCCAAACGAGGAGACGGTGTTGTGGAGCTGCGCCAGGCGCTTTCGCGACGTCTCCCAGAAGGTGCGCCGATGTACGATGCTGATACCAAGGTTGACCTGCCCCTACGAATCTGGCTCGGTGAGGTAGTCCGCGATGAATTGTTGAATGGGTTGAGAGACGAGGTCCCACACTCTGTCGAATGCCGGGTGGTGGACTGGGACGACGACGAGGAGGAGGTGCCGGTTACCATCTTTGTCGAGCGTGATTCTCAAAAAGGAATCTTGATCGGCGAAGGGGGAGCTCGTCTCCGGTCGGTGCGGCGCCGCGTCAACCGACGTTTGCGAGGGCGATATCGAGTCCGGCTCGAGGTGAAGGTCGCCAAGGAGTGGAGTCATGATTCAAGGCGTCTCGACGAGTTTGAATTTTGAGTGGCTCATGCAGTTGCCGGAGCTATCGGCTTTCAGGCGGGGCTAAAGCCGTCGTCCTATCCCTGCGGTGGGGAACTCGGTCAAGGTCCAACTGCACACCTGGTCGATGAGACCGAGGGTCCTCATCCCATTCGATTGGTATTTCTGTCGCTCGTCGCCAGCCATTGGCTTGCGAGTGGAGAACGCCCGTCAACATGGTGGAGAAGACTTAGCCGGGAGCCGAGTGGATGGCGCACCAATTCGTGGAGTGGTGAACACCGTTGACGTTGGGATCACCGCTCCAGTAACCAGGACGACGGTGGAGGCACTGTGAGGGAGTCCATAACCGGGGTGGCGGCGCAACCAGGTGCGGTAGCCTTTCGACACGTTCGTCGGGTGTCTGGCGCTGCGACGTCATCACCGATCTGGCTCGCGATGACCGCGCGTAAGGGGTACTCGTAGCTGCTGATCTGACAGATGGATCACCGCGAGGAATACCCCAATTTTGAACTCGCCAGTCAGCATGAGGGGAGTCGGAGCGCAAGGTTGGCGAACAGGTATGGCAGCCTCGGCAAGCGGCCGTTTTGCGTGAGGACCTGTCGGATGCAAGGGACTGGGCGAGCGGAGCTGGGTTGTGCTAGTCCGAAGTTCCCCCCACGACCCCGACCAATGCTACCGTCTACCTGGGTGTTTGTGATTTTAGTCCTGCCTACACATAGCCAAGGTTGCTAGATACCCCAAGAAGTTCAAAGGCACAGCTCTGAATGGGGGTAGGTGTCGTAATCATGACAAAGGAGTCAAGATCGGTGTCTCTGGGTCGGATCCGGTTGGCTACCACGGTTGCTAGATCCTCCATAAGGGTCCCAAAGCTATGCACTGGCATC
>JAKAQL010000085.1 GCA_021822605.1 Actinomycetes bacterium
CCGATCTTTTGTTCACCGCGAGCGCTCGAGGACCGTCAGCCACTCGGGTTTCTTCTCCTCTATCGACGGGGCCCCAGCGCTCGGCTACCGCTCGGTTCGTTTCCGTTCGAAAGGTTTTGGTGAGCGACGTACACATGGTTCGATATCAATGGCGATCATCACCTCGGTGTATGGGAAACTCGCACTCGAAAGGGTACTCTCGCTTGTAGGGCATCCGCCGGTAGAAATGATCGAGGTACGCAATGAATTCTTTGGAGGGAATATTGCCGTGACCGGCTTGATGAGTGGCGAAGATGTCGCTCGCGCCATCACGGATGTCGACTTCGATCGACTGTTGTTGCCAGACGTCTGCCTCAGCGAGGGGCGATTTATCGATGGCCTCGATGCACGTGCGTTACCTCGGGAGGTCGAGGTGGTGCCGACTGATGGTGCCTCCTTAGCCGCGGCACTTGAGGGAGTGGCTTTCCCCTTGATTGGAGGTTCCCGTGCCTGAAGTCACCAAGGTAGCCATTGTTGGGCGTCCAAACGTCGGCAAGTCTTCGCTGTTCAATCGTATGGTGGGGCGACGGGTCGCCGTTGTTGAGGAGAGAGCCAAGGTGACGCGGGATTTAAAGGTTGGCGAGACCAGCTGGAGAGGTCGTACCTTCGAGTTCATGGATACGGGAGGTTGGCTCGGCAAAGGAGATGATCTCGATCAGAAGGTATCACAGATGGCCGAGCGGGCAGTTCGAGAGTCTGACATCGTGCTCTTTCTCGTCGATGTGCGCACCGGCGTAACTGAGGAGGACCTCGATGTAGCCAAGATGCTTCATCGTCGCCCAGGCTCAACCGTTCTCGTCGCTAACAAGGTTGACCATGATCGCTATGAACCCCAGATCTATGAGTTCTTGCAGTTAGGCTTTGGCGACCCGCTTGCGATCTCAGCGATGCATGGTCGCAACACAGGTGACCTTCTCGACATGCTCGGAGAGCTCACTGGTGGATTTTCGAGTGCCGATCCTGGTGAGATGCTGGTCTTCGATGATCGTAATGAGATTGAGGATGAAGGGGAGTTGCCGCTGACTGACGCTGTCCGACTGGAAGCCCTGGAGCTCACAGTGGCTATCGTCGGCCGACCGAATGCCGGCAAGTCGACACTCTTTAATCGGGTGGTTGGACAGGAGCGCGCGGTGGTCTACGATCGACCGGGCACCACGGTCGACACCATCGACACGGTGATAGAGACAGAGATGGGGCCGGTACGTTTTTTCGATACCGCTGGACTACGGCGACGATCGCGCTACGCCGAGGCGACGGAGTACTACTCGATGGTTCGCACACTTCGAGCCATCGATAGCTGTAATGTAGCCATCCTGGTGGTGGACGCCACGACAGGCGTCACCGGGTGGGACCAGCGTCTGGCTGAACGTATCGATCTCGCTGGTTCACCGATCGTGCTTGTGCTCAACAAGTGGGATCTGCTCGACCATGATGCACGGTTGCTGGTGAACGCTCAAGTGAGCGACCGCCTGTCCTTTCTGACCGGCGTTGAACCGATGCGGATCTCGGCACAGAGCGGTAAGGGAGTACACCGTCTCCTCCCTAAAATCTTTGAAGCTCAGGCCGCCTATCGATCCCGCGTGCCCACCGGGGAACTCAACCGTTTTCTGCGCTCACTTCAGGGGGCGAATCCGCCACGTGAAGGTCGGATACTTTATATCGTGCAAGGTGCGACGGAGCCCCCGACATTTACTCTGTTTGCGAGCAAGCCTCTCACGGCGTCGTACCTAAAGTTCTTAGAGAATCGAATTCGTGAGCGTTACGCCCTCGGTTCAACGCCGATCAAGTTACGGGTCCGGCGTAGGGATTAGTCTAGGTCTCGGTTTGATCTTCAAAATGGGAGAAGCATGAGTGAACGAATAGCGGAACGGGCGGAACAGATCAAGTATGGTTGGCCGCACCTAGTCGAGGAAAAATTACAAAAGTCCGAGAAACTACATGCACGCGAACGTATCTCGTTGCTAGTTGACCAGGGTTCCTTTCGGGAGGATGGGCTTTTTGCCAATGAACGCGATCTCGATTTACCGGCTGATGGCGTGATTACCGGTACTGGTACTATCGATGGTCGACCGGTGGCGATCATGGCCAATGACCAGACGGTTAAAGCAGGTTCGTGGGGGGCTCGTACGGTTGAAAAGATCATCCGGATTACCGAGTTGGCCTATACCGAGATGTTGCCGATTTTCTACCTTGTGGACTCAGCTGGCGCTCGTATAACTGATCAGGTAGATTTGTTCCCTGGGCGTCGAGGTGCGGGACGAATTTTTGCTAACCAGGTTCGACTCTCGGGCAGAGTGCCGCAGATCTGTTGCCTGTTCGGTCCTTCTGCCGCTGGCGGCGCCTATATCCCCGCCTTCTGCGACGTGGTCTTTATGGTCGAGAAGAATGCCTCGATGTACCTCGGCTCTCCGCGAATGGCCGAAGTGGTGATAGGGGAGAGGGTTACCCTTGAAGAGATGGGGGGAGCTCGGATGCATGCCTCGGTGTCAGGATGTGGCGATAATCTTGTGGCCGATGATGAAATGGCGCTCGTAGCAGCACGCGCGTATCTTTCCTATCTTCCGACGAGCTACGAGGAGGAGCCACCGCGCGAGGAGGCCTTGGACCCAGTCAGCGAGTTCGATGACTCCATAATCCCGGCTCAGGCCCAGCAGGGTTATGACATGCATATGGTGATCAACTCGCTTGTCGACGCTGGGAGTTTCTTCGAGATTAAGCCTCTATTCGCGACTGAGATTCTGGTCGGCTTTGCGCGTTTGAGTGGCTCGACCATCGGTATTGTGGCGAACAACCCGATGTCCAAAGGAGGGGTGCTCTTTGGTGATTCGGCAGACAAGGCGGCGCGTTTCATTTGGAACTGCGACGCCTTTAACATCCCACTGCTCTTCCTGGCGGATGTTCCAGGCTTCATGATTGGATCCCAAGTGGAACGCCAGGGCATAATCCGTCATGGTGCCAAGATGATCACTGCAGTGGCCGAGGCGACGGTGCCAAAGATCTCTGTGATCGTGCGCAAGGCCTACGGAGCCGGACTCTACGCGATGTGTGGCCCAGGCTTTTCTCCGGAGGCGACGATTGCATTGCCGTCAGCCGCCATTGCCGTGATGGGGCCTGAGCCTGCCGTCAACGCTGTCTATTACAACAAGATCGCCAGTATCGAAGACCCTCAAGAACGTGCTGAGTTTATTCGCGTAAAGCGCGAGGAGTACGAGAAGGACGTCGATCTTCTTCGGTTGGCGAGTGATCTAGTGGTCGATGCAATCATCGAGGGACGCTTCTTGCGACAGGAGCTCATCGCACGATTCGAACGAGCAAGCCGCCGAGATCGATTCTTCTCCGGTCGGAGACACGGAGTGCCTCCGGTCTAGGGTATGGTCAGCGCTAGCTGATAGACTGAAGTCATGCCGTGGTGCGAGAACTGTGAGCGATTTCAAGACTCGGAAGAGGTCGATCGCGAGGGTCATTGCCCTGGCTGCGGGACGGTTATCGCGGCACCAAAGAAAAAGCCCTGGCATTTTAAGCTTTTGATAGTGGCTACGGTGCTTTACTTGACATATCGCCTTGTCCAGCTTATTCTCTGGCTTCACCATGTGCTCTAATCGGTTGACCACCCGGATGGCTATCAGGGTCGCGCCTCGTCGTTGCATCCCGAGGACACAGAAAGACTTGGTCACGGCTTCCATGCCTGTGAGCAGCTGGTAGGCGCGTCCGTGGCTCGCTCGTTCGATACGCAGACGCTCGAGGTTGGCGATGGGATCTTTGCCTACATTCAGCGCGATGGATCTTGGTACCTTAACAATGCTGGGGTCATCCCTGATAGGAAGCTCTCCTTTTTTATTGATTCTGCAGCGACCGTTGCACGCGCCGAGGCACTCCTCGATGAGGCCCATCGGCTGGGGGTCGGTGATCGCGTGGGGATGGTGGCGACGCACCACCATGGTGACCATACGAATGGAAACGCCACGATCGACCCAACTTTTCTCGTGAGCCATTCGACCGTACCCGAGGAGATGTCCAATGGTTTTGCGGTACCACCACCGGGCCTCTTTACGCCTGTGGACTGGGGAGATATCGAGCTACGACGTCCGGATTTCACTTTTGCTTCGGCGCTTGTGCTCGAGGTTGGGGGTCGTCGGGCGGAGCTTCGACACTTTGGGCATCCGGCGCATACATTAGGCGACTGTGTTGTGTACTTTCCAGATGACCGAATCCTCTTCGCAGGAGATCTCGCCTTCAACGGCGGCACTCCATTTGCCCTGATGGGGTCGGTCCAAGGTTGGCTCGACTCTCTTGACGCCTTGCGCTCTCTCGATGTTGAGACCATCATTCCAGGGCACGGCGAACCCTGTGGAATGGATGTGTTTGAAGGTATTGAACGGTACCTGCGCTTTGTCTATGATCTGGCGCAGCAAGCCGTGGGTGCTGGTATTGGCCCGTTGGAGGCAGCCCGGAGTGTCGACTTGGGCGAGTTTGCTGGCTGGCATGACCCTGAACGTATTGTTGGCAACCTACACCGGGCTATGGCTGAGTTAACTGGTACAGCGCCTGGAGGGTATGTCGATTTAGTCTCGGCATTTGGAGAGATGATGACCTACCACGGCGGTCCCTTGGCCTGTTTCGCCTAAGTTCTAGCTTCGCTCGGGGTCAAGCTACTCGCAAATGTGCCGATGAAGGTCTCATGGGAAGAGGTTTTGCTGGCCTAAGGCGTTCGAGTGCACCTGAACGAGAGGTGCTTGACCTCCTTGATGTACCTGTGGCGCTCGCAACTCCTGATAGTGAGGCTCGGATCACCTATATGAATCCTTCAGCCGAGCGGCAGCTCAGGCTGAGTTCCGTCGGTGGTAATCGCGAACTCCATGAGCTCTTTCAGGATCCTGATCGCGTGCGACGGGAACTGCAACGTTTACGGACGACTCGGCCACTTGATCGTGTTGAACTTGATTACGCTGTTGAAGGACGTAAATTCATAGCGACCATCTGCCTCGTTCGCAACGCTGAGGCAGGGTCGGATGAGTGCTTTCTTGTCCAATGGCGCGAAGTAGCTGCTCGTATCGCCTCCGATCAGCGGCGTCGTGAGACGGATCAGCACCGTTCCTCAGTGGTTACCGAAGCGGTGAGCCAGATTGCTGCTGCAGTGGAGGAACTCTCCGTGACCGCTGGTGAGGTGGCTGCGAACACGCGAGTCGTGAAGGAGGCAGCGGATTCTGTCAATGGCAGGGCCGCCGAGAGTCGGGATGTCTTTTTTGCAGCGAAGGGGGCGATCGACGAGATCTCGCGGCGTATGACAGAGACGTCGGCTACTTTGGCACGTCTCTCCGATAAGACGAAGTTGATCGACGCGATGGTATCCACCATCCAGGGCATTGCCGATCAGACCAATCTTCTAGCACTGAACGCGGCCATTGAAGCGGCACGTGCCGGGGCAGCAGGTCGTGGCTTTGGAGTAGTCGCCGACGAGGTTCGCCAGTTGGCGGGTCGGGCACGAGGTGCAGCCTCTGAAATTACAAGCAGGGTTGCTGAGGTGCGCTCTGGGACCATCGAAGTTGCTGAGGGCTTCGAGGAGAGCTTCCGGGAAGCCTTGCGTGGCGCGACGAATGCGGAAGCGGCAGCCGTTGCGTTAGAGGACATTCTGACCGCGAACCGACAGGTGCGCGAGATGCTGCTTCGTATCAACAGTGCCACCGAACAGCAGGAGGAGGCGACGATGGAGATATCGAATCGATTGTCGGGCATTCTCGCGGCAACAGAGGATATTGATGAGGGACCCAAGCGGCGGTTTGGCGTGCGCGAGTAAGTGATCCGCTACGCCATCTAGGCTCAAACAAACCTAACAAGCATGATCTATGATGACGTTTTGCTACGTTGCGCTCGATAGAATGGGCGCACGGGCTGTGGCGCAGCTTGGTTAGCGCGCTTGACTGGGGGTCAAGAGGTCGGGAGTTCAAATCTCCCCAGCCCGACCATATAAGTGCAGCTCAGGGGCTATATAAGGCCTTCTAGGCGGAAGTGATCTTTGATGCGTGTCACTTGCAAAGTCACTTGACAGTATCTATAGATATGGCGTGACTTACAAATCGCCGAGAAACTCGTCCATCTTGTCCGTGGCCCGGCGCAGTCGCTCTCCGCTGAGATGTCCGCGCACGCCTTTGGTCACCCTTGATCTCGCACTTCCTCATGCCCCCATAAGTCACTCGCTCCTCCCAGGCAACTCCGAGTGCCTCGGTCAAGAGATCAGCCAGGATCCCCTCGTGTAAAACACCAAGGGCAACCACCGAGGAGTACAGGCCCTAGGCGGCAACACCCCTTAGATCATGAGTGATAGAGCAAGTTGAGATATACCGGTCCCCGTGACTTAAGCTCGGCCATCGAGACTCGCCTAAAATGTAGCTGGTGGGAACTCCAGAAAAGGGGTCGTCTATGTTTGGAGGCTGTGAAGGGCTCGCACCAGGCCAGTTCCAGGAACAGCACAAGGTTCAGCAGCTACAAAATGGAATCCGTTTGGTCGGAGAGGTCACTCCTTACTCCTTTGATTCCCTCAATAACTAATTTGACACCTAAGGCGTAGTAGGCGTCGTCGTCGGTGCAGGATACGAGAGTATCGGCAGCTGCGACGATGTTGGGATACTCCCGAGGCGAAAGGGATGTAAGTGAGGCCCGCTTCTTGCGTAGGATGGCATCTCGAATCTCGGGGTTTGGGTTCGCCACCGTGCCTGGTCGAGTGGTAACAAGTGCGACAAGGGAATTGAGGGCGTAACCTCCAATCTGTCCAACTCGTTCTATCTCAAAACCCGCATCGGTCAGGAGTTGAAACACTCGTTCCGCCAGGGTAAGGCCCGATACGGTGAGCAGGACGCGGGTGAGAACCAATTCAGCCACGCTTGGGTGTTGGCGTAGTGCGGCTACCAATTGATCGAACACTAGAGCAAGATCTTGATCCCAGGTGCGAGGAGCGGTCTCGGGAAGGTTCACGTTGGCCAATAACTTCTCTGCAATGCCGTTGAGTAAGTCTTCCTTATCGAGGAAATGTCTATAAGGCGCCATTGCTGTGACGTTGAGTTCTTGGGCGAGTCGTCGGATCGTGATCGCGCCGACTCCCTCTGTGTCGGCGATAGCAATGGCACGGCTTACGATGACATCCCGATTCAAAGGTATTCGGCAGTCAGCCTGACCGTTCAAAGTTTTCACCTAAGAAAGTCTACTTAGTCTACCTGAGGGTGTACACTGTACATCGACACTGTCGGTGTACAGTGTATATGTAGTGTCTATACGTCTGATAATCAGATACGAACAAGGAGAGTATCGATGAAACGAAGCGAGCCAGTCGATAGGTTTGAATTGCCCATGAGGGCTGGTCAACTGAGAGATAGTTCTTGGATGGTGTTATTGGTTTTGGCTATTGCCGAGTTTGCGGTTCTCCTTGATATTACGATCGTCAACGTGGCGTTACCTCACATCGCCGTTGGTTTGAAGTTTGCCGAGTCGAACCTCCAATGGGTCATAAGTGCCTATACGTTGATGTTTGGAGGTTTCCTCTTATTGGGAGGACGTATTGCAGACTTGTTTGGCCGTCGAAGGCTATTCGTGATCGGTCTTGTACTGTTTGGTGCCGCTTCTCTCGGCGGTGGGCTGGCATCCACTGCCGATACCTTGATTGCCACGCGAATGCTTCAGGGCCTTGGAGCGGCTCTCTTGACGCCAGCTGCCCTGTCAATAGTTACCGTAACCTTCCCTCACGGACGGGACCGCAACATTGCTATGGGAATTTGGGGCGGACTGGCTGGACTCGGCGGTACCTTGGGTGTGGTCGCGGGCGGATTGTTGGTGAACTACCTAAGTTGGCGATGGGTTTTCTTTGTGAACGTGCCTATTGTTGCGTTAACGTTGTTTTTGACGCCAATTTTCATCCATGAGAGCCGAAAAAATAGCGTCGATGGTGGCAGAAGAAGATTTGACGTATTGGGAGCGATACTTGGTACTGGTGGTTTGCTTGCACTGGTCTACGGCATCGTACGCGCCCAACCCCTCGGGTGGGGTTCCACGGAAGTCATCCTCATGCTCATCGCGGGTGCGGTCGCGTTAGGCCTGTTTGTAGTTGTCGAGAGTCGGTCTGCAGCGCCGTTGGTGCCGCTCGGCCTCTTCCGTTCTCGGGGGTTCACTACCGCAATTTCGGTGCTGGGCCTCAATGGTGCCGCATTCCTTGCCATGTTCTTTCTAACTGCCCTATTCTTGCAAGAGGTTCGAGGTGACTCTGCTCTCAAAGCGGGCATTCAGTTCCTACCCATGGGTATCGCTGCTGTCGTGATGGCGGTGCTTGCTTCCCAATTGGTGACGCGGATTGGAACACGTCCTGTCCAGTTCGGTGGCGTGATCGCGAGCGTCGCGGGACTTGGCCTTCTGTCTCAAGCAGGTGCCAACGGGAGTTACGTTTTTACAATTCTCCCTGGTCTGGTTCTTTTTGGAGCAGGGATCATTGGGACGGGGGTAGCGGCTCAAATTGTTGCCTTGATGGATATCGAGCACCATCATGCCGGATCAGCATCGGGCGTGATCAATGCGTTCTATCAAGTTGGGGGTGCGTTGGGACTTGCTGTAGTGGCAACATTGTCGGCGTCGAGGGTTATGAGTGCTTTGCTTCATGGAGTCGCTCGTTCTCAGGCTCTAGTGGATGGCTATTCTCGAGGTCTAGTTGTTGCTGTCGGCTTCTCAGTTATTAGCTTGGTTCTTACCTTTGCATCTCCCCGGAGACGGCCAACCACGGAGCAAGTTCGAGAAGTACTCTGAGGACGATCAATAAACCCGGGGTTATTCACTGAGAAGGCAGGTGTGCCTGTTGAGCGGATCCAGCGCGGAGTGTTTCCCTCGGATCAACTGCTTCGCATAGTGCATTGTCCGGCTACTCACTATGAGTCATCGATTGGCCAGCGATTCTAGTGATGAAGAGCAACCAACCTAACGAAGCTCCTCAGGCCACGACTTGGCTTGAACTGGTGATGACTGAACCGTCACTGTCGTTCCCTGTTCTCAGCGTCGTGCCGGTCCCAAAGCCACCCGTGCTGACCCCTGCATCTCCTGCCGGGTCCTAAATGTGGAGTGGCCCAAGACCTCCCTCAACGACACCCGGGCTACTTTACCGTACTGCCGCGGAAGGAGAATGGCTATCTCGTCGATCCCAAACCGATCCTGGCTATCAAGTGCGATATAGGAGACCATCTGCGCTCATGCCGCCAACCGGAGTGGAAGGCCCCTCTGGATGGATAGTGCACTTCGCGTCGAACAGCGCGTGCCCCTCAATGAAGTCGCTATCTGCCCCACCGACAAAGGGATTATGAGGTGCTTACAAAGTGTCCGAGCTTGTCCCATGTTTGCTGGCCGTTTAAGCCTTTTGGCAAGGATGGTGAGGCACCTCGAGACTCACCCCAGAATGTTGCTTCAGTAGCTGTACCGTTGTATGAAGGATCTGACTGAGGTGGTGCAATCATAAAGGAGTTCTGGCTTCCGACGCCGTATCCTGATGCTTGATTCGCATTAGCCGCATTCGAATCTGAAGTAACGTTAAAAGGGCTACTCATTTGGTTGAGCTGGCCTGTATACGAGCCATAAGCCCCGCCACAGTTCGGCATCCTATACTTGACTCCCGTCCTCTGAAGGGCTGGCCCGGAGTCGTCTGAGCCATACCAATATCCTGTTGGCGTATCACCAGCATACGCCACAGTGCCGGTAAGTGTGATGACCACCGTAACGGCTAACACCAGGAGCGTTAGGGTTCCGGCTATTCGCCGAAGGAATCGTTCAATCACTGGATCTTACATCCATTGATCTCTCTCTTGCCGCTGAATCATGCCGTAGAAACCTGGGGTCCGAATGGTATCTAGGGCAACTACGGTGCGTTAACAAAGGCCGCGGTGTTCTTGAGCGGGAGATCTCCTTGACTAGTGCGGGTATACGGAGCACCGACGAGAGTGCTCGCCTCACTCCAGGTGAGAAACGGAGAGAAGGCCACTGCAGTGCATGACGAAAAGGGAGCCCCAGTTGGATCAATCAGTGACTTTGACGTCCCTGCTCCAGTGGGCATGTACACGTGTGCCGGGGACCCATTTCCCAGTGAGACGGCGATGCTACCGC
>JAKAQL010000086.1 GCA_021822605.1 Actinomycetes bacterium
GAATGTATCCTCTCATGCCTAGATCTTGGCGTAATGTGGGCAGACCTCATGCCCCAGAGAAGGAAAACATCCTGTGACCTGGTGGGCCGCCAGGGTCTCGAACCCTGCACCTTGGGATTAAAAGTCCCCTGCTCTACCGGATGAGCTAGCGGCCCAGTGGCGCTCGTGTGAACGAGCGCTCGATCCAGAAGACTACTTCTTGGTCTCCCAGAAGACGTCACTGATCTGCGCAATGCTGGCAAGCAGTTGATCAGCTACTGCAGTATCGTTCGTCCGCTTGACCTGGCTTGTTAGCTTCTTGGCACTCCAAAACATCTCGTGGAGCTGTGGATACTTCTCCAAGTGGGTGGGCTGGAAGTACTGGTACCAAAGGATGTCAAGATGGTGATTCACCATCTCCGCCCGTTGCTCTTTAATCAACGTAGCGCGGTCCCTAAAGTACTGATCATCGGACGCATTGTACTTTTCAACGATAGCTTTGATCGATTCTGCCTCGATCCGTGCTTGCGCTGGATCGTATACGCCGCATGGCAAGTCACAGTGCGCAGAGGCCTTGGCCGGAGCGCGTAGTGTGTCTACCAACGTGAGTAATTTTGTGAGGTACATAAGTTGTCCTTTCTACTGTTGTTATTGGACGACAGTAGCTTACCAGGGATAGTCGTGTCTGATCGGACCTCTCGTGTGTTCGGCCTTCGTCGGCGCATGAGCATTGTGTTGGGCCCTCCTTCTCTGGCGATGGTGTCAGCTGCGCTAGCGTGGGTGGTATTTCAGCGATACGAGGTAGTCGGAGATTCGATGCGACCGACGCTGCTGCATGGGGACAGGTTGTTGATTTTGAGGTGGCGGTGGGTACCTGTTGGGCAGATTCTAGTTGTTCGAGATGCACGGTCACCTGATGATTTGGTGAAGAGGTTGATAAGACGTTCAAGGTCTTCAGTTTGGATTGAAGGTGACAACACTCTAGTCTCGACGGACAGTCGGCAGATGGGTTGGTTCTCTAAAACAGGTGTTGTTGGCTGGGCGATCTACCGTTATTATCCACCGAATAGGGCAGGAAGCTTGATCGGTGGGTAGAGTGAGTTGATAGTTGCAAAGGGGTGAGCATGGCGGACCTCCGGGTTCAGATCAACCAGTGGCTGGAAGAAGTCGATGAGTTAGACCTCGGTCAGACTCCTGTGGAATCGTTGCGGACGTTGCGTGATCTTGGTCGCCGATTAGAAAATTCCATATCCTATGCCAGAAGAGTGCTCCAAACTCGTCTTGATATCGCCACCGAACTCGACACGGCCCAACCGGCTTCTATCGCTTCAGTGGTCGCCCCGCACTCTGACCCGTCGCCGCTGGCGGAGCGTCACGTGGAGGTGGAGATCCCCGAGGATGATATGGTGGGCGCCGAAGCCTACCTTCGCCTATTGGTGGGCGGCGACCGTACGCACTCGTTGGATCTTCTTGATGAGGCCCAGCTGGCGAGCTATCAAGCACGCCTACAGGAGGGCGAGCGAACGATCTCTGGGTTGCGGCGACAGCTACACCAGCGTTTAGATCGGCTAGGAAGCGAACTCGTGCGACGCTATCAGCAACATCCCGTGAGTGGTGTCTAGCCTTCCGCGCTCCTTCCTTAGGGAACAACGAGCATAGTTTTGTGGTTAGGCTAGCAATGTTCATCAAGTGTGCCAGGGGTGTTTCATCTTGAGACTTGCAGTGATTAGCTACCATGCTTCTCCAGTGGCGGTGCCAGGGTCTGGTGTCAACGGTGGCATGAATGTGTATGTCAGGGCTTTGACGACCCATCTCGCCCGCGCTGGGGTCGAGTGCGATATATTTTCTGCCAGTGTAGGGGCGACGCACGATAGGTCTGTCAGAATCGAGCCAGGGCTCTGGCTACACTCCTTGCCTGTTCAGAGGCGTACGGTCGTAGGTTCCGTGCCTGACTACACCGGGATTCCCGAGTTCGCTGACCGTGTCGTAGAACACATGTTGCGCTCCACGATCAGTTACGATGCCGTGCATGCAAATTATTGGTTGTCTGGGGTCGCAGCGCATAGAGTTAAACATGATCTCGACATTCCAATGATCACCACTTTTCATACGCTCGAGAGAGCGAAACGAGCTCATGGCGCGTTGGCTGATGGCAGGTCTAGCCTGAGAATGCATCAAGAGTCGCGGATTCTAGGCTGTTCGGACGCGGTTTTAGCATCCGGGGCCGATGAGGCGAAGTGGTTGCTAGAGATGTATCAAGCACCTCAGGAGAAAATTGTTCAGTTGCCTCTCGGTATTGACCGCGCCTTTTTCGCACCTGGTCCTTCGAGACCAGCAAGGGAAGCTATAGGGTTTGACGACGATCTTCCCATTATTCTCTACGTTGGTCGCATCCAGTCAATGAAGGGTACGGCACTCGCCGTCGAGACTCTGGCGCAACTGCGTACACACCGTTCCGCTCGGCTCATAATCGTTGGGGGACCTTCGGGCACGGATGGCGAACGGGAGTTTCAGCGCGTTCAGACCCTTATAACGCAGTATGGACTTAACGATGTTGTGACCATCGTGCAACCGATGTCGCATGAGATCCTGTCTACGTACTACCGCGCAGCCGATGTAGTCATCGTTCCATCGGTAAGTGAGTCGTTTGGGCTGGTTGCCTTGGAAGCCATGGGGTGTGGCACGCCAGTGGTGGCGACGGATGCGGGCGGGTTGCGAACGGTTATCGATGATGGTTACTCGGGGATTCTGGTAAAGGATCGCCAACCATCGGCCTTTGCACGGGCGCTGGAATCGTTGTTAGCGAATCCAGTGCAGTACCGAGTGATGTCGCAGAGAGCATCATCGAGTGCCGAATCATTCACCTGGACTGCCAGCGCGCGAAGACTCATCGACGTGGTAGAACGTCTCGTCCAGCAGGAAGTGTTGGTTAACTGCATGAGCTGTGCGTAGTTCCAAGCGGTGCTGTCCGACCATACCTTCGACTGACCTTTCTCCCTATAGGTTGTTCGTCATTGCAGAGGAGCTTGGAGTGCATCGTGCATGATTTGTTGGTAGTTGGTGGTGGGGTGATGGGTGCTGCTTTGGCTCTTGGGATGGGTGGAAGCCAAGGAGGCCCCCGTTCGGTGGCTATTCTTGATCACAACCCTGAGAAAGCTCATGCCATAGCCTCCCGTTTGCCTGGTGGCGTTGTGGTGAACAAGCTGGAGCCTGCAAAGATTTATTTGCTAGCAGTGAAGCCCCATCACATACGCGGTGTTCTCTCGACTCTACCGCCTCACTCCAAGGCGATCTCGATAGCGGCAGGCGTACGACTGGATCAACTCCGGGCATGGGCACCCGCTGGTTGCGAGATTGTTCGAGCGATGCCCAACACCGCGTGTGAGGTGGGCGCTGGAGTTACGGCCGTCTGCAGTGAGGATGACGATGGCAGCTTATTAACAGCCGCTCAGGAGCTTTTTGCGCTCGTGGGCGACGTTTTTATCGTGCCTGAGAAGCAATTCGATGTCGTCAGCGCGATGTCGGGCAGTGGGCCTGCTTATGTGTTCCTACTGATAGAAGCTATGCAGGAGGCCGGTATCACCCTCGGTTTGTCCGCGTCGCTAGCGCTTGACTTGGCACGTGCCACTGTTCGAGGAGCTGGACTGTTGGCGCATGCTAAGAGAGAGGATCCTCGCAACCTGCGGTTGGCGGTGACATCTCCAGGTGGAATGACAGCTGCGGCGATCGCCGTGTTTGAGGAGTTCGGCCTGAGACATCAGACGCTTGAGGCGATACGCTCCGCAACGCAGAGGGCGCAGGCGCTATCCGAGCGTGCTGGCCAGTGAACTGCTGATCCGTTAGGTTGTCTGAAGTGGGCCCTCCTGTAGTGTTTCGGCTAAGAAGGACTTGTGCGATACACTGAACAAGTCAAAGGTTTGAGTTTTTGTTGCGGTGGTAGTGCATGTCTGTCATACTTCTAAGTATCAATGAGTCCGATGTCGGTGCCGATTTTGACCGATTTGCTCTGACCCGCCCCGGCGAAGAGGCGCTTCGCTCATCACTTCGGGATCTCGTCGAAGGTGGGGTGATCGAGGAGGCGCTGTTGCTGAGTACTTGCGCCCGCACCGAGCTTTACGTAATGGCCGACCAATTTCACGCGACAGTCGATGAGATGGCCTCGGCCTTGGCACAGTCGTTAGAGTTGTCGATAACGGTGGTACAGCCTGTCACGCGTGTGCTGTATGGCCGAGCGGCCGTTCGGCATCTTTTGAGAGTGGCTGGGGGTTTGGAGTCAGCCATTGTAGGTGAGAGCGAGATCCTCTCTCAGGTCAAGCAGGCGCTGTTAGCGGCGCGAGAGAGCAAGATTGTTCTTGGGTCGCTCGGGCGATATTTCGAACGTGCACTTGAAGTAGGCAAGCGCATTCGCAACGAAACGCTGATTGGGTCAGGGAATGTGTCGGTGACCTCCGCCGCTGCCTTGTTGGCGATGACCTCAGATGCGGTGCTTACCGACGTATCTCCGCGAGTTGGCGTCGTCGGTTCGGGGGCTATCGGATCGGAGGTGGCTCGAGTCCTGATGGATCGTGGGGCCGAGGTGACGCTGATGTCGTCTTCGGCGGAGCGCAGGGATATTCTCCATCGTGAGCTCAGTGGAGTTAGGGTAGTCCCAACTAGTGATCTATCTGACCAGCTCGCCTCGCTTGATACTCTGGTGATGGCGGGTTCCTCTACACCGATGGTCCTCGACGCTTCGATACTTGAAGGTTTTTCGGGACTGCGCATCATCGATCTTTGTCGTCCTCGCACGATCGATCGGGCCGTCGCCGAGGTTGCAGGTGTGGTCCTCGTCGATCTCGATGATGTAAACAGATTTGTAGCCGACCAATTGGCAGAGCGGATGGAGGCGGTCGATTCGGTCGAAATGATCATTGAGGCCGAACTGGCTGATTTCGGGGAACTGGCATGGTTGCAGGATATGAATCCAGTGCTTCGTTCCCTCTATGAGGAGGCAGAACGAGTCCGTCAAAGGGAACTCGGTCGTTCACTGAAGCGCTTGGGTGAGACGGATCCAAAGATCATCCAGGAGCTCGAGTTACTCACCCATCGCCTGGTGAATAAGCTGCTGCATCAACCTACTGCCTCGTTGAGGGAGCAGGCAGGGACAGAGGGCTTCGCGGAGTTTCTTGAAGACTTCAAGACTATCTTCCGGCTGTGATAGCACATCTACAATGACTCAACCTTTGAAGATAGCCACACGTGGTTCAGAGCTCGCACTTTGGCAGGCGAAGCTCGTTGCTTCGGTCCTACCCGTGCCTTCGCAGATTGCTGTCATCGAGACGGAGGGGGATCGGGCATTGGATCGATCACTCGTCGAGATTGGTGGCCAAGGGGTATTCGTCAAGGAGATTCAACAACGAGTTCTGCATCATCAAGCTGCCGTGGCGGTCCACTCTGGAAAGGATCTGCCAAGCATGCCAGTCGCTGGGCTCCGGATCGCTGCTTGGCTCCCTCGTGCTGACCCGCGCGACGTGCTTGTGGGTCGCGTGCTTAAGGATCTCCCAGAGGGTGCCCGAGTCGGAACGTCTTCAATTCGACGAGCGGCCCAACTCCTTGCTCTTCGGCCAGATGTCGAGATTGTGTCGCTCCGGGGAAATATTCGAACAAGGTTAGACAAGGGGCGAGGATTGGACGCAGTTTTTGTCGCTGCAGCAGCCCTTCAACGCCTCGATATCAAGCCACCCGTAGCAGAGGTTCTTAGCCCTGACTTGATGTTGCCGCAGGTTGGGCAAGGAGCGATTGCCATAGAGTGTAGGGCTGATGATGAAGACACGCTTGCGATGCTCAAATCGATTAACGACGTGGCCACCGAACAGGCGGTGCTCGCAGAGCGGAGCTTCCTCCGCGTCTTTGGTACTGGTTGCAGTCTCCCTATCGGTGGACTTGCTGAAGCGGCGGGTGCTGAGTTCACACTGCGTGCGATGGTGGCAACCCATGATGGAACGAGGGTGCTTCGCGGTTCAGCCCGTGGTGGAGAACCGGTCGAACTGGGTGTCGAGCTTGCTCATTCGTTCGTGGAGCGTGGCGCACTGAGATTACTCTCTGGTCAGGACGAGGAGTAGCACCCAATGGCACGGGTTGCTCTCGTAGGAGCCGGACCTGGAGATCCAGGACTCATCACGGTTCGGGGTTTGGAGCTTCTTACGGCAGCAGATGTTGTGGTGACGGACTTTTTGGTGGATAATCGCCTTAAGCAGTTAATCCCTGAAGGTGTTGATATCGTCGATGTCGGAAAGCGTCCGGGTGCCACGCCCTCTCATTCCCAAGATGCTATCAATCGTGAGCTCATTCAGCTCAGCCGCTCTCATGGTCTGGTTGTTCGCTTAAAGGGAGGAGATCCATTCCTCTTTGGGCGTGGTGGTGAAGAGGTGGATGCACTTCTCGCGGCAGGCATCTCGGTGGAGGTGGTCCCCGGTGTAACGTCCGCGTTGGCAGGACCAGCCTATGCGGGTGTACCAGTGACGCATCGAGGGCTCGCTGACGGCTACATCGTTATCACTGGGCATCGGCATGCTGATGTTCCTCTCGACTACGATTGGTCGGCTTTGGTGGCATCGAAACTCACCATTGTGGTCCTGATGGGGGTCGCTGGTCGTCGACTGATTGCTGGCGCACTTCTCGCGGCAGGCATGAGTCCAACTACCCCTACCGTTGTTATCGAGTCTGTTACCTGGCCCCAGGAGCGGTCGATTCGGACGACGATTGGCGAGCTTGCCGGTGAAGAGATCAGATCTCCCGCGGTCATCATCATCGGGGCAACCGCAGGCCTTCGCTTGGATTGGCGAGGATCACTTCCATTGGCGGGCTCAAGTATCCATCTGTTGCGCCCCTTTGACCCGAACGATGGACTTGCTACCAAGCTACGTCAAGAAGGCGCGGCGGTAATTCAATCGCCAGCGATAGAAATTCATGATCCATCGGACGGGGGCAGGGCATTGCACGATGCGATGCACAACATCGAACAATATGATTGGTTAGTTTTCACCTCGAAGAATGGCGTCGAACGGGCGCTGAGAGAGGTGGTCGATTTGAGACGCCTCGCCAACATTAAGATCGCGGTGATCGGTTCTGGGACGCGCACTGCCCTCCAACGTTATCGAGTTGGCAGCGATCTCATGCCAGCCGAGTTCATCGGAGAAGCGTTGGTAGATAGTTTCCCAAATGGCCCGGGACGGGTCCTATTTCCACGAGCCCGGGTCGCCCGTGAGGTGGTGCCGGACGGATTGCGCGCAAAGGGTTGGTCTGTTGATGTTGTCGAGGCCTACCAGATCTGTATCCCACCTCCGCTCATGACGGGTGAAATCGCCAGCGCGATGGATGTCACCGTTTTCACGGCTGCATCTACGGTAACCGGTTACCGCGAGCAGTATCCGGGTGTCAGACCAAAGCGGGCGGTAGCCATTGGCCCCGTGACAGCGGATCGCTTACGAGACCTTGGCGCCGAACAGATCGTAGTCGCTGACCAGTACTCGGTTGAAGGGCTGGCCGAAGTCATCAGGGGGCTCGTCTCGTCGCTAGCGCATGGTTAGGCTAGTGAGTATGGAACACTTTCGACGACCGCGACGACTACGCGCTACCCCTCAGATTCGCAATCTTGTGGCAGAGACGCATCTCCATCACGAACAGCTGATCCTGCCGATGTTCGTGCGTGAGGGAATTGACAGTCCCATCCCGATCGGTGCGATGCCAGGCGTGGTTCAACATTCGACGGCGAGTGCAATCGAGGAGGTTCGTTCTCTCCTCGACCACGGAGTGACAAGTGTTCTTCTGTTCGGGGTCACTGATCACAAGGATGAGGATGGGAGTTATGCTTGCCGCACCGATTTTGTGCTTCAACGTACTATCCACGAGTTGAAGGAGACCTTCGGTGACGCAGTCTTTGTGATAAGCGATCTCTGTCTCGATGAGTATACTTCGCATGGACATTGTGGCGTACTTGATGGAAAAGGGAGGGTTGATAACGACCGAACTCTCCTCCGTTATCAGGCACTTGCGCAATCACTTGCACAGGCCGGTGTCGATATGGTAGCACCCTCTGGCATGATGGATCATCAGGTTGCGGCGATACGCGAAGCACTCGACGATAGCAACGCGATTGACTGTGGCATCCTGGCCTACTCTGCCAAGTATGGTTCCGCTCTCTACGGACCATTTCGCGAGGCGGTCGACGTCGAGATCGCTGATGGCGGTGACCGGCGTGCCTACCAGCAGGATTATCGGAATCAGCGAGAGGCCCTCTTCGAAGTCGAGTTAGATCTTGCCGAGGGTGCTGATATGGTAATGGTCAAACCAGCATCGTTTTACCTCGATATCGTCGCAAAGGTTCGATCGATGTGCCCGGTACCACTTGCGGCGTACCAAGTTTCTGGCGAGTATTCGATGATCGTATCCGCCGCTGAGGCGGGATTTATTGATCGTCGCCAGACTATCCAAGAATCACTCACCGCTATTGTTCGAGCTGGTGCAGACTGTGTGTTGACGTATTTTGCCAAGGAGGTGGCGTCATGGATGTAGTCGATGAAAGTGCCATGACAAACGAGGCTGCATTTGCTAGGGCCTGCTTGTCATTGGTGGGCGGAGTCAACTCACCGGTCCGATCCTTTAACTCAGTCGGAGGAGTGCCTTTCTTCGTGCGAGAGGGACACGGTTCGTATGTCATCGATGTTGAAGGCCGCCGCTACCTCGACTACATCCAGTCGTACGGTGCCATCATTCACGGCCATGGTGACCCACGAATCTCAAGCGCAATTGAGGAGGCGGCCCGCAAGGGGACCACGTTTGGTGCCCCGACCCTTGGTGAGGTGATGTTGGCCGAACAGATCAAGGCGAAGGTGCCGGGCGTTGAACTGGTGCGGCTGACGAGTTCTGGTACCGAGGCGACGATGACGGCGCTGCGACTTGCTCGTGGCGCGACGGGCCGCTCCAAGATCATCAAATTTGAGGGCTGCTACCATGGACACTCTGATGCGTTGCTAGCTGCAAGTGGTTCTGGAGTGGCATCTTTGGGCCTGCCCGCGTCGGTTGGCGTCACCCCTGCTGCGGTACACGATACGGTGGTGCTTCCCTATAACGAAGTCCCGCAGATCGGTGAGGATGTTGCCGCAGTTATCGTCGAACCGGTGGCAGCCAATATGGGTCTTGTCCCTCCCGAGCCAGCCTTCCTCTCTCAGCTTCGAGCGCTCACCACGCAGGCTGGTGCATTGCTGATTTTTGATGAGGTGATCACTGGTTTCCGCGTGGCCGATGGTGGAGCATCGACGCTGTTCGGCATTACTCCAGATCTGTGGTGCTTTGGGAAAGTAATCGGTGGGGGGCTGCCGGTCGGGGCACTAGCTGGTCGGGAAGAGCTGATGGTCCAGCTCGCGCCGACAGGACCTGTTTATCAGGCGGGGACGCTCTCAGGGAACCCACTCGCGACGGCTGCAGGAGTGGTCGCGCTCGAGCAGCTCAGCTTGTCCAGTTACCGAAAGTTGACCGGTCGAGCTGAGCAGTTGTCACTGGGGCTCACCAAGGTGATCCAAGAAGCAGACCTCGCGGTCCAGGTCCAACGAGTGAATTCCCTACTTGGAATTTTCTTTGCCGACGAACCAGTTACCAATTACCGTCAGGCAGTTGCCTCAGTTGAACGTGGGATCTATCCGTATTTCTTCCATGCAATGTTAAGACGCGGGGTTGCTCTCGCGCCGGGGCCTTATGAGATTCTGTTTCCCGGGCTTGCACACTCGGTCGACGATATCGACAAAACAATTGACATCGCCTCAGCGGCAGCTGTTGAGGCTCGTGATCTGTGGCATCGAACTGGTCGCGGGTAGATCGAATGAACGAGATGTGGGTCTGAGTTGGCCGTCGCGATAACAGGCAACTCGTCGATCCCATCGGTCTGGTCGAAGACCAAGGTCTTGTTAGGGCCTTGCGCTGCCCACTAGGCGCCGATAGTCTGTTGCCTTGAACCCGGTGACCAAAGCTGATCAAGCGCGCCGCAAAACCCCGTCCGCCAGGGCGGGGAAGGATAGACACATACCGATTTGAGAGCCTCAAACTCCACTACGAGCATATGCGAACGACTGTATTCACAAGAACAGGAGT
>JAKAQL010000015.1 GCA_021822605.1 Actinomycetes bacterium
ATCCTCTTGCTCCTCGTGCCGATCATCCCTGGACTCCGCAAGATTCCAGAGAAGATTCCGTTGTATCGCCTGATCTGGCGTAACTACTACCGTGACCCCGATTTCACCAACGCAGGAGAGGTACCCGCACAACGGGCCTAGTGAATCAACTGAGACAACGTGCGGCTTCCCTACGTTGTCTCAGTTGTCGTTTTGCTCTGAACGGTATCTGCTGAGTCCAGATTGTAATCCTGGTGGGGCCCTTGCCTGTCCTTCTCTTTGTGTGACTAAAGACTCTAACGCTTGCCCAGTCTCGGGTGTAGGCTCACACTAAGGGTGATGCCGCCGAGGATAGCTCTGTTGTTGGGAGTCTTATTTACGCGCATGCGTTAGAAAGGATACCGCGATGAACGGTCATCCAGTTGTCGGGGCGATTGTCAATCTGAACCATCCTGATTATTACATTCACTGGGGTTTCATTTTGATCTCGATGGCGAATTTTCTCGTTATCGTTATCTTGATAGTGTTGTTTGCACTTGCGATCAGCATCCCTTTCCTAAAAGGCAAACCGGTCAAGCGGAGGAAGTATCAATCGATCGCGTCTGCTGGTAGTGATGATGAGTCTGAGGGTTGGACTGCTCATGGCCGGCGTCTTGGCCTCAAGTATCTGCCACCCGACAAGTTGTTACCAGACGGTCAGCCGTCGTATGTCGCTTCGTGGGTCTATGTCTTTGGCGTGCTCACAATAGGAGCGTTAATCATGGCGATCCTGAGCGGTATGGTCCTCGCTATCGAAGGACCGACATGGTGGCACCTGAGTGATATCGGTCACTTCGTTAACTCGCTGCATCTGTGGTCGGTGGAGCTGTTTATGGGCTTTATGACCGTGCACCTGTGGGCAAAGTTCTGGATGGCAGCGTGGCGTGGCAAGCGCTGGCTGACGTGGATGACCGGTATGCTCGCCTTCTTGGTCTCTATCGTCGAGGCCTTCACCGGATATCTCTCCCAGACCAACTTCGATTCCCAGTGGATCGCCTTTGAGTCAAAGGATGCGTTTAATTCGGGCGGTATCGGTGCGTTCTTCAACGCCATGAACTTTGGCCAGGCATTGATGCTCCATATCGTTTTGGTTCCGATCATCTTGGTGTTGATCGTAGGAATTCATGTCCTGATGGTTCGTATCCGTGGCGTCGTTCCTCCGATTGGTGCTGAGCCAGCCCACCTTGGTGAGGACAGTGGTGATGCCGTGATCGCATCCGGAGCACAAGAGACAGGTATCCAAGAGACGAGCACGTTGGAGGTAGGACAATGAGCCGGTGGAGTCAGAGCGAACGTAAGTATGGTCGACCATGGCACGGACCGCTACGCCATTATGACATCCTGAAGGAGGCGACCATAGCGTTCGTGATCGTGCTTGTACTTGTCTTTCTTCTCGCCATCACCTTTTCGTCACCTGATGTCCCCCCCGTAACCGTCCAGTCATGGGCAAAGGCTCAGCCGGTTGGCTTCGTCGACATCGCACTGACTGAGCTCAACGGGACAAGCACGACTGCGACCTATGGACCGCCCTATAATACGGCGACAGGGTCGCTGCAGACCCTCGGCCCAGTCTCGGTCCAGAAGTTCTTCGGTGTCAAGTATCCGCTCAACACGGCCAAGGACTTTGTGCTCAACCCACTGTCGACCCTGCCGGACTTCCCTTCGTTAACGGTGGCCATCTCAACCTATGAGCATGCATCCAAGGCGACCGAGGACCACTGGATCAGCAACTATCAAGCACAGATGAACAAGCTTCCATTAGGCAGCTCAGCCGTCATCTCAGAGATGCCATCGGCAGGACCAGTTCCCGTGCTGATGACGCACCTCCTTGCCATGGCGCAGTCGGGTGCCCTTGATGCACAACTCCTCACCCAGTCGAGCTTTTACACCACGAACTACACGAATCCGTTGATGTTTATCGGGGATTCGGTGGTCGCTCAACCGAATAGCTACTGGAACAAGCTCGTCACGGTTGATCATCTGCAGGGAAACCAATGGGGCGTGATGAACGAGACTGGATCCTGGCCTGGACAGCCATGGATGTGGCTCTACACCATGTGGTATCAGATCTCACCGATGTCAACCTCGGGCAATGGCGACGTGGAGGTCCTGGCGATCATGACGGTGTTGAGCATCCTCTTGCTCCTCGTGCCGATCATCCCCGGACTCCGCAAGATTCCAGAGAAGATTCCGTTGTATCGCCTGATCTGGCGTAACTACTACCGTGACCCCGATTTCACCAACGCAGGAGAGGTACCCGCACAGCGGCCCGTGTGACAACTTGGCTGAAGATGGCTTGGTCGCGGGGGATGCGTTGTTGGTCTCTCTGGACCGCTACGGATGGCGGCGAGAGTCAGCGACATGTTGATCGATCATCAGCCATTAGAGTGGATCGAGTCTCCTAGAGGCCCCATCGTCTAGAGGCCTAGGACACCACCCTCTCAAGGTGGAGACACGGGTTCGAATCCCGTTGGGGCTGCGACTGGTGACCTGCGAAGATGCAGGTCATCGGCATTTTTACCTAAAGTGCGTTAGCGTACATGTGTTCGCTCATGACGTGTTTTGACGCGGTTGTGCGATCTGTTATCGCACGTTCATCGCACGAAATCAGAGCGCGTGACCCCGGGAGTCGAGCACGACGGTCGAACGGCTTGCGCTCATGGCAAGGAGGCGGGTTTTCTCGATTTGCGTAGGGTGGCCAACCCGACAGAAAGCCTTTTGGCGCTTCGCAGCGAGCACGACCCAACGCGTGCGGGGTTGTTTCGTGACGGTCACGCCGGGGAGCGGATCAGCCTTGCCTTCACGCACAGCCTTACGATGTGCCACGACGGCTTGAGGGTCACGGAGGGAGGGGTCGGCGGCTATGGCTGCTTGTGGGTCCGTGAGCGTGGGCCAGAGCGCCGACCCGCGGGTGCCAACGCTGATGACGACCTGCTCGCCGACTACCTTCCCGATCACAGACTTGCGGCCTTGGGTTTCACAAGCGGCACAGAGTGCTATGAGTTTCGCACTGTCAGCGGAAGTATTGGCAAACATACGTACTAGTTTAGCGAGGCAATAGGCGGCAAACAGTGATATACTGGGGTCAGTTGAAGTTGTGCGGTCAGGCCGACACGAATGCCTTCATAGCCACCCTTCGGGTTGTGAGTGAGGCGTTTGGAGTCATGCCCGAATGCTTTTGGATTACGACCAAGCCGCAACCTACTTAAACACGTCCGCTCGCCACGTCAGGCAACTTTGGCAAGATCGCAAGCTCAGCGCGGTCAAGGTAGGGCGCCTAGTTCGCTTCGACACCCGTGACCTGGACAAATTCATAGATGCGAATCGTCACGAGGCGACCCGATGACGGCCTCGCGTGACGAGATCGAGGCAAACGTAGTTGGGTCTGCTCTACTGCTGGCCGAGAGCGATTCGCCCGCCTTGGGGGAGATGCTCGAAGCGGTGACGCCTCAGGATTTTGCGCTCGAAACTTGGCGCACCGCCTGGGCTTCGATCACCAAGAGGCACGAGCAAGGCCTAGCTGTCGATGCGGCGTCAATCGCGGGCGGCGATGATGATCTGGCTGTTCGCTTGGTGACCGCCGAGGCACAAGTTCCATCGATGAAGGCAGGACCGAAGTACGCTCGGGAGCTGGCCCAACTCTCGAAAGATAAGCGCTTGCGTACTGCGCTGCGAGAGGCCGACAGGCTTATCGCGGCCGGGGACCGTGAGGGCGCGGCAGCCCTGCTCAGCCCATTTGTGACCAAAGCAAAGAAGGGCGTTCAGAGGTTCCGCACCGTCGAGATTGATGCATCGCCGCTCAGGAAACCGGACTGGTTGTTAAAAGGCTGGCTCATGAAGGGCTGCCTTCACATGATCGCAGGAAGACCTGGCTGTGGGAAGTCAACGGTCCTTGCTGCGCTCGTAGCGGGATTGTCACACGGACGAGGGCCTCTAGGGGACGCGATAGAACCCCGTCATATTCGGTGGCTGAGCGTCGAGGAGCATGAGGATATTGTCACTGCCCGCCTCTACGTGTCTGGCGCCGCGCCTGCCAACGCAAAAAACCTTTCGACGGACGTGGGACCGCTGAGCTTACCTCGGGACATGGCAACCCTCAAGGAGGAGATGGGCGGGCTTGACCTGCTTGTCATCGACGGATTGGGCTACTCCGTTGGAGGAAGGTCTGAATCTTACCAAGCAGTCGGCGAGCTCCTTGCTGGCCTCGCGTCCATCGCAGCTGAGACCGGCTGCGCGATCATTGGCATCGCCCACGCGCCTAAAGGCACTGGAAATAGTGACGCCCCCGTGATCGGGAGCACCGCCTGGACCTCCGTCAGCCGCGTTGTTTGGGTCGTCGGTGACGCACCCGCGACAGGGGAAGGTGAGAACCATGAGCGCATCCTCGCGGTAGCTAAGACAAACTTTAAGAAGCCAGAAAGCCTCAGTTTTGTTCTCTCGGAAGACATCGAAACAGAGCTGGCGGTCGCCGTAAACTTTCGCAGCTCAAACGTGGCGGCATCTGACCTCATGGCCGCGCCAGAGGAACGGAGCGAGCGCGATGATCTCGCGGGCGCCATCCGGGTGATACTCGCCGACGGGCCAATCGCACGGGGTGACCTTACGAAGAGACTTAAGGCCGAAGGCTTCACTGCGGAGCGGCACGCCGTGAGTAGGGCGATCAAGGCAGTGGGAGCAGTGTCGAGACCTGGCGAGTTTGGCGGTCCCTTCGTGGTCGAGCTTGCCGACAGAGTGGAACACAGAGTGGTAACGGAGCTTAAAGGGGTTACCAATGTGCCAATGTGCCAATCTGTTGTGAGCAGGGAGTTTGCAGCCGAAAACGAGGCCGATTCGCCAGAGTGGCAGAGTGGTAGGGACGAAGCGCCACAATGGAAAGAGGACGACGAAGACCCCTTCGCTGACGGCTCGGAAGACGACCACCCACCACTCACCGCCGATGAGATCCGCGAGAACGTGAGCGCGGCATTCCCTAACGCCACCGAGCTGCCACCGGTGCAGAAGCGACCACGACCGCAGTTGCCTACCTCCGCGGGGCCTGACGATGTGAGGCTTTGGGCAGAGATTCGTTTTTGGCTGGATTGGGAAACTGAGCCGGTGACAGTCACGAGGTTGATGAGCGAGTTCCGTGACAGAGGTGAAGCTAACGTCGGACGGGTGCTGCACCTCGCGGGGCTGCGATTCGAGGCAGGGAGAGCGGTGATCGATTGGGAGACGGAAAGAGAGGTAAGTGAACGTGCGTAAGAAGAACATAACGATTGACGGCGACGCGATTTGGGACTTCGTGGCGGTGGTGCTTGAAGCTCGCAAGTGGCAGGAGGCAGGAGAGCCACCTCTCGGGTTAGCAGGTCACGTAATGATCACCATGGGGATGGAGGCATTCGAGAACTTCGCGATCTACGCGGTGCCGTTTTTTTGCGATTGGAAGGATCGAGAACTCGACTACCCGATCAATTCGATTCTGCTTGCCGCGCTGGACGAAGCCACCGAGGTTGTGGCCGAGGCCAACGGAGGGCGCGAAAATGCTTGAGGGCGATTTTAACGCCGTGGAGGCCATGGCTGAGTTCG
The DNA here is from genome assembly GCA_021822605.1 of Actinomycetes bacterium. Classification (GTDB taxonomy): domain Bacteria; phylum Actinomycetota; class Acidimicrobiia; order Acidimicrobiales; family Acidimicrobiaceae; genus Ferrimicrobium. Next base: position 5,584 of record JAKAQL010000015.1, read on the forward strand.
GTTGGTCCTGGGAGAGATTCATCAAGGCGGCAACGGAACTTGAGGCGCAAGGCATGCTGAGACGCCTGGACCCCAACGGCATTTGTTGGGAAGTCCTCGACAAGGAGAGGATACCGCCCTCGCGAGACTTGCACCGGCTCAGAGGAGCGATCCATCGACCTCAGAATGGGGGCCAGAAATGACCGCGACGATCTACCAAACCTCGCTCGCTGCTCATACCGTCGCGCAAGAGGGGGCGCGGCTCAAGGGGCTCGGATCGGCTGATCGCTACGAGGCGATCAAGGCGCTGACGGGTGCAATGGGCGAGGACGAGCTAAGAGAACTGGCGCGCGTGGCTCTGACCGTAATCACATACGAGGTCGGCACAGAGGCGCTCGCGAACCTGGATCGGATAGGCAGGCACGGTGCAATTTTCGGAACAGGAGGAAGGTAATGGCAAGTGAAGTAGAGATTCTTGAGGCCGAGATAAAAGCCCATCAGGCGATGATCGCCGTCAAGGCGGCGAGGTTCGATAGAGACGTGCCCTTCAACGAGTTTTGGGAGCTGGTTGGGAAGTTCGCAGAGGCCGTCGGGCACTGGGAGGCGTTGAAGGATGGTGCGAACGATGGAAGGCCGGATTTTGAGCAATTCTGACTCCCGCGAAGACGAAGATATCATGACACACTCGGGCCGTGATAAGTGCGAGCCGGAGGACTTCATTTTGCTGATCGCCAACCCGTGGCTTGACGATGCGCTGGCGGCAATCCGCAAGGGCGACGGCTGGCTGGATGAGGCGCTCGCGGCCATCCATGCGAGTCAGGGATGGCTGGACGAAGTGCTCGGAGGGAAATTCGGGGTCACGTACAGTGGACAAATGGAAAAGAAAACCGAGGGCTCGGAGCGCGGGTTGAATACACCCATGGAGCATGCATCAGGAGGTTTACGTGAAGCGGAGTGAAGTCGAAAAATTAGCGGAGTCGGTCGGAGCTGTGCTCGGGGCAATCGAGAGCGGAGAACTTACGTCCACGCCCTCGATGCGCTATCGACTTGAGGGGGCCTTGGTCGCGTTGCACGCGGTGCTCGGCGACGCTGCGGACGCTCTCGAAATTCTTTCGCAGTAGTGGCTTGAAAGCAAACGACCGTTTGCTATAATGTAAGTATGGCACGCACCAAGAAATCCGTAGTCCAAGGGGTCGTCGCTTATCTTCGGGTCAGCACAGAGGAGCAAGCGGTATCCGGCCTCGGGCTCGCGGCACAAGAGGCGGCGATCAGATCCGAGTGCGAGAGGCGAGGGCTGCCGATCCTGGCTGTCCTCTCGGACGCGGGGATTAGCGCGAAGACTATCAATCGGCCCGCGCTTACCGAGGCGCTGGCGATGCTCGGACGTGGCGAGGCTAACGTTCTCATGGTCGCCAAGCTCGACCGCCTTACGCGTTCCGTCCATGACGCTACGGGGCTTTTACTCGAAGCTGAGCGCGGACATTGGGGGCTGGTTGCTCTCGATGCTCCGGTAGACACGACGACCCCACAGGGTGCGGCAATGGCGCAGGTTCTCGCAGTTTTCGCAGAGCTTGAGCGCAGGTTGATCGGTGAGAGGACAAAGGCAGCTCTGGCGGTCAAGAAAAGTCAAGGGGTCAAGCTCGGGCGGCCTCGCACCCTCGCAGAGGACGTGGTAGCGCGCATTCGTGGGGCCAAAGACGGAGGGGCTACGTGGTCGGCTATCGCGCGTGAATTGAACGCGGAGGGGGTCCCTACAGCACAAGGCGGGGCCACCTGGTACCCGGCGACCGTGCGGTATGTCTACCTTGAGGCGGCGTGACTCGACGCTCTGGTATGGCCGGTGACGCTTTGTGGCGTGTTTGGGGGTATCTTTGAGGTATTGGACGCCTGAAGTAGGGGGGTTGGGATGCTCGTAGCTGCAGCGAGTTCGGGAGGCACTGGGAGCACGGTTAGCGGGCTTGTGTTCCTTTTGATTGTGTTGGCGATTATCGGTTGGCTCGGCAAGCGGGCTGTGGAAAAGCGGGAGGCCAAGGCGCAGGTGTGGGGTGAGTCACTCTCGTCGGTCGGCGCCGATCATTCGATTTGGGTTGGCTCCGCGATTGGCGGTCTCAGGGCTAGCGCAAACCCGTCGACGCTATGCGCCTTTACCGATGAGGAGCTGATCTTCATTCCTGAGGAGTTCAGGTATAACTTGCGTTCACCTAGTCACAAACAGTTGGCCATTGGCGAGGCAACGGGTGCTGCGCCGACAATTGAGCCCATCCCGGAGTTGATGCGAATCAGGCGCGATGCGATTAGCTCAATTTCGTTACGGGACGACAGCCGCACCGAGACTCATGTTCAACAGGTCATGACCTCTGCTAAGACGAAGAGTAAGAGTAGGGCTACCTTTGGTTGGCGTGTTTTTGAAGGGTTGCCGTTGGCTCCCTTACGCACGCGAAGAACTTCTAAGGGCACCATCGACCCGAAATACAAGACCGTGCAGAGTACTACGACTGACGTAAAGCTCATTCTGACGATCGAGTGGGTTGACGATGCAGGGATCTCCCGGCAGTCGGTGTTTGTCTTTGATGATCGCGATGCAGCTTCGAGGGCCCAACAAGAGCTGGAAGCGGCTCGCAAGCCGTTCGTAAAGCGCTCTCTGGCAGGCGAGAAGACGTGCCCGTTCTGCGCAGAGACAATCAAAGCTGAGGCTATTAAGTGCCGATTCTGTGGATCGGACCTAGTGGCTGAGGCTGGGAGCTGATTGGGTGAGTAGGTGTAGTGGCTAGGCGCACGTTCGGGTACGTTCGGAAGCTGCCGAGCGGGCGCTGGCAGGCCTCGTATCTGCATGACGGCAAGCGGTTCACGGGCGAGCGTACTTACACGGCCAAAGCCGATGCGGATGCGTGGCTCGCCAATGTACACACGGAGATACTCCGGGGCGAGTGGGTCAACCCTGACCGGGCCTCGACCCTGTTGCATGTCTACGCTACCCGCTGGCTCGACTCCCGCTCCGACCTCCGACCGACTACAAAGGCTAAGTACGCAGGTCTTATGCGCTTGCATATCCTGCCGACGTTTGGTCACCTACGGCTCGGAGCTATCTCACCTGATCGGGTGCGGGGCTGGTACTACGGTTTCGACTCGCCCTCGCTCGCTGATGATGGGTACAGACTCTTACGGGCTATCTTTGCGACTGCGGTGAGCGATGGGTGGCTCGCGCGCTCACCTTGCAAGATCAAGGGCGCCGGGAGTGTCAAGGCGCCCGAACGGCCTACGGCGTCGATTCCTGAGGTGCTGGCCGCGGCTGAGGCGATGCCTGAGCGCTTGAGGCTTGCGGTACTACTCGCGGCCTTTGCTCAGCTCCGCAGAGGTGAGGTGCTGGGGCTCACACGAGGGGATATCGACCTTATGCGCGGCGTTGTGTACGTTCGTCGTGCTCTGGTGCAACCGAGCGGCGCAAGGGCCGAAATCGGGCCGCCAAAGACTGACGCAGGCATTCGTAGCCTCTCGGTTCCTGCGTTCGTTGTAGAGGCTCTGAGGGGGCACCTAGAGGCGTTCGTGGGGCCTCAGACCGAGGGGTGGTTATTCGGCGCTGGCGATAGGCCGGTCTCGCCTCGCACGCTGGATCGGGCTTGGAACAACGCAAGAGCCTCGATCAATCGGCCCGACCTTCACTTCCACGACCTACGTCATTCGGGGCTAACGTGGGCCGCGGCTACGGGGGCTTCGGTGGCCGATCTGATGCGTCGCGGAGGTCATGCTTCGACAGTCGCGGCACTCCGATATCAGCACTCGACGGAGGACCGAGATAGGGCGCTTTCGGAGGCTTTGGGGGGTCTTGCGTCGCCTGTTGCGGATTTGGATATCGCACGTAGATCGCACGACGAGGCGTTATTAGGCCTCAAAAATAGGGGTTGAACTGCACAGATAGAAAAAAGTGACTCTAACCTCTCAAGGTGGAGACACGGGTTCGAATCCCGTTGGGGCTGCCAATGATGACCTGCGGAGATGCAGGTCATCGTCGTGCTTACCGTGTCGTAAACTCTGTACCCCAATGAGGGTCACGAATGTTTATCGGCAGGGGATTAAGTGCGTTGGTTCGCTCCTGACCTTCTGGCACAGCTATCGTCACCATATCGACTGAGTTCTTCGGGGGCAAGTGTTCCCATGGATCCCGGAATGGTTCCATGAGACACAGTGCCTTGATTCCGAAGGTGGAGTGGTTGAACGAGCCCAGCCGTTACCTCTTTGGCCGTTCGATCGTTCGACACAGTGATCACGCGTTCTCCTCGAGGGCTGGCCGTTTGTATGTCCCCCAGATGACGATCAACGCCGCAACGATAAAGGTGGCTCCCATGAGAACGAAGGCAGCTCGGAATCCTCCATCGGTCACCGTTACACCGATAATGGCGATCCAGAGCGCTCCTATCGTTTGCGAGACGGTGAAGAAAACCCCAAAACCAGCGCGGGACATGCCTGATGGCAGATAGTCGGAAAAGACAGTCTGACGAAGTGACAGCTCCGAGTAGGAGAAGATGCCAATAGCGATGCCAACGATGGCGAGACCCAGCAGCCCTCGACCAACGAGAACGAAGAAAAATAGGGCGAGCGCTCCCAGTGCGTAGTTCGCGATCAAGATGATCCGATGATTTTTCCGATCGGCGATCGACCCCATCAGGATTGGTCCAACGACAGCGCCAGCATACAACAAGGTCAAGATGACCGTCAATCCCAGTGCTGAGAGATGAAGAGAAGTATGAAGATAGCCAGGTGTATAGACACCGACGATGCCGATGCCTTGTCCGCCTGCGGCAATGGTTCCAGCTAGGAGCAGAGCAAAAACAGGCCGTTGTGTCATGAGGGTTCGTAGACGGCGCCAAAAACTAACGCTCTCTGGGTGTTGGTCCACCGCGACATCGGTTGGTGGGATGCGGTGCCAAGGTGAAGGGAGCCAAATGGCGACGACCGCGATGGTAGTGAGGAGGAGGATAGAGAGTAACCAGAAAGCCGCACGCCATCCATAGGCGACAATGATCGAAGGCATGATCAGTGGGGCCAGGAGCGTTCCGAGGTTTCCGGCTGTGACGTGCCAACTGAGCGTGGTCCCACGGTGTTCGGGGTGTCTGTTGGCGAGATAAGAACCTCCAACTGGGTGCTGCGGCCAACCAGCGCTGGCCTGCAGGAGCCGACCAGCCATGAAAACGTAGATTCCTGGGGCCAACGCTGCGATGACAGCGCCAATGGTGGACCCGACATTCTGGAGAGTGAAGAGGACGCGTGCTGAAGTTCTTCGCACGACCAGCGATAGCGCCTGGAGTGCGCTGCCCACAATCGCGGCGATGGAGAGGAGTATGCCGATCGTGGCATAATCGGTATGGAACGCTACGATGACATAGGGAATCGCGATCCCAAGTGACGCGATGTAGGCATGTTGTCCTGCGTGGGACCAACCTACTACAACTAAATCCCGTATCCGGTGTTGGTCGCCTTGTCGTGGTACTGGGCTGGTCAAGGTTCAGTCTTTCGGGTTGTATCTCGATGCATTGCTTGCATGGTATCGTGCTACAGGTGGGCCGAGCTGGGGTGAGGGCCTGTCAGTCGACTACCCGTATGCGCTTTGGTGTGATCTCAAGGATGACACGGTCTGACTCGACGGTTCCGGCAAAGGCTTGCCCAGTGTATTTCCTCGCCAGCTCTTCGAGATGGTCGGCAGCGCGGCTGCCACGGGTCATTGAGGTGACGACACCGCGGACCTCAACGTAGTGGTAGGGGTTAGTACGTTCCCAAATCAACACGTTCACCTGCGGGTTGTGCGAAACGTTACGGAATTTCGCGCGAGCAACTTCGGTGTTGATAAGCAGATGCTCATGGTCACAGTCGATCCACATGATGGATGCCTGAGGTGTTCCGTCGGCGGTCAGGGTTGTGAGGCTGGCGAAATTTTTATCGTGGACGAGGGCTTCGAGAGCAGGGTCAAGCATACCACTAGGATATCGCAAGGAGGTTGATGCCGTGGCTGTGGTATGGATTGACGGAAATCTTCATGAGGCTGACGATGCTGGCATTCCAGTATCTGATCATGGGCTTGTTTGTGGCGACGGTGCTTTTGAGACACTGGTCGTCGTAGATGGTAAACCCTTCGCGGTCACACGGCACTTGCACCGCTTGGTGCGGACGGCTCGCGGGATGGGGCTTCCCGAGCCAGACATTGAGATTATCCGTAAGGGAATTGACGAATTGGTTGTGCGGAACGCGTTAGGTACTGCGAAGATTCGAATCACCTATACTGCCGGAAACGCTGGTCTTGGTTCGCATCGGCCACCCCAACTGAAACCGAGGACGGTGATGGCAACAGAACCGATCGCACGCGAGGCGACAACGACCAGGCTCGCCCTCGCACCCTGGCCGCGCAACGAACGTGGTGTGCTAGCTGGTCTCAAGACCACCTCTTATGCAGAGAACGTGATTGCGCTCGCTTGGGCTTCCGAGCGGGGTGCGAGTGAAGTGCTGTTTGCCAATACGCTTGGTAATCTCTGTGAGGGATCTGGGTCGAACATCTTTATTGTTCATAATGGGGCTATCTTGACACCGCCGTTGAGCGCTGGTTGTTTGGCGGGGGTGACTCGTGACCTGGTGATTGAGGGGGTTGGTGCCCGCGAGGAGGACATACCATTAACGATGTTGACCGATCCGTTGGTCACAGAGATGTTCGTCACCTCAACACTACGCATGGTTCAGGGCGTGGCGATCCTCGATCAACGGCATTTCGACGACGCGCCTGGCCCGATTACTGCGAAGATTCAGAGGTACTTCGCAGATCTCATGGCTGAGCAGCTGGACCCATAGAGCAGCTTTGATGACCTTTGATGAACTGAGTGTGCTACTTCATCGAGACCTGGATTCGGAGGCGGCCGTGGTGCGACTCGCCGAACTTCGGGGATTCGGGGGAGGTGATCGGGGAAGCGATCTCATGATTGTCGCCGGTACTCGTCAGTATGGCTCAGTGCTTTCTGCGGAACTCACGACGCAACTGCTTGCCGATACCTCTGGTCCCGAACCTCGGAGTATCACGACCGAGATCGGTGACGCCCAGGCAGTTGCGAACGGACTTGCGTGTGGTGGGTCAGTGCGGGTGATCGTTCACCCATGGAGCTGGCTCTCTGCCGTCGAACCACATCTACGGGCACGCAGAGGATTTGCGCTTGTCACTCTGCTCGACGCACGTGGTCGCCCGACCGAAGTGCGGGTCGTGGTACACAATGGATCCGGTGGTGATGGGGCTGAACAAGCGGCGGCTGAACTGCTCCGACATGGCCGCGTAGGGGTAACGCTCCAGACCTTGGGGGATGGCGTTGTACACATCCAGTGCTTTCTTCCTCGCTCTCGGTTGGTGGTGATCGGGACGGGAGTGCTCGCCGCAGCACTGAACGCCCAAGCCGGACTTCTCGGTATCGAGACGATAGAGTTCGATTCGGTCGATGCATTCCCCCAGGTTGGCTCGAGCGATGCTGTCGTTGTGCTCGATCACGATCATGATCGAGTTACCCCGATCTTGCACGATCTTTTGCTGGCTACCGAGGTACCCTATGTAGGGTCGCTAGGTTCCCGAGGAACGCAGGCGGAACGCCGTCGCCGTCTCCTCAATTGCGGATGTGGGGATCAGCTCGATCGGATTTACGGACCGGCTGGATTCGATATTGGAGCACGGAGCACCGAGGAGACCGCCATGGCAATCGTAGCTGAGATGTTGGGTGTCTTGCGGGGCCGTTTGGGCCAGAGTTTGAGAGATGGGACTGGTCCCATCAACGGTTAGCTGCGAGGGCGGCTATGCCTTGTCTCTTGTCCGTACCGCAGCGAGAAGGTTTGATGATAGGGGATTGCCGCCTTTCTGAGCATCCTTTTGATGGGTAGAGGATTCATTGGTCGCGGGCCGAGTTGTTGGGTGCGGCCGCCAGGTTGAGAGGCCTAATCTGTGAAGCGGAGAGCTTCGGGCAACCGCCAGACGGGGAGGCTATGTGTTTGAAAATATCTCCACCGCAGCTCTGCGACATCAGCGAGCTCGGGAACGTCGGCGGCGAACCTTCCAAGGGCTGCGACCTCGAGGCATTCTCCAAGGAGTTCGAGGGCCTCCTTCCAGTACCACGCCTCACCGGATAGGCCCTCAAGCGCCTTCTCGGCGCCCATGAGCACCGAACGGTGCAGTGAGTCCGGTACCCACTTGGTGAGAAGTGCGCGGATGCCGATGACAGCGTCGGGATGTCGCAGGACCTCAGCGGCATCTAAGGCATGGATGTTTGCACTTCCCTCCCAGATAGGGAGGACGAGTGCCTCACGGTGCCAACGGGCGATCGCGTAATCCTCTAAAAAGCCAAGGCCTCCGAAGCACTCCATGGCGAGTTGTGTGATGATGGTGGAATGCTTTGCGGTGTGGGTTTTCGTCGCATGGCTGAGCAATCTAAGCAAGAGATAGTCTGGGTCGTTGTGGTCGGTGAAAGCATAGCTTTGCTGGAAGGTCTCGGCTCCAAGGAGAGCGAGTGAAAGGACGCCGAGATGTGCAAGGCGTAACATGACGAGGTCGCGCGCGAAGAGCGGATGTTCGCGAAGTGGATGGCCGAAGGCACTCCTTCGCTCGCCCCGGAGCGTGGCCTCTATCGTTGCGATTCTCGCAACTCCCGCACTCGCCATCGCGTTGGCCGTGCGGGCAAGTGTGAGGCTCTGTAGGATACGGTAGATACCCTCATTCTCACCAGCCAGAAGCGTGGCGTGCGACTCGGCCAGCTCGATCTCTCCGGTCGGGATCGCCTTGGTGGCGAGTTTCGACTTAAGCCGCCGAAGTGTGAAGTTTAGTTCGCCATCGTTGGTATATTTCTCAGTGAGATAGAGATGAAGTTGTCTCAGCGACGTCGCGCCAGCAGGGTAGGCGCTGGTGATCGCAAGATCGGTGAGACCTGCTCCACTTGCAAAATACTTGTCTCCACCTGAGAGTATCCAACCGCTGTCGGTCTGTCGAGCTTGCGTTCTGGTTGCAGCTAAGTCACTCCCAGCGTGCGTCTCTGTAAACCAGGTTCCTCCCCAACTGGGCCCCGTTGTCAGTCGCTCTAGATAGCGTTCGGGGTTGGGAAGCAGCAGATGTAGGGCGCTGGCGACCTGCGTGGAGAGTGTGAGCAAACAGTAGAAACCCGGATCTGCCACTAAGTAACCTTGCAGGAAATGGCCAAGAAAGCCAGCTCCCGTCCAGGGTGTTGAGACAAGGTGACGAAGTTGCTCATACGTGGTGGCATGCGAAGTCGTAAGACGGACCTGGTCGATGCGGTTACCATCAAGATCGTGGCTGATCAACGTCAGGGAGGGAGCACGATCGATTTCGTTGCCGACCGGAAGCACCTGGTCGCCAACGAAGGCGCCAAGTTTGGCAAGTTCTGTGGTGAAGGAGGCCGCCATGAGGTCCTGGGTGATTCTCACAAAGACTGGATCGACCAGGTAGTGATTGAGGCCGGTGGCGTAGCTGAGCGGGTCTATCGTTGGTTCCATGTTCCCAACCGTATCCTCTTGGCGAGAGCTTTGCTTGACACGAGGGAATTGGCTTGATCGTGCTACTTAGTAACCCGCGATTCCAGCGGCCTCCGACCGAGGGTCTGCGGCGATTATCCAACTGTTTGATCGACGTAGCGTTACATGGGCCACTCCAGACTCAGGACTAAATGCGGGAGTCGGTGTGACCACGCCTATCCGTCCAATGAGCTCGTCAAATATCGACGATGACAGATGTTCCTCGCAGGTGATGGCAGGCTCTTGAGTCCCGTCATAGGTGTCGAATCCCGACAGGTCCCCCACGGATGTCGAAGTGAAGGCAAAGCGTGGTTGGACGAGTGCGTCGCTCGGTTCACTCCGATCTCGCAGTGTGGCGGTAATGAGCTGGGCAAGGATACTCGGTTGCCGGTCCCCACCCATCGTGCCTGCTACGAGAGCGAGGTCACCATTAGCATCCTGGGCCATCATGGGCGAAAGGGTATGTCGAGGACGCGCCTTTGGCTTGAGTTCATTTGCGTCGCCAGCTATGAGGTTGAAGCCGACTGCTCCTCGGTCGTGGATGAAGATATTGGTGTCAGGCGTCGCGAGGCGAGAACCGAAGGCATGTCCGTTGGACTGGACGATCACTACTGCTAGCCCATTCGCATCGATGGCGGTGATTGCGGTCGTGTCTGGACCGGCGGACACGGTGTGGGTGCGAACGACATTGGGACTGACCGTGCCAGCCAAAACGCTCGCGAGATCAACATTGTCGTGATGATAACCACGCATCCAACTTGTGGTACGAAAAGCTTCGATGAGTTCTATGTACCAGTTGGCATCACCGGCAGTAGCGGTGGTACCACTGAGCTGGGCTAATGCGCCAAGAATAAGGAAGCCTGCACTTGGCGCCGGGTTAGTTGTGAGCACATGTCCAAAGATGTTAGCCTCTAGTGGCGTAGCGAACCTAGCGATAGGTCTGGCTAGGTCATCGGGTCGGAAGACGCCGTCACTCAGCTTCATCAGCTCTGCACCGAATTCACCGGCATAAAATCCCTCGCGTCCGAGTTTCGATATTGCGAGAAGGGTCCGCGCAACACCTGGGCGCCGGACGAGGGGCGTGGTACCCGCCATCGTGCCGAGGAAGCCACCGAGTTCAGCTCCGGAAGCAAGGCCGCGGATCTGTTCAAAATTCCGTCGCAATCGACTGGACGCGGGGAATCCATCGGTAGCGTAGCTGACGGCGATCTCCAGAACTTGGTCGAGTCGAAGCTTGCCAAATTTGTGATGAAGTGCGAGCCATCCGTCGACAGCTCCGGGCACGGTAAGAGCTCCAAGACTCGAACGTGGAATTGTGCGATGGCCATCAGCTCGCAAGAACTCAGCCGAGGCGCCGGAGCCGGAGGTGCCAATCGCTTGAAGTGACTGCACCTGGGCCGGACCTCGTGACGACGGCGGCGAGTAGACCAACGCGACGAGATCGCCTCCCAGTCCACACTGGTCGGGGGCGGTTACGGAGAGGACTGCGTTAGCCCCGATGGCGGCGTCAACTGCCGAGCCGCCGTTGCGTAGTAGGTGGACGGCGGCCTGTGATGCTAACGGATCGATAGAGGACACCGCTGCGTTTGGGAAGAGCTCGCTGAAAGATGGTGAGAAGTAGGGCACTGGCCCTAAGAATAGCCTTTGCCAGGGCCTGTTGCGTCGGTTGGCCGGGTAATCCGCATGGTACAAGGGATGGAGAATGAGGATTACTGCTAGTTTCGTGGATTTTGCTGTTGAATCAGCGGAATTGATTCTTGATTTTAATCGATTCGCTTGCATGATCGGTGTGCATGCTCTAGCATGGGATCGGGGTAGTTTTTCTACATTGTCCCACCGTGGTTTCTGTCGCCAGCGTTGTCTGTCGCCAAGAGTGATTGAGGAGTAAATATGGTTCAGTCAATCGGCCTTCCTAAGGAGATCAAGGACGGAGAGCGAAGAGTAGCGCTTGATCCTTCTGCGGTGAAGTCTTGCGTTCAGGCCGGGTTTGCGGTGTGGGTAGAGACGAATGCCGGCGTTGGTGCTGGTTTCACGAACGCCGATTACGAGGCGGTTGGGGCCAAGATCACCCCAAATGCCAAGGAAACATGGGCTGCGGATCTTGTTGTGAAGGTCAAGGAGCCGCAGGAGTCTGAGTGGGGGTTTTTCCGAAAGGACCTCACACTCTTCGCCTATCTCCATCTGGCTGCTGAACCAGCACTTGCCAAGGCTCTGGTGGATAGCGGTATCGATGCGTTCGCATACGAGACATTAGAGGAGAAGGGTGGCCTTCCCCTGCTTGCTCCCATGAGTGAGGTAGCCGGTCGCACGGCCGCTATCGTTGGTGCTCATTACCTTGCCAGTGGGTCTGGAGTTCTCCTTGGAGGATCGGCTGGAGTCCCACCGGCGCGCGTTGTCGTCATTGGCATGGGCGTAGCGGGAACCATGGCAGCTCGCGGTGCCCGGGGAATGGATGCTGAAGTCACCGGGGTGGATATCGATCTTCATCGGCTCTACATGGCACAGCAGGAGGGTACGGTAACTGCTACCCTCGCAAGTTCCGAACATGCGATCAGTGAGGCGGTTAGAGAGGCTGACCTCGTTGTAGGCGCTGCATTGGTGACCGGTGCGAAGGCACCAAAACTGGTATTGCGCGACCATATTGCAAGCATGAGGCCAGGTTCCGTAGTTGTGGATCTTGCGATCGACCAAGGTGGTTGTATCGAGACATCTCGGCCAACCTCGCATTCAGCGCCGATCTACGAGGAGTTGGGTGTCATCCACTATTGCGTGACGAACGTGCCCGGCCAGTACCCGAAGACGGCGTCAAGAGCACTGTCGGCGGCGGTGGCTCCAAAGCTTGTTCGGCTGGCGAGAGATCCTCAGGATCCAGCTTTGACTGGCTCGCTTAATGTTGCCAAGGGGGAGATCGTGCATCCAGTCGTGGCCAAGGCCCTCGGCCAGTAACAGCGTTTTCTGGTGATTGTGCGATAGCCCGTGAGGACTTCTCCAAGCTTTTGGTTACGGCAGCTGGGTTCTGACATTCCCAGGCGGGCTCCGCTACAATCACCGATACAGGTCGACGTGGCGATCGTTGGTGGGGGCCTGACAGGTTTGTGGACAGCACGGTACCTCGCAGAATTGGATCCCACTCTTCGGATTGTCGTTTTGGAGCGCGACTATGTTGGGTTTGGTGCCTCGGGTCGCAACGGCGGTTGGGTGTCGAGTCTCTTCCCTGTCCCGGCATCGAAGGTGAAGCGGTTGTACGGTGCTGAACTCGCAGACGACCTATGGCGTGCACTCGAAGAGACGGTTGACGAGGTGGCTCAGCAGGTAGGTCAGCTCAGCATCCGGTGCGATTTCACGAAGGCAGGCACACTCCTCCTCGCCAGAGACCGGGTGCAGTGGCAACGTTTGCAGGAAGAAGCCCCAAGCGATACTGCCTTACTGGACGCGCGTGGCGCTAATCGTTACTTGGTGGCCGGACAGGTCATCGGTGCCGTACATCAGCCCCAGTGTGCCACGGTACAACCGGCAAAGTTAGTGCGGGGCCTTGCCGATCGACTCGAGGAGTTTGGCGTTCGCATCTACGAGGACACCGATGTTACCAGTATTGGCGATCATGGGTTGGTTGCGAATGGGCAGAAGGTGAAGGCGGATGCGATCGTCCTCGCAACCGAGTCGTACACCGCTCAGTTTTCCGATTGGCACCGACTGGTTCTACCCCTGTATTCGATGATGGTAGTTACAGCTCCATTGAGTGACTCGCAGTACGAAGCGATCGGGAGTCCTCGACTTGGTTTGAGTTTTGCAGATGAGCGGAATCTGGTGATCTATGGACAGATCACCGCTGATAGGCGGATTGCCTTCGGTGGCCGAGGTGCCCCCTACGGTTATGGTTCAGCGATCACCCCAGCACCTGAGCGAGGGAAAGGTATGCGTCAGCGGCTTGAACAGACACTGTTGGAGCTGTTACCTGGGCTTGGTGGGATCGAGTTTACTGACTTTTGGGGAGGTACCCTCGGGGTGACGAGAGATTGGTTCCCGCGAATCGATGCCGATCAGACGTCTGGCCTTATCAAAGTCTATGGGTATGCCGGCGACGGCGTGGCGATGACAAATCTCATGGGAAGGCTAGTTGCTCAAAAGCTGATCTCCCCTCAGGAGCTCCCGGCGGTGCATGCGATCTTTGAGCGAGCGCCGCGTCAGTGGGAACCGGAACCTCTGCGCTACCTAGGCATCAACGCGGGATTGGCCATGACTCAACTTGTCGATAGCTGCGAACAACGGGGTATCCCCACATGGTTTCTTGACACAGTGAGGCGTGCTTTGATCGGTCAAGTCGGATAAGTTCATTAGGTATCGAAGGACAAAGGAGGAAAGATGGCACATTTAGCACCAGTTTGGTCAAAACTCACCCCGTTGACGGTCGTTCGTGGGGAGGGTGCGTACGTTTTTGATAGTGAAGGCGTTCGCTACCTCGATGCAACATCGGGTATTGCGGTGACATCGACAGGTCATAGCCACCCTAGGGTTGCACAGGCTATCGCCGACCAGGCACAACTGTTTATCCACGCTCAAGTCAACATCTACACCCATCATCGGCTGCAGGAACTTGCGGACCGACTGGAGAACGTCACTCCGGAGGGAATCGATACCTTCTTCTTCAGTAACTCTGGTGCCGAGGCTACGGAAGCTGCAGTGAAGTTGGCACGACAGTACACCAAGCGTACAAATGTTATCGTATTTCAAGGAAGTTTCCACGGGCGTACTGCTCAGGCGATGGCGATGACTACCTCCCGTACTGGTTACCGTGCTGGGTATCAGCCGCTTCCAGCTGGCGTTTTTGTCTCCCTGTTCCCTGGCTTCCCGCGCGTAGGCGGTGCCGATGGTACGAGTGTCACACAAGCGATCGACTATCTCGATTACTTGTTGGCGGCTCAAACTGCGCCTGGTGAAACTGCAGCGATGGTTATCGAGCCAGTCTTAGGCGAGGGCGGGTATCTGCCAGCTCCTGCTGAGTTTCTTGAAGCTATTCGCGAACGCTGTACTCGGTATGGCATTTTGTTTGTAGCTGATGAGGTGCAAACTGGGTTTGGGCGGACAGGGCGTATGTTTGCTGTTGAGCATGCCGGAGTAACTCCAGATATTCTCGTCATGGCCAAAGGTATCGCATCGGGCTTCCCATTTTCGGGAATCGGATCCTCCTATGACATCATGAAGGAGTGGACCGTTGGAAGCCATGGCGGGACCTATGGTGCGAATCCCATAGGCGTCGCGGCAGCCATTGCAACCCTTGACGTCATAGAGGAGGAAGGTCTAGTGGCGAACGCCGCCCAGCGGGGAGCGCAGCTCAGTGAAGGGCTGCGGCAGATTGCTGAGTCTCGTAAAGAGATTGGGAAGATTCGCTCATTGGGCTTAATGGTCGGAGTAGAGATTGTTGACCCGGTGACCGGTGCCCCAGATCCAGGGCGCACCGCTGCCATTTTGAAAGAGCTGTTCACGACTCACCACATTATTGCCATGAACGCAGGGACTTTTGGCAATATCATACGGTGGATGCCTCCATTAATCGTCTCCCAGGAGCAGATCGACACCATCCTAAGTGGTTTTCGAGCATCGGTGGAGGCAACTGCCTGAAGGAGCTGTATGCCCACTGTGGTCCATTGAGGGCGGATGCGAGGTCAGCACTACGAAGGTTGACCAGGCGTTCCGAGACGAGGTCGGCTGGAGCTAGTCAATGCGAATGTTAACCCGTTGGGTCGGTCCGAGTTCAGTTGGTTGATGGATTTCAGGTCTTCCACAACAAGGCCCTGGCGGTTTCGCCAGGGCCTTGTTGCTATCAATTACCTAAGACCACTAGATGGTCGACCAGGGGTTACTCCTGTCCTGTCCAGCGAGTGTGTGAGTGGTTCAATCCTTGCCGGTGTAGCTCATCACGTGCTTGATGCGGGTGTAGTCCTCAAACCCATACATTGAGAGGTCCTTACCATAGCCGGAGTGTTTGAACCCGCCATGTGGCATCTCCCCAACAATTGGTATGTGTGTATTGATCCAAACGGCACCAAAGTCCAGATTACGCGAGACTCGCAGCGCGGTCCCATGATCACGGGTCCAGACGCTCGAGGCGAGGCCATACTCGACATCGTTCGCGAGTCGAACCGCCTCCTCCTCGGTGTCAAACGTCTGTACGGTAATAATTGGACCAAAGATCTCATTGCGGATGATCTCGTCCTCTTGCCGGAGGTTGTCAACGACGGTCGCAGGAAAGAAATAGCCGTTACGGTCTAGCCGAACACCACCTGCGGTCACCTTAGCATGGCTGGGCAGTCGATCGACGAGTCCGAGAATCCTGTCATATTGGTTGATGTTGTTGAGTGGGCCAAAGTAGGCGTCCTCCTTGGGTGCTCCCGTTTTCGTATCGGCGGCCGCCTTGGACAGCGCCTCCACGAAGGCGTCATGCACTCCGCGTTGAACCAGCACTCGCGCTGCGGCGGTGCAGTCCTGCCCCGCATTGAAGAAGCCTGCTCCTGCTATGCCTTCGGCAGCTCGTGCAACATCTGCGTCGTCGAATACGATGACGGGAGCGTTGCCACCAAGTTCGAGGTGTACACGTTTGACGTCTGACGCAGCCGCCATGGCAACTTCTCTCCCAGCGCGAAGCGAACCGGTAATCGCAACCAACTGCGGTGTCTTGTGGCTCACCAGTAGCCGTCCGGTATCTCGATCACCGAGAACGACGTTGAAGACGCCGGATGGAAAGATCTCACCGATGAGACGGGCGAGAATAGTCGAGCTCGCGGGCGTCGTGTCTGAGGGCTTAAGAACCAGCGTGTTGCCGGCAGCCAACGCGGGACCGATCTTCCAGATGGCCATCATCATGGGATAGTTCCAGGGTGTCACTGCAGCGCACACCCCGATGGGCTCACGACGGATAAATGAGGTGTGGTTGGCCATGTACTCGCCAGCGCTCTTTCCCTCAAGGTTACGAGCCGCGGCAGCAAAAAAGCGGATCTGATCCGCCATCGGAGGAATCTCTTCGCTCATAGTTAGCCCGACTGGTTTCCCGGTGTTAGTGGTCTCCGCTTCAACGAGTTCCTCCGCATGCTCTTCGATGGCGTCGGCCAATCGGATGAGCATGAGGCTCCGCTGTGAGGGTGTTGAGTCCCTCCAGCTTTCGAAGGCCTCCGCAGCACTCTGGAAGGCGAGGTCGATATCGGCCTCTCGCGAAGCGGGAGATGTTGCGTACACCTCTCCTGTGGACGGGTTCACGATCTTCATGGTCTCATCGGATTTCGCCTCGACGAAATTGCCTCCGATATAGTTTTGGAACTGTTCGCTCATGGACTACCTACTCCTCCTTGCTGAGCCATACCGATAGAGCTGGCTTTTGATCTGCAGGTCGATGGTGCAACACAATCCCTACCGTCAACTGTGGAGCCACCTGAGCCTGCCCTCTTCCTACACTACACCATCTGAGGCTGCGTCGGAGGTGCTACGATGGAAATCGCGGAATTTTTATGGAATTATTGCGTATTCGGTTGACATAGCATAGAAAATGGTCAAGAATAGTTGTGTGGCCGCGACGTGGTATAGCTCGTGCAACTTTATGAGTCTCAGCAGGGTTGCTGTTTAGCCTATGGTGAGCGAGCCTTGCGAGGTGTGACTGTCAGAGGAGGTGGACCTGTCGTTGGTTGTCGTCGAGTGTTAGGATGCTGGTCAAGTCGTTCCACCGTTGGAAGGTGGCTGCGGAGATGACAGGAGAGGGGGAGTGACGGTTGGCAAGTCGTAGTGAAGCTGGAAGGACTGAGCGTACCTTCCCGCTGATACGTGGCCAGGGATTACCACCGATCCGAGAACAGGGGTCGAAAGCGCAACTGGCGATGACGCTTGATGTGACATCGAAGCGTCTGATCGAACTGTTGCAGGAGGATGGTCGCGCGTCCTATGCGGCACTCGCCAAGGTGGTGGGTCTATCCGAGGCGGCAGTCCGTCAGCGGGTCCAACGGCTCATTGACAACGGTGTCATGCAGATCGTGGCGGTAACCGACCCCACGAGAGTTGGTTTCATGCGACAGGCCATGGTCGGGCTGAAGGTGACTGGTGACTTGTCGTCCGTCGCCGCGCAGTGCGCCGCCCTGCCGGAGGTCGACTATGTAGTGATCGCCGCCGGCCGGTATGATCTGCTCCTTGAGGTGGTGTGCGAGAATGATGAACACCTCCTCGAACTGATGAGCGATCGCATTCGGACACTGGAGGGCGTTGTTTCGGCTGAGGTGAATGTATATCTCAAGCTGGAGAAACAGACCTACAGCTGGGGGACACGTTAGTGGCCAAGGATGATTGACGGTTGATAGCTGTGGTGCGTTCTGCTATCGTGGCACCGTAGAGGCCCAGAGACCGTTTTGGAAGATTTCGCACAAAGCGGAACATCGTTTGGTACCAGACAGATGTGGCACAACAAGTGCCCAGACAAGGAGACAAGAGGGAATGAATACAGAAGAACTTTCAGAATCAGCAAAGAGACATCTTTGGATGCACTTCACTCGAATGTCCTCGTATTCTGATCACGAAGTGCCGGTTATGGTGCGGGGTCAGGGGGCTTATGTCTACGACAGTAGGGGCAAGCGCTATCTCGACGGACTCGCTGGTCTTTTCGTGGTGCAGGTTGGGCATGGTCGTACGGAATTGGCTGAGGCGGCTGCAAAGCAGGCGAGTGAACTGGCCTATTTCCCGCTATGGAGTTATGCGCATCAGCCGGCAGTGGAACTCGCCGATCGGTTAGCTGCCATGGCTCCTGGGGATATCAACCGTGTGTTCTTTACGACCGGCGGTTCCGAGGCGGTCGAGTCTGCATGGAAGTTGGCACGGCAGTATTTCAAGCTGATTGGCAAACCAGAGAAGACCAAGGTGATCTCTCGTAATCTTTCGTACCACGGCACCACCTTTGGTGCTCTGTCGTTGACAGGTCTGCCGGACATCAAAACTCCATTTGAACCCCTAGTACCTGGGGCCATCAAGGTTCAAAACACGAATCACTATCGCTGCGTTGACTGCGCGATGCTTGATCAGTGTAACCTCGCTTGCGCTGAGGATATCGAACAGAGGATTGAGTTTGAGGGGCCAGAATCAGTGGCCGCTGTGTATCTTGAGCCAGTGCAGAACGCAGGAGGTTGCTTCACCCCGGCGCCGGGCTACTTCCAACGGGTCCGTGAGATCTGCGACAAGTACGACGTTTTACTGGTCTCCGATGAAGTGATCACCGCCTTTGGTCGTCTCGGCTATTGGTTCGGAGCACAGAAGTATGGCTACCAGCCTGATATTATCACCTGCGCCAAGGGGCTGACTTCAGGGTACTCTCCGATTGGGGCGATGTTGGCGTCCGATCGCCTGATGGAACCATTTCTCAAGGAGCAGAACAGTTTCCTGCACGGAATCACTTTCGCCGGGCACCCGGTCAGCGCTGCGGTGGCTCTCGCAAACCTGGATATCTTTGAGCGCGATCAGCTCTTAGAACATGTCCGTGCCAAGGAGGGCGAGTTCCGGGCAAAGCTCGACACACTCGCTGATCTTGACATTGTCGGAGAGATCCGGGGTACTGGTTTCTTTTACGGTATCGAGTTGGTAAAGGACAAGAGCACCCGAGAGACTTTCAATGATGATGAGTCGGAGCGACTTCTGCGGGGTATCTTGACGCCAAAACTTTTTGAACTTGGACTGATCTGCCGTGCGGACGATCGTGGAGATCCTGTGGTGCAGCTTTCTCCACCACTCGTTTGCGATACCGAGCAGTTCGACGAGATGGTGTCTATTCTCAGAGAAGCTTTTGAGGCTGCGCAAGCTGCACTTTAGTCGGAGGTGTCCTACTCTGCCCACCGTGAAATAGGTGGGCAGATAGCAAGCGACAAGCTTGAGGTCGACGACGGTCGTCGCCAATGGCGGTCGGTATATTGGTGGAGTCCCCACCCTCAACGGTGAGAAGCCAAGGGGGTGGGGTTGCGCCTTTTTAAGATTCGAGGATCTCTCGACTACTACATTCAACGAGAGCTAAGTGATGAAGTTGGTGGAGTACAACGGTATGACGTGAAATCTCAGTCAGATCACCAACCGTTCCGTTCGGTTGAAGTGGCGGACCTTAGCGGCGCAGCGACGAGCATCCGTCATCCTATCAAAGCGCTTGACTTTACCATTGCTGCTCCCAAGGCGGTCTCGATCCGGTGGGCACTTGCGCCTGAGTCAGAGCGAATCCCTATCGAGAGGGCCCATCACGATGCCGTTCGCCGGACCTTCGAGTTGATGTTGGAGTTCGATGCAGCCAAAGTGATCCGTGGGGACCTCAGTCCAGTTGAGCAAGTCGTCGCCTATGACGTTGGTCATCGACTTTCTCGTTCAGGGGATCCGCACCTTCATTCACATCTCGTAGTCCTCAACAATGTCGTTGTTGATGGGCGAAATGTGGCCTTGGAACACGCGCAATGGGCTCGTGGTCTCCCTGTCTGGGAGCTCTGCTATCGGACCGAATTGGCTCATGAGTTGCGTAAGCTTGGCATTGAGCTCACCGGTCGCGGTCTTGACTCGTGGCACGTAGTCGGTCAACCCGAGGAGCTTGGTGCGGTCTTCTCAAAACGTCGATCCGAGGTGCTCCGTTTGGCTGGGGATCAGGGTTCTGGACGAATCCGGCAACTTGCAGTTCTTTGCTCCCGGAAGGAGAAGGTTCCACGCTCGCAGTCGGAGCTCCGTGCACGCTGGGAGTCAGAGGCACAGATGGTCAGCCAAGATGCGCCAATCCCATCGCTTGGCGTTGCTGGTCCGGGAACAGGTATCCGGGTGAACGATCCGCTCCTCAACGAACTGGCCAGGGCGATAGAAAATGGTGCAACGGACATCAAGACGGCGAGGGAGGTAGCTCTGAGTGCTTCCTTCGGAGCGATGCGGGCAAAGCAACTCATGAATGGAGAGGAGACCATGGTGGCCGGTAAGGGAATGAGGCTTGACGGATCGCTTTGTCTCGCGTACCGGTCACTCCCCGTTGCACAGCGGCTAGCGCTGATGGAGGCGCCCGCCGCGAATCTGCAGGAGGTGTACTCCTCACGCGAGGTGATTCCTATGGTAGAAGCGCTGGAACAGTTTGGTCTACGAGCAGGCGATCGATTGGCGGTAGCGACCAGAACTCCGCAGGAGGCGGCGTTGATTACGGGTTTTGGCCAGTATCGTCAGTCGCCCCATGGACCAACTCTCGTTGTCGACGCGAATGCGCTGGCCCCTTCTGAGCTCAGTGAGTTGGTCGCAAGCGGAAGGACAGTGGTGCGAACCCCCGGGAAATCTTGTCTTGAGTCTCCAGTGATGACGATGCTTGGGCTGCGAGGTGATGAGGGCAAGACGCTCATACTGGCGGAGAGCTCAGTGGCCTTATGGAAGGCATTTGTCGCTGATTGTGTCAGTTGGGTGCAGTCTGGATGTCAAGAGAGTGTTTCATTCTCTACCCCTTCACCAGGACTCAGCGCGAAACTACGCAGGGAAGTAGGGTTGCAGATACCCGAGGCGGTAGCTGGACATCTGGGTTCAAAGCCGTTGTTCCGAGGCGAGCCGGTCACCATGCCCGACGGCCGTAGCGGACGGATCGTGGAGTTGAAGGATATGCATCTCACGGTCCAGATGGATGCAACGACCGAGATAGTGCCAACAAGGCACCCCATACACCTTGAGGGCTTCTCCCTGGCGACTGGAGATCGGCGTACGGTGAGGTTTGGCGATCTCCCTTCTCGTGATGCAGGGAACATTGAGCGAATCTATCTCTGTCAGCCTGAACTGAGTGAACTGACGCAGCATCTCAATCTCACCATTGACCGCCAAGGCGTAAATTGGCTGCGCGAGCGACCCACGATTACGATCTCACGGGCGCGTAGAGCGGAGCTCGCCAAAACCAACGGTCGATTTCAGGGAGAGAAGCTCTATCAACTCCGTGCCATTACCAATACCTTGAGTAGGATCTATGATCGAGCGGAGGAACTTGGTCTCGATGATCGCCGCGGGCGGGATCGTATCATTGAGGAGCAGCTCGGATTATCTCGGGACAGAGATCCCCTTGGTCGTGGCCGCTCGCTCTAGTGACCACGGACAACCATGCGGATAGGCAAGAAGCGGTGATGTGAGCACTAAAGGGGGGAGTTCGCATGCTTGGCTTTGCGCAACTGTTCCTTTTTGGTGGAAAGGAGATCGAAGGCGCGAACAAGATGGGCTCTTGTCTGATTTGGTTCGATGACATTGTCAACATAGCCTCGTTCGGCCGCGATCCAGGGCGTCAGATACTCGTCTTCGTATTTCTGTTGATGGCGAAGCCGCTCTTCGCTCGGCGCTCGTCGGTAGATGATCTCCACGGCGCCCTGTGCTCCCATGACGGCGATTTCTGCTGATGGCCAAGCGAACGTGAGATCGTTGCCGATGCCCTTGGAGTCCATGACGATGTACGCTCCTCCGTAGGCTTTACGGGTGATGAGGCAGATCCGGGGCACGTTGCAGGCTGCATAAGAAAAGGCGAGTTCAGCACCATGTCGAATCATGCCACGCCACTCAACGTCCTTACCCGGTAAGAAACCGGGCGTGTCTACGAGAGTGAGAATTGGGATGTTTAACGAGTCGCAGAAACGGACGAAACGAGCCCCCTTCTGGGCGGCTGAGATATCGAGCGTACCAGCCATAATTTTGGGCTGGTTTGCCACGATGCCGATGGTGCAGCCTTCCAGTCGGGCAAGTCCCGTGACGAGTTGGTTTGCCCAAGTTGACCGAAGCTCGTAAAAGGTGTTGCTATCAACTATGCCGGCGAGAAGATCTCGCACATCATAAGCCGCAGTTGGCTGTTCGGGGATGATCGCATCGAGATCGACGGCCGCGGGATCGGTAGAGTCTATCCTCGTTGGGAGTTCATTTGTCGAGTCTGGAAGGTAGCTCAACAGTTTCAGGATGGACTCCTCGATATCGCGTCGGTCGCTGGCTACATCAAAGGCGACGCCTGAACGATTGAGCAGCACCGATGCGCCGCCGAGTTCTTGATTCGTCACCGCGACACCAGTAAATTCGGCGACTGACTGGGGCCCACTGAGGAAGGCGAATGAGTCAGGCGCAATGATGACGTAGTCGGCAAGGCCTAGCAGTAACGCTGGACCAGACACCGCTGGGCCGGTGAGTCCGAGCAGAATCGGCACTTGCCCAGAACAGTGCGCAAGTGCGCGAGCAGCAATTCCCCAACCATGGAGCGCAGCGACGCCATCCTGGATTTTGGCACCCGATGTTGAGAGCTCACACACGAGTGGTATGCCAATGCTCGCGGCTGTGGAGGCAGCGTGGGCGATGCGCTCTCCGTCGCGTTCTGAGAGCGCGCCCCGTCGAGTGGTTGCTCGCGAGGAGATCCACATGACGCGTCGACCATCGATGTTCCGAAACTCTGATCGCGTGGAACCGGTGGAGGACGCCTTTAATTCAAGATGTGGGCTTCTCCTAACCATCTACCCCTGGCTCCTTTGTTCCTCTTCGGACCGCTCGAATAATGCGTTCAGCTGCCTGGCGGCCTGACTCAATGGCGCTGTTGAGCGACGGGGTACCGACGTGGTCACCTGCGAGAAGAACCCGCTGGCCTACCTCAGCAACGGTTCGTGCGCCCCGTGGTAGCGCGGCTTCAACGACGCCAAACTCGATGAACTCAAGATCCTCCTGACTGCAGTTGAGCGCGAGCGCAAGCGCGGCGCGCAGCTCGGCAGGAGTTGCTGTCGGATCACAGGATGCGGTGATGAGATGCCGCTCGGGGTTGTGGTTGACGTAGCTGGGTGCGATATCGCTCATAGGAGCAATAGTGTAAATGGGGCTTCCACGCGTTGGCAACTCAACGGCGGGGACACCAAAAAGGCGGCGGTTGCTCAGTGTATGGAGGAAGCCAACGGAACGCATCGCCGGGAGATGAAGGTCGAGTAGTGGACCCAGTGCCGGCGCGTCCACGGCAAGAACAATCCAGTCTGGGGTGACCGTTGTCCCGTCGTCGAAGATCAGTTGCCCACTAGCCACAGAGATCGCTTTGTGGTGGTAGTGGATATGATCGCGCAGCGGACCGGCGATGATCGCCGGAAGCTGGGCCATCCCTTCAGTCGGCAGGCTCGCGTATCCGTTCAAAAAACGCCTGAGGATAAAAAACGCAAAACTTGCTGGTCCGCTCAGCTCGGAGTCGAGGGTAACTCCTCGAAAGAGTGGAGCAAAGACGGTCTCATTGAGTGGGAGTGGGAGCACCTCCCCAAGATCGGCAATCGTTGGATGTTGGGTGTTCAAGTAGTGAACCGCCGACCGCAAATTCGGTAATCGCATCAAGCCAGTGAGCGTGGCGAGGGTCTGTCGGTAGGTGCCGGGGACTCGGCGTGGATCGGAGAGTAGGAGTGGTTCCTCTTCGTGTTGGAGATAGACACCTGGATAGAGACGGTGGAGAGGTAACTCTGCGACTGACACGAGGCGACGGAGCTCGGGATAGTCTTCGAGAACGATCTGGAATCCCCGATCAAGTGTGAGACCGTCGATGTGATCGGTTGCCACTCGTCCGCCTGGTCGATCTGACGTTTCGTAGACCTCGAAGTCGATGTGGTTGATCGCAAGATAGTGTGCGGCTGCCAAACCGGCCATGCCTGCGCCAACGATTGCGACCGTTGGAGATTCCGCCACTCGCCTCCCTCTCGTTATCGATGACTATACGAACCCAAGTCTGAAGCCTTTACCAGCACCAGTTGGCCCGGGCTATCCTTCACGCTAATGTCGGTAGCACCGGTACGCGTCCGGAGTTGCCGAGGAGTGTCGTGAGATAAACCTCACCTGGTTGAACGGGTGACGCCTGCGGTCTGGATAGTCGGCGGCGGCCTCTAGCCTGCTGAGAGTAGAGACCGATAATTATCTGTGACGTAGGTAGGTAAGACGACGAAGTGTTGCAAAAGGCCTGTAGTGCCTTGGCGATGAAGACCGCGACCCGCCACTGGGTCCAGATAACCATAGGTGCCCTTGCACTTGCTGTGGCCGCCGCCGTCATCTACAGCGAACGTGGGCAACTGAGCGGTACCGCCGCGGCGTTGTCGACGGCGAATTTTGGGTTGATTGTGGTCGGTTTCGGTCTGGAGGTCATCTCAGATCTATCGTACGCGTTGATGACGTACTATCTCTTGCCGACCCGTCTTGGCCGCTTGACCCGGCGTTGGTTCTTTGGGGCTTCGCTGGCAGCCATTGCGATGAACGATTCAATACCATTAGGGGCAGGATTCTCCGTCGCTTATCTGTACCGCAAACTACGCGGGAGAGGTTGTAGTGCCGTGGAGGCGACGGCTGCGCTGCTTGCTGGAAATCTGCTCGCCATCGTCGCACTTTTGGTCCTCCTCGGTTTCGTACTTGTCGCGCACACGCAGGCAACGGCTGTTCTGAGTAACGTGGATATCGCCATCCTGTTTGGATTACTTCTTTTGGCGGTCGCTGCTATTGTTCGCATGGATCGACTGCTTGTTCTGGCGATCCATGTAGGTGCGCGCTTCCGTCATATCTTCCGTCTGAAGGGCCAGCCCAACGAGTCCAGTATTTTGACTGCGAAACAGCTCCGCTACTCGCCTCGCGCCATCGCCCAGTCCTCACTTGGTGCCCTTGGCAACTGGCTTTTTGACCTGGCTACTTTGATGCTGAGTCTGGTTGCTGTTCACGCGCACGTTGGTCTCGTTGGGGTGACAGCCGCTTATGTCCTTGGAGCGCTCGCCGCTAACCTCCCCATCACCCCAGGAGGGCTCGGAGTGGTGGAGGGATCGATTACCGTTGCGCTAGTGGCCTTTGGTGGAGCCCCCTCTTCGATGCTCGCTGCCGTCCTGCTCTATCGGGTAGTGAGCTATTGGTTGTGGATCCCAATCGGTTGGGGTAGCTATTTCCTCTTAGGAGGCTTGCGTGAGAAGTAAGTGGTGGCGACGTTGGTCGGTGGTGCTCTTGTTGAGCGCCGTTGTGCTTGCCTCCTGCGGCGGAGCTCGGTCGGTGTCGGGAACCTCTGCAGCCAACTGCGTTGATGCTCTACAGCGCGCTTTGACGGCCGCTCCGCGTGACGACAGTTTTCGAGGCCTTGCCCAGGTTGACGCCCGCGGGATGACTCACCTGGGTTTCGGTGCGATTGCGCCTGGCGAGTATTGCGTGGTCATGTTTCTGAACAAAAACCTAACGACGCGGAAGCGCTTTGTTCTCGATCTCTATGGCTATACCGAACGTCCTGTCTCGTTCGTTGGTCACATACGACACTATCGAAAGGCCGCCAGGCTGCTCGATCTGGCCTGAGTGTCCTCGTAGTCGTGCACAAGATGTCGCTGGTAGCCTCTTTCAAGCGGAGTGCCCTGTGTTGTCAACGCTGCGACCGGTAAGCCGGGTTTGGGGTCTCTCGGATGGGTAGTCAACGGAGCAGGACTCGACTCTAGATCGAGAGTGCATTGCCACTCGTGATCACCCTAACCTTCACGAAGTCAAGTAGGACCACCCAGGCGAGTGTGCCAATGAAGACGAAAACGACAGCCTCGATACTCACCGCAGTCATCAGCACTCCGATGATCGCGAAGAGACTGATGACGAGCGTGTCGACGCCGGAGGCCAGCATGAGAAAGGTCCCAGGTTTCGAGGCCCACATGTGTCCCCGTTCTCTCAATAGGAGGACGTTGGCTAGGCCAGAGAAGACAAGCGCAACAAAGTCTAGGGTCTGCAGCTGTTTTGAGGGGAGCCCCGCCAAACTCCCGAAGGTATAGACGGCAAATGAAAAGAGGAGCCAGGCGAGTGCGATGATGCCGCTTGTCTTCATGAGCGTTCCAACACTCCAATGGTTGGGAGTCTTGGATGGGTGGACGTTGTCGCTGGCTAGCGACATCGTCACGAGGTCGTTTGCAAAGAGAAGGAGGAGGATCAGCAGAGGAGTCACCACGAATTTTCCCAAGACGAGAACACCGATGCTCAGAAAGAGGGCAACCTGGAAGGTCTTGACTATCTTGTTGAGCGTGTAGGTCAGCAGGCGTTGGTAGACCTCTCGACCCGTCTGAATGGCGTCGACAAGGCCGGTGAGGCCTGGGGTAGTGAGAACAAGACTGGCC
The DNA here is from genome assembly GCA_021822605.1 of Actinomycetes bacterium. Lineage (GTDB taxonomy): Bacteria > Actinomycetota > Acidimicrobiia > Acidimicrobiales > Acidimicrobiaceae > Ferrimicrobium. The sequence goes on from JAKAQL010000015.1 coordinate 32,196, forward strand.
GAGGCCTTGGCGACGTCAGTGGCACGTGAGACCGCGATCCCCACCTCTGCTTGTCGTAATGCAGGCGCATCGTTGACTCCATCACCGGTCATGCCGACGATCGCTTGGTTCGCCTGGTGTGTCGCGACAAGTTTGTATTTGTCCTCCGGGAAGACGCCCGCATAGACCGTGCATGCGATGTCGCTGTCATCGGCTGAACAGACCTTTCCAGAGAGACCAAGTTGGGTTGCGATTGACGCTGCCGTTTGCGGCGTATCTCCGGTAACCATTTTGACGGTGATCCCGAGGTCTTCGAGTTCCTTGATGATTTCCACCGCGTCGTCGCGGAGCGGATCGGCGTAAGCGATGAGGCCCAGCATCCCGAGATCAGAATTGACGCCCCCGGCGACCCCGAGGACCCTTGCACCGCTGCGAGTGAGATCAAGAAGCGTCTGCGATAGTTGAGGGGGCACTCGATCACTAGCGATGAGCGTTTGGAGCACCTGAGGGGCACCCTTGAGGGTATGATGCTCTTTCCCTTCCGCGTCGAGATAGGTTGCCTCTGACCGTTTGGTCGAGGGGTCAAAAGGAGAGAAGGTTGCACGAGGCGGGAGTACGATCTTCTTCTGCTGCGTACTTGTCAGCGTGGCAAGATCCAGGGGATCCTGTGTGGATACATCGGAAGCCATCGCCGCAGCCAAAAGGACATCAGCTTCGCTGGCTCCTCCGAAGGTGACAATGGATTGGATACTCAGTTCATTCTTCGTCAGCGTACCGGTCTTATCACTCATGAGATCCGTCATTGAAGCGGCTTCCTCGATCGCTGCGAGGCGTGTGACAAGGACACCGCGACGCACAAGTTCCATCGCGGCCACGGCTGTCGCGAGCGTGAAGGTCGCTGGGAGCGCCACTGGAACCGATGCGACCAAGAGGATGAGGGCAAATGGCGCTACGTGGGCCAGCGTAATGCCGCGCAAGAGCGCATCGACGATTACCAGGAGAACGAGCCCCACGTCAAAGGCGACCAACCATTTGACGATGCCGAGCACCAGTGTTTCGAGATGGCTGCTAGAGCCAGCAGTTCTGACAAGGTCTGCAGTTTTCCCGAAGTAGCTCTTTGCACCCGTTGCGCTCACCTCACCTGAGGCCTCTCCTCGTCGGATGATGGAGGCTGAGTAGACGGTATCTCCTTGGTGGTGTTCGACCGGGAGTGACTCGCCGGTGAGAGCTGACTGATCTACCAATAACTCGCCATCGACGATGTGGAGATCGGCTGGAGCTAGGTCGCCCACTCGCAGATAGATGAGATCCCCTGGCACAAGGTCGCGGGCAGGAAGCTCTTGCCAGGAGCCATCCCGGTACACTCTGGCAGTGACCTGCAGTTTCGATTGCAGCAGCTCAAGCGCTCGCTTGGCCCGGTTTTCCTGAGAAAACGACAGGGTTGAATTCAACACGAGCAGTAACGCAATGACAATCGCCTCGGCTGGCTTACCGAGCGCTAGCTCTAGGACGAAGGTGACCTCAAGCATCCAAGGGACAGGAGCCCAGAACTTCTTGAGGAAGAGAATGAAGAGATGCTCTTTCGGCGGTGCGATCTCATTGGGCCCGTACTGCCCCAACCTCTCGGACGCCTCAGCTGTGCTGAGCCCCTGAGTCTTAGAGTTCGGTACGAGGGGTTCAGGCAACCGCTTTATGCCTCACAACCAGTACCGGGACCTCGGCATGGTGAATCAGTTGATCGCTAACGCTGCCGAGCAGCAGTGCAGAGAAGCCGCCCCTCCCGCGTGCGCCCACCACGACCAGGTCGGCGTCTTTTGCAAGCTCGATCAGTGCGTAGGCAGGTTCACCTTCCAACAGATGCGTCTGAAACGGCACATCAGGATAATTCTCTCGCATAAACGCTGCACCGGTCTCGAGAATCGCCTCAGCAGTATGTGAAAGCGTCTTGAGAGTACCTGATGTCACGCCTAGGTCGTAACCTCCGACCTCCCATACGATTGCGATAGCAACGCTGGCGCCCCGCAATCTTGCCTCTTGGGCGGCATAGTCCAGTGCACCTTGGGCGTACTCTGACCCATCGTAACCAACGAGCACGACACCAGTTCCATTGAAGCTCGACATCTCCATCGCTCAATCTCCCATCTAACCTGACCTACCCTCAAGAATAGGGGTGACCAGTTCATCGCGCTAGGGGATAAGGTCCCTTCATACGGTGTCGAGTGTCAGAGATGGTGGACGGCCTGCAAGCAAGCTCGACACGACGAGCAGCTAGCGCTGCTTCGATGTTCGTCAGCTGGGCTCCTCCTGTGATTGTGGAGAGCGTTCGCGGCATTGGTACGAACGGGGTACGTCCGTTGCCCTCTTGCAAAATGGGCTCCAAGCAGATATGAAATCAGCTGAACGTTGGTAGCTATGATGCATCACCAACGTAAACGAACGCACTCCGAACCTCAAAAATGATGATGATAGTCGACTCGAATCAATCAGCCCTGTTGACGAGTACCGTATTGGAAACCAAAGAGGAGCACTTGACTTAGTAGAGGTAAGCCCGATCATAGGAATCTAGTTCGGTGACGGAAATCGGTGAAGTAAGCGAGACACTAAAAGAGAAGAGATTGATAGGCATCTGCCTAATAATCCCTTCTCTATGCCATTGCTTGCGTACCTTAAGAGTCCTTATTCGCTTGCTCAAATGCCTGACGCAGATTCTCGACAGTCTCATCGGAGATTGTATTCCGAACCACCTTAGAGGGGTGGTAAGGTTCGAATGCACGAGCCATCTGATCGGCATCTCCTGATGCGCCAACCAGAAGGAGCGCTGAGGTCCCTGGGGCGAGCTCAGATTTTACCTCTGCAACGAGCTTTTCGTCGATTCCTGATCTTTTCCACAGTTCTCCGATGGCGGCGCCTGCTCCCATGCCACCGAGCCAACCGCCGAAGAACCACGCAGGCGGGAACCACCAGAATAACAAAATACCAGCAAGTCCTCCTAGGAATGCACCACCAGCAGCGGAGCCATGAGGTGTCGAAAGTGTCGTAATTCCTGACTTGTGTTTCTCGACCACGGCGACATTGTCAACCCAAGCGTAACGCAGCTCCTCGAGCGCGCGTACGGCACCCAATGCTCTTTGGGCATCATATGAATGGTCGAACTTTAACATAATTAAATCTGCCATGTTCGTTCCTTCCCTTCCTTGATATGTCTTGTGTTTCTTACCCTAATGTGAAGTCACCTTTTCACGACTCCTATCCTACTCTATCTGTTTCGGTGGTCGGGGCAGCACTTAATGAAAGCTTATGATCCTCGAGATGAGCCGTGTGGTCTGCGGTACTGGCGGCTACGGATGTCCCAGCCTGTCTGGAGAACGCAGCTCATGGACGCAGTCTAAGAAAGTTATTCTCGTTGGTGTCGGTGGTCGAAGGACGGTAAATAGTGCTGACTAGAGGAGAGATTCATGATTCTGGTGGCTCGTACGTTTGAGAGGTGGGGTTCATCCTGACCGAGTTTCCAAGTTCGAGGCTCAACTGTTTGAGCATCGTTATCTCCCAAGGTCGCTGGCATAGGGTGACCGTTTTCTTCCTGGATCGGTAGCTGCTGCAGACAACGAATGAGCGTATGGGGGTGGATGAGGTACGCTACGTGCACATAGATACCCTTGACAGGTCTCCTATGTCGCCAATTTTGCATGATGGCGGCCAGTTCTATGCGTTTGCGAAGGGGGTAACGTGCTGGTCACCGGGGATTGCCCAGACTTCCTGCTGACGCGCGATGGGCATTCTAGCCTCCGTTGGTGCAGGCGGCTTCGTAGGACCTGGACCTTAGGGAATCGGGCATTTAGCCCCTGTGTGCGGACGAGCTACTTGCCTAGTGTTGGCTCATGGGAACGGCGCGAGTGGATTGGGTCTGTCTTAGGGTTACGCGTGGTGATAGTTGGGCTGAGAGTAAGAGGTTTCGCAATGGTCAGTTGGGCGTGAGGTTACAAGGGTGGTCGGGTTGCAATTCGGCAAGGTGAGGAGGTCATGGGGTGTTTTTGATTCTGTTTAGCTCGGAACAAATGGAAGGGTTCAGGAGGGTTGAAGAATGACGAAGTTAGTTGAGAAGCCCATTGGTTCAACGGCGGGTGACTCAAAGAGTCACCCCCGAGGTATGGGTTTGACCTCCAGTACCGGGGTGGTTGTTGGTTCGATCGTCGGTGCTGGTGTGTTCACGATGCCAGCGGTGATGGCGGGGGCAGGGACGAGTTCGATCGTGGTTTTGGCTGCCATTGCCGTGGGTGCGATGGTTTTGGCTATGCTCTTTGGCCAGCTCACCCGGAAGGTACCGAGTTCCGACGGCGGTCTCTACGCGTATTCGCGCTTCGCCTTTGGTGATTTTGCAGGCTATATTATCGGCTGGGCATACTGGATTCAGGCTTGGGCTGGCAATGCCGCCATTATCGCATCCTGGGTGCTCTATGTCGAGGCGCTCTTTGGTATCTCTCATCCAACGCGATGGGATAACATCTTGATCGCGTTGCTGGGGCTTTGGATCCCTGCGGCCATCAATATCGCTGGTATTCGCTCTATGGCTTGGGTGCAGAATGTAACCGTCGTGTTGCGCTTCATTCCATTACTCTTCGTCGGAGTCATCGGCTGGTTCTTCGTCCATGGTGGTTACTTCGGACGGTTCAACGCTTCCGGTGGGAGTCTGTATTCAGCGATCGGAATCGCGAGTGGCGTCGCCCTCTTCTCGTTCATCGGTATTGAGACGGCAGCGATCACAGCTCGTAGAGTCCGCAACCCGGAGAAAAATGTGGGAAGGGCATCGATACTCGGGACAGCGGCAAGTGCGATTGTCTACCTATTGGTGAGTGCGGTGGTAATGGGGCTCGTTCCCCATGCCGAACTCGTGAAGGATGGAGCACCCTTCGTTACCGCCTTCCAAACGATGTTTGGGCACAGTGCCTGGGTTGGCAAGGCCGTCGCGGCTACCGCAGTGATCTCCGGTTTTGGTGCGTTGGTTACCTGGACGCTTGTCACTGCGGAGGTCTCGTACGCAATGGCCAAGGATGATCTGTTCTTTCCTATCTTCAAGAAGGTCGACGCGCAGCATACGGCACGCATCGGTGTGTTATTTGCTGCGTTTCTCCCGAGCATCCTTCTGGTTTGGCGGTATCTCAACTCGTCTGGACTGACCGTGTTTGTCTACCTTGTGAACTTGAGCGTCGTGTTGGTGGCCATTCCGTACCTGTTCTCGGCCTCGGCTCAGCTGTACTTTCTCATTCACAGTCGGCGCCCGCTCCAGAAAATGCAGTTATGGAGGGATGCGACGCTAGGTATCGTAGGTTTCCTATTCTCGATGTGGGTTACCTTCGCGTCGGGTTACTCGGCTGTCTATCAGGCGATGGTGTTGATCCTTGTGGGGGTGCCTCTCTTTGCGTTGCTGAAGAACGTTGGCAAGCGTAATCAGGGCATCGACGAACCGTTAGAGAATGCTGTTGTTGGCGAGAGCGGAGAGAAGGAGTGAGGGACATGAAGACAGAAAAAGGGTTTCGTCCCTACGTCGGTTCAGAGGTTGGTTCGCTACACAGCGTGATTCTGCATCGTCCCGGTCTGGAGCTGGCTCGATTGAGTCCGGAAAATATCACCGATCTGCTCTTCGACGATGTGATCTGGCTGAAGAGGGCGAAGGAGGAGCATGATGCCTTTGCGGAGGCGTTCCGTGATCGGGGGATCAACGTTCTGTACTTTCACGATCTCCTCGCGGGAGCCCTGGAGGTCGAAGAGGGACGGCAATTCATTCTGGACCGTATCTGTACGGAGGATCGTTTCGGGTCAATTCTGATCGATGTCGTCCGTGACTTTCTGGAGGAGCTCAATTCTGAGGAGCTAGCCACCGCCGTCATCGGTGGTATTCTCAAGGGTGATCTTGGCCGGGTGAGAAAGCATAGTATCGTTCTGAATGCACTCAACAACGATGATTTTGTGCTTCCTCCGCTGCCGAACCATCTGTTCCAACGTGATAACTCCGCTTGGATCTACGGTGGGGTTTCGGTGCACCCTATGGCAAAGGAAGCGCGACGCAGGGAGACGATTAACACTCGAGCCGTCTATACCTATCATCCTCTGTTTGCCGGGAGCAAGTTCGTCACCTACATCGGTGATGACGATCGTGATCACCAGCCCGCCTCGTTGGAGGGTGGCGATATCCACGTCATCGGGAATGGGACGGTGCTTGTGGGTATGGGCGAGCGGACGACTCCGATGGCAGTCGAACAGCTGGCGGCTCGGTTGTTGGAGACCGCGCAGGCTCAGAACGTGGTTGCCGTGCAGATTCCGAAGTCACACGCGACAATGCATCTTGACACGTTGATGACCATGGTTGATAGGGACTGTTTTGTTGTGTACCCGTATCTCGACAGTCACCTCAAAAGCTGGACGATTTCGATGGGTGATGGAGGAGTCCCAAGCATTCGGGAGAATCGCGACCTCTGGGCGACGCTGGCGGACCTGTTGGAGGTCGATCGACTCCGCATCCTTAGGAGTGATGAGGATATTCGCGCGGCGGAGCGTGAGCAGTGGGACGATGGGAATAATTACCTTGCGGTTGCGCCGGGCATCGTGATGGGCTATGAGCGCAACGTCACTACGAATACCATGTTGCGCAGGAGCGGAATTGAAGTGATTACGATTGCAGGCAGTGAGCTCGGAAGAGGTCGCGGCGGACCTCGCTGTATGGCTTGTCCGGTTGAACGTGACGCGGTAGAGAGTTGAGGGAGTGCGAAGATGAATTTGACTGGTCGTAGTTTGATCAAGGTCGATGATTTGAAGGCCAATGAGTTTTTCTATCTCGTGCAGTTGGCGACGACCCTGAAGCATGCGAAGCACAATGGTGTTGAGGTCCCGGAGCTCATCGGCAAAAAAATCGCTCTCATCTTTGAAAAGCCCTCCACAAGGACGCGATCGGCTTTCCAGGTGGCCGCTCTCGACCAGGGAGCGCATCCGGTCTATATCGGTCCGGGTGAGAGCCATCTCGGGGTCGAGGAGTCGCCTGCGGACACAGCCAAGGTACTCAGCCGGATGTACGATGGCATCGAGTTTCGAGGGTTTACCCAGGAGAGTATTGAGATGCTAGATCAGGCGGCCGACGTTCCAGTGTGGAATGGCTTAACCGACATGTGGCATCCGACACAGATGCTGGCAGACGTACTGACCATGACCGAGAACACCTCAAAGGAGTTTGATCGGGTGGTGCTGACCTATGTTGGTGATGGGCGCAACAACACCGCACGTTCGCTACTGGTGACGGGAGCCTTGTTAGGGTTCGAGGTCAGGATCATAAGCCCCAAGGAGCTGACGCTAGATAGTACGTCGGTGCTGTTAGCCAAGCAACTGGCTGAGGATTCTGGTGCCAGACTGGTGATGACTGAAAACGTTGAGTGGGGACTGCACGGGACGGACTTTCTCTACACCGATGTCTGGCTGTCTATGGGTGAGCCAGAGGAGGCATGGAAGGAACGGATTGACCTTCTTCGCGACTATCAAGTCAATAGTGCGATGATGACGGCGACCCATAACCCGGAGGTGAAGTTTATGCATTGTCTGCCGGCGATCCATGATCAGCATTCGCAGACGGGAGCGCGTCTGTCGAAACTGATGGGAACAGACGGCGTGGAGGTGACGAACGAGGTCTTTTTGTCGAAGGCTTCGATCGTCTTCGATCAGGCCGAGAATCGACTCCACACCATTAAGGCGCTGATGCTAGCTTCTTTGCGTGGTCATTGATGCGCTTAGTGGTGGCGCTTGGGGGCAACGCCTTGTTGCGCCGTGGTGAACGGCCCGATGCGACGATTCAGTCGTACCACGTCGAGGAGGCGGCCATCTCTCTTGGACGGTTGCGTTCCGGTAACCAGCTTGTGGTCACCCATGGTAATGGTCCACAGGTGGGGTTGCTTGCACTCGAGAGTCAGGAGGACGCGTCGCTCAGTTCGCCGTACCCACTCGACGTCCTTGGTGCACAGACCCAGGGCATGATCGGTTACTGGATCAGCAATGATCTCGATAGCGCTCCTGTAAACTCCTCTGCCTGTACCCTCATCACCAGGGTGGTGGTCGATCCCCATGATGCAGCCTTCGGCAACCCGACCAAGTTTGTGGGTAAGACGTATGACGCTAGGGAGGCCGCTGACCTGGCTTCGCAGTTCGGATGGATCGTCAAACAGGACGGAGGTGCTTGGAGAAGGGTGGTCGCCTCTCCACAACCGCTTCGCATTGTCGAGTTGCCGGTGATTGAGGGGTTGCTGGCGATGGGCCTGACTGTGATCTGTGCTGGTGGCGGCGGGGTCCCTGTCATGGAGGTGCCCCAGGGAGGCTATGTTGGCGTTGAGGCGGTCATCGATAAGGATCTCACCAGTGCAAAGTTGGCGATCTCGCTCGATGCGGATGCGTTAATGATCCTTACTGACGTCGATGCAATCTACCGTGATTTTGGAGCTGATCGTGCCTCAGCCTATCGAACGCTGTCGCTCGCTCAACTCGGGGAGATGGATTTTGCCGCCGGGTCGATGGGGCCAAAGGTCCGCGCCGCAGAGGAGTTCGTGCGACACACCGGCCGTAGGGCGGTCATCGGTTCGCTTAGCGATGCTGATGCGCTTCTCTCTGGCGAGAAGGGAACCATGATCGTCCCCGATGAGGAAGGGTCCCTTGGAGCCCCCCACTAGGGACACAAGTCCCTCTCCTTCTATGCCCTAGGCCACTGGGCTCTTCCTCGTTTAAAAACCTAGAACGAAGGGTAGAGCCCGGTGGGGCTGGGGATTGAAAGGAGTTCTCATGAAAACAC
>JAKAQL010000016.1 GCA_021822605.1 Actinomycetes bacterium
CTCAGCAATTGTTGTGATGACTTGTTCTGGCGTATGTCTTTTGCTCTTCATGTGATTTCCTCCCGTATCTATTATGGTCGGTCCTCTCACATTCTGGGTGGTTCATCTGGGTTGGATCACTCCATCACCAGCCAGTCCGTCTTCGCTGGAGATCTGTGTCCTGTGCGACCAGATTTCCTCGCCAAGTCACCAGACACCTCTGCATCAGTCGCGGCTCCATTTGCGTAGCACTGTGCAAAATCGGTACCCTCCAAAGAGAGTGCATCGTCGTTATCCGATGGCGTGTGTCGTTACCGGCTCACCAAAGTTACGGACATGGTCAGCATGGAAGTTCTCCATGAATGCCTCTGAGTGGGTGATCACGATAATGGTTGCACCGACGAACTGCTCGTTCAGTATATCAACCACGATCTGCTCATTTTCAGCATCCAGCCCTGCAGTGGGTTCGTCAAGGACGAGGTTCCTTGGGTTCAGGACAAGTAGGCGTGCTAGCGCAAGTCGCTGCTTCTCCCCTTGGGATACCATCCTATTTTCGGACCCCATCATCGTCGCCAAGCCATCTGGTAGGCCCTCGAACCACGGTCCAAGCCCGACCCGACAGAGGGCATCGATCAACTCTGCGTCGCTTGCGCTCGCACGTGCGAGTCGAAGATTAGCGGCGAGTGAAGCACCGAAGAGGTAGGGTTCCGAGGAGAGATAGGCGATCGAAGCGGCGATCGTCTCCTCGCTAAGCTCGGTGGTAGGCACACCCCCAACCCGCAGCACACCTACCGTTGGCGTCCATGCTCCAAGCACCATGGCAGCCAACGTGGACTTACCGGACCCAGTTGGTCCGATCACCAACAACCGCTGACCAGCCCCGAGATGGAGCTCGAAGGCATGCAGGATCTCGCGTTCTGCATCCGGATAGTGGAATGCAACATCGTCACAGTCAATCGGCAAGGCGCCCGGGGGGAGTGAGACCTGTGAGCACTGCGAGCAGTCGCGACCTTGGAGTTCGAGCGTCCTCTCAAGCCGTGTGACCGCAGGAGCGCCGGAGCCAGCCGTCGCCGCCTCGAGACCCACCGCCGTCAATCCCTCGACGATGGCCAAGATCAGAAAAGGGATGACCGCAAGCTCCACTGCGTCAAGTCGATGCGCAGCCATAAGGTCGGCGCCGATCCAAAGCGTGGCCGCGAGCGCGACAGCCTCGATGAACCCATTGACGAACCCAAGCCAGGTCTGGATACCCGCCTGACGCTGCAGTGGATGAAGCAGTCGGAGAGTCTTGCTCTTGAGTTGATCGAGCAGAGGATCCGCGCGACGGAGAAAGTAGCGGGACTGAAAGGTAGCAGCAGCCGCCAAGGAGGTGTCATAGGCCTCAGCGCGCAAAGCGCTCTTGCCTTGCGCGCCCGTTCGAGCCAGCCGATAGGCCCCGAAGGGGACTACGGCGCCGATGATGAGCAGGCTCGGCAGAAGCACCGCCACAAAAGCAGGTGATACCGCACCAGCAATAATCAACGCCACCAGCGAAGCGAGGCCGACACCGGTGGCGGGGCCAACCAGTCGTGCTGCAAGATTCTCGAGCTGGGTCATATCACCATTCAACGAGGCGAGAACCTCCCCAAAGACCCCTGGTCGAACACGGTAGGGAACCACGGCCGCGAGGCGATCAAAGAGGAGAGTACGGATCTTTGCTGCAAGATCCAGGGTGAGCGAGTGACCCCACATCCGTTCACCGTACTGGCTCGCCCCACGAGCCAGCGCGAAGAAGCGAACCGATCCGATGACCACGCCTAGGGTCAAGATACCAGGCTTCAGTGCCGCCTTCGAGATCAGATAGGCGGAGAGGCCAAAGAGCACCGCTGGTGAGAGATAAGCCATGAAACTAGTCCCGAGGTAACCCCACACCTCCCATCGACGCGCCCGAAAGCGTTCACGAGTCACTGCACCCAGCGTCAAGACTGCGCCCCGATCCCAAGCACCTGACTTGCACGAGCTTCTACTCGATCCGAGTGCGAGGCGACAAAAAGTATCTTGGAGTCACCAATCCGCAGGAGTGTGTCCAACAACTGCCGCTCCATTGCTGTGTTGAGGTGGGCCGTGGGCTCATCGAGCAGCAAAAATGGTCGTTCCATAAGCAAGACCCTGGCAACCCCGAGTCGTTGACGTTCCCCTGCGCTAAGGTTCGAGCCATCCGGCAACACCTGCTGGGATAATCGCTCAACAAAACCGTCGGCACCAACAAGTGCCAACACTGCCTCCACCTCGCCAGCACCAGCGCCTGGGTTCAACAGTGTGACGTTGTCATAGATACTTCCATCGACAAAACCTGGATTCGCCGGGAGAAAACCCACCTTGTCACGGGGAAGCGCTCCGGTCCAATCACCTGACTCGACACGTAGGGCACCCACCGTGGGCAAAAATCCGGCCATCCCCTCCAGCCAGGAGGTCTTGCCAACGCCGCTTTGGCCACGCAAAACGATGAGCTCACCGAAGGATGCTACAAGGTCGATGCCCGCTGACTGCTTTCCATTGGGCAGGGCAACCCCAAACTCCTTGAGCTCTAAGCCAGGGGAGTCCAACGACAGTCGGTGCGAGCCCCACGGTTTGTCACCACGCTTTACCCGAACAGGCACCACATCTTTGGAGATGACATCTTCTAGCGCGAGCGGCATCACCGTTAGCGCATCCACTCGTCGTAGCATCGCAGCGGCGTCCTGAGTCGCATGAAACTGTAGCGCCGCAGCGCGTACTGGCCGAAAGATCTCAGGCACAACGAAGAGCACGGCCGCACCGGTGGCGAGTGACATCGATGCATCATTGAGACGGATGCCGATGGAGACCGCCACAAGGGCGACGATGATGGCGACGAGCGTGTCGAGGCTCACCCCGGAGATGAACGCAACGCTCAACACTCCAAGGGTGCGCTTGCGTAGGTCTTGGGCGGCTCTGGCGATCGAGGTCTCTTGCAGATGAGCTTTGTTGAAGGACTTGAGCGTTACCATACCGCTCAACATGTCCAAGTAGAGGGCGTTTAGCCGCACCGTCGCACCCAGCTGGCGATCGGCGCGATCCTTTGTGCTTTTACCGACCACGATCATGATCACCGGCAGAACCAACAGTCCGCCGATGACCTCAATAAAGGCCATCGGGGACTCAAGCAGGGTGAAGAGGATCAGCGCTGGCGTGACAATCGCTGCACCGATCACCTCCGGAAGAAAGCGCGAAGCGTACGGAACGAGGGTTGCGACACCGTCGGTCAAGAGATAACCGAACTCTGTTCCGGTGATCGGTGAAGCGCTGCCTCGGTCGATGAGGCGGCCCACCACCCGCTGCGCATAGTCGACTCCAAGAAGAACCGCGAGATAATCGACGAGTCGCAACATCGCGAGTCGGATTCCAAAGGCAACACCGAAGAGGACCGCCAAACGTGGGATCACACCATACCGATGCAGCATGACAGCATCCTCGAGCATCCGACCGATGAGGAGTGCGGCCGCCACCAACGACACCAGGGCTACGACTTGGACCACCACAATAAGTGCTATGAGAAGCCGGCTCCGCCGACTGGCGACCACGCCACGCAGCAGCGACGAGGATCGTGGCTCAGCACTACGATCACTTCGGTCGGTGACTAGCATGGTCGTCTCGGTGACCTCAAGACTCGACGGCCGAGACGGACTTTGGCAGCGTAAGACGCTTACGGAAGATCCAGTAGGTCCATCCCTGATAGAGCAGTACAAACGGGGTGAAGATCAGCGCCACGATGGTCATGATGTTCAGGGTGTAGCGCTGCGAGGCAGCAGTGGCGATGCTCAACGAGTCAGAGAAGGCCGTCGACGAAGTGATCACATTTGGATAGAGAGTCATGAAAATGGTGATCGTGAGTGCCAAAATGGCGACACCGGTGAAGACAAAGGCCCACCCATTCAGACGCTCGCGTACGAGCCAGGATACCGCGGCAACCAATAGAAACGCCGTCACTGGAATGAAGCCAGGCACAGCGCCGCTGTTCCCGTGAGCACGCGCAACGAAGTAGGTCCAGGCCAAGAAGCCTAGAAGAATCACCGTTGCAACCGGGGCGATCCGACGCGCCGCAGTCACTGCCTTGTCGTGTAACTCATCGGTCGTTTTGAGGCTGAGGAATGTCGCCCCGTGGAGCACAAAGAGCGCCACCATCGTGAGACCTCCCAACAACGCATACGGCTGGAGAAGTCCTAAGAAGGTGCCAGTGTATTGATGCTGAGCGTTGAGAGGAATCCCCTTCAGGAGGTCGGCAAAAGCGACACCCCATATCAGCGATGGAAGTACTGAACCAAGAAAGTTGATCCGATCCCAGTTGGCCCGCCACCTCGCGCTGGTACGCAAACCACGAAATTCAAAAGACATACCGCGAACGATCAGCATAACGAGGACGACAAAGAGTGCTAGATAGAATGCTGAGAACATCGTCGAGTACCAGAGGGGAAAGGCGGCGAAGGTTGCCCCACCAGCAACGATCAGCCAAACCTCGTTCCCATCCCAGATCGGGCCGATCGCGTTCAACATGCCCCTTCGTTCTATATCTCCATTGGTGATGAAAGGGAGCAACATCCCGACGCCAAAATCAAAACCCTCGAGAAAGAAGTAACCCGCCCAGAGAAAGCCGATCAAAATAAACCAAACCAGTTGCAATCCTGTCACATGCATAATCGTCAATCCCTCCTAGTAAACCAGAGCATCGTGGTCGGCATCCGCATCGTCATTGGGAGGTAGTACCTCGCCATTCATCATCGCGAGCTCCTTGCGCGAGTAGTGATACATCATGGCAAAATCGATCACACCCAGCACCGCGTAGAGCGCGATGAAGCCAAAGAAGGTAAAACCTACGTCCCACGCCGAGATATCATGGGAGACTCCCTGCGACGTCCGCAGCAGTCCGTAGACGATCCAAGGTTGGCGTCCGGTCTCGGTAAAGATCCATCCCGTCGTATTCGCGATAAACGGCAACGGAATGGAGTAGATCGCCACTCTGCGAAACCACTTCGAGGTATCGAGCTTCTTGCGGCGCAGTAGCCACATACCCCAGAGAGCGATCGCGATGATCACCGCACCGAGACCCGCCATAATCCGGAAGTTCCAATACTCAAGCCAGACGGGAGGGACGTAGTTACCAGGTCCGTACTTCTTGACATACTCCTTCTGGAGCTGGTTGATACCTTGGACCTTGCCGTTCCATGAGTTCGTAGCAAGCAGCGAGAGCACATGGGGGAGATCGATTTGAAAGATCACCTTGTCATGCAGATTTCCAATCGTGATGAGTGATTCAGGTGCTCCTCGCTTCGTATTATAGAGTGCTTCGCCAGCAGCCATCTTCATCGGTTGATCCTTGACCATCACCGTTCCCTGTGCAGAACCGTCGAGGGCCATCCCAAGCGAGGCAACAAAGAACACGATGAGTGCAACGCGAATGCCGAGAGAGAAGATCGCCCGCGAGCCTTCCCGCTTCATCTGGTAGAAGGCGACGCCGAGGGCAACCGCGGAACCCGTGATCAGCGAGGCGAGGAGCACATGGAACAGGGTCGTGATAAACAACTCATTGGTCAGGATCGCAAAGAAGTTCGTCATCACCGCTTGGTGGGTAGCATGGTCGATCTTGTAGCCTACGGGGTCTTGCATCCAGGTGTTGGCGACCAGGATAAAGGAGGCTGACAGCGAGCTACCGAGCACCACCATCCAGATGGAGAGCATGTGGATCCTCGGAGATACTTTGCCTTTGCCGAAGATCCAGATCCCAAGGAAGGTCGACTCCATAAAAAACGCGAGAAGACCTTCGATGGCAAGGGGCGGCCCAAAGATGTTGCCCACAAAGGCTGAGTACTGCGCCCAGTTCATTCCAAACTGGAACTCCTGCACGATCCCGGTCACGATTCCGATAGCGAAGTTGATCAAGAAGAGTTTCCCGAAGAAGCGCAACAGGTGCTCGTAGCGATCATCGTGGGTTTTGTACGCAGCAGTCTGGAAGATGGCAACAATGACCGCCAAACCAATCGTCACTGGCACAAAGAAGAAGTGAAAGATGATCGTCGTCGCGAATTGCCATCGCGACAATGTGAGAGTAACCGTACCCAGCAAAGGCTCCATGAGCTAACTCCATTCTATTTCTATCGAACAGCCTAAGAGAGCTGAGGCATACCTAACTTAGGGTCAAAAGTCACATTTTCTTCTCAGGAAACGCCGCGCGCACGCATCCTACGAAACATCTCCTCGCGCTTTTATTGCGTTCGCTGCACATAGCTCACGGCACCGTCTTCAAAGTACACACGACCAACCGGGTAGATCCAAACCACCTCGGGATAGCCATCATAGCTGGCGCTCGTCGTCGACGTGGGCGATCCCCATAGCTGAATCACCTCTGCCTTGGTATCGCCATAGTTGAGATAAGGATACGAGTCCTGAACATTACCCCCGGAAGGGGCTGGGGTGGGAGTCGGCGTGGTGGGAGTCGGAGCTGGTGATGTCGGAGTAGGGGTCGCTCCTCCAGACACGCTCCAGGCGACCGCGTTGTTCCAGAAAGAATCAAACCAGGCCAGCGCCTCAACCCTCACCGTTGGATTTGCCGTGATCATGCCCACTTCACGATTGTCATCAAAGGAGACAACGGAGAGGTTTTCAGAGCCGACAAAGGTGGCGCCCGGAGTGACGATCAGCTTGGCGTGTACATAGGGGCTCTCCAGCACTCGCACCTGGACACCGGCACGTACGAGTTCGTTCGCATAGCTTGTCGCCTCCCAGGAGGGATCTGCCGGGATCAGTACCCGAGCCCCTGATCCATGAGCGATCAGCGCCGCATAACACGCCGGGGCATCACCAAGCTCCTCGGCCATCACGGCCACAGTGCCAGTCTGTGCGAGCAGCGCAGCAATCACGGATCCCGAGCCAGGAGAGAGCACCAGCGCCGCTCTTGGGGATGCCCCGGCGACTGTCCCTGTCCAGTCTGCATGAAAGACGGCGGTAAGAGCAGCGATCGTGACGGCGTTCGTGGTCTCAAGGGCATCTTCGATGTTCTCTCCGTCAAAAGCACCCTCCGTCGCATTCGGCGAACCGAAGATGGCCACCTGATCTGGCCGACCAGGATCGACAATGAGATACTTAGCATGATCGAAGGCATACTGTCCCTCAAATCGTGAGGGAGCCATCTTGAGATGGACTCCACTTCCTTTGAGACCAGAAACCGCGATCGATGGGGCAGTCGCGTCGTCATAGGGGCGCCCATCGACGATGACGTCAACCTGAACCCCCCTACTAGCAGCAGCCCGAAGAGCCGCGATGATCTGATAGTCGGTGAGGAGATACTCGTTCGCATCGATAACCGAGTGGGCATCACTGATAGCGTTCAACCAGGGTGCGGCACCAGCCTGTGGCTCCGTGACAAAGGTCAGCACCCCCGTCGATGAATGCTGCACAGCGATCACCTTCCGAGGAACCTTGACACTGCTCGGCGCTTGGTCAGTGACTTGGTTTGTGGCTGGCGCAACACTTGCACCCGATTGTCGAGCGTTCGCTCGGCTTTTCTCGGTGGACAAAGACAGATCCCTATGACGAGGACTGACAGGATGGTGGGAGGTCGCGTCCGCCGTCGCATCACACCCGGCAAGCGACACCGCCCCAATCCCAAGACCAAGCACCAGACAGAAACGACAAAGTATTCTGTGACCACCCATTACCCACTCCCATCCTGTGAACCGCCCCGTGATGGAGGGTACTCGCTAGCTCGGACATTGCGAACGTCCGGCGAACTACCGGACTGCTCACTGCCAGTTCTCACACGATGGTGGAGGAACGACACGGCACACGATCGTCACTCTGTCGCGGACGTGCACCCTCACCGTCACAACCTCTGCCACCAGCCGTTCACAGATGGCCCTTCGCAACTGTGAGCCAATGCTCCCGCCCTCCCGCAGGACTTCCTCTGACTCGCAGCCCACCGTCACGGTATTTTCCAATCTTTTCGTTGTGCCCCGCAGAACCGAACACTAGTATATTTAGTAGAAAAAAATTCTAGCTAGTCCTAGAAGGGGCAAACATCCGATGGACTCATACGGTATCAACGAAGGAAACGCTTCAGACCACCCAGCTGCACCAACCAATGGTCAGTCCCAGGGCTTACCTCCCAATATCGTCTCGATCTGGGGTCTGGTCAGTCAAAGCATCGCCGGAATGGCTCCAACCTGCGATGTCGTCGCCTTCATGACCGCCGGAGCTGCCTTTGCGCTTGTCGCCTTACCCCTGTCCTACCTGTTTGCCTTCATCCTCATGTTTATCGAGGTAAACACCCTGTATCACCTCTCCAAACACCGTGGCTCAGCCGGCGGTTACTACAGCTACGTCTCGGCAGGCCTGGGGGCAAAACCGGCGTTAGTGACCGCAATCATGGTCGTTTTCTACCAACTGATCAGTGTTGCAGGTGTACCGATCTATGTCGCTGGCGTCTTTTTGCCAGGGATCGCCCGATCGTATTTTGGCATCAATCTTCCTGGCTGGTTCTGGATTCCAATGATGCTGGTTTTCATCGGGGTGCCCTGGCTACTCTCAGTACTTGGTATCCGTCCAACCGTTAGGGCAATGCTCTTCACGAGCTCGCTCGAGATCGTCTTCCTCATCGTCTCGTCAATCATCATTATCGCCCGATCTCACGTCCAACTCCCGCTGCATCCCTTTACTTTCGCCTCGGTTGGCGTGAAGGGGGTAGCCCTCGGCATGATCTTTGCCATCACCAGCTTTATCGGCGTCGGTAGCCATGCTCCGCTTGGTGAAGAGGCCAAGGGGGTCCGAACCCAGCAAGGAAGGCTGATCGGCAAGGCCGCAGTTCTCTCGCTCACGCTCGTCGGAGTGGCGCTCACCATCTCCGCCTACGCGCTCACCGTCGGTTGGGGAGAGGCACGGATGGCGTTATTCTCGAAAGCCCCAGCCCCTGGCGTTCAGGTGTTCCTCCACTACCTCGGGCCCATCGGTGCGGTGGCACTTGTTGTCCTCGCGATCAACAGTGCGCTTATGGACGATCTCGCTCTCATGACAAGCACCGCCAGAGTCCTCTACGCCGCCAGCCGTGACAAGTTACTTCAGACCAGCTTCGCCACGGTCAACGGCAAGCGTGCGCCAGCGGCCAGCGTAACCTTCGTCGGCAGCACGGCGATTCTGGTAGGACTCACCTTTGGTCTCTGGCTGGGTCCAGCTCAGGCCTTTGACGTCCTCACCACCGCTGTCCTGTTTGGTCTCGTGACCGCGCACACACTCATGAATCTCTCGCTCATGCGTATCTCCTATCGAGAACGACGTGTAACCCAACTGGCCTTTCACTTCCTACTACCCATCGTCGCGATGGGACTGTTTTGGATGGTACTCTACGAGAGCGTTGTCCCCCTGGTCTTTCCACTTGCCTGGGCGGCCATCTTCTGGTTCGTAGTACTGGTTGGAGCGATCATCTGGACCTACATCAAGATGGGCGGTGATCGTGGCCTCTCCCGACAGGCCGGCCATACGCTTGGTGTAGCGCACGATGAACATCCCCTCGATACCGTCGACAGTCTTGGCCTTTGGCGAGAGACCTGATGCGGCGCTCGGGAACGGTACTCTCCTTGCTCGGCAAGGGAGAGACGCTGACGGTCGCAAAGTGCTGTCTGGTTGCGACCACGATCTACGCGACAATGCCGCTACGTGTTCTCTGTGCTACACATCAGGCCGATGATACCAGGTGTCTCCTGTGGCGTCGGTCTCGTTTACGTCGCGCATGGGATCATCAGCTCGATCGCCTGCTCCAGACCAGCGATACACCCGCGCCGGTCATTGAGGTCGTCTTCGAGCAACTCGCGACCTCACCCGACCCCAATAGTCGACTTATCCCCGCCCGCAACCCTAACGGCCCGTCTCGAGTTCTTGCACAACTGGCCAACGACTGGTGGTGGGAGGTGCGCGCCGGCGTCGCCGCAAACCCAAGCTGTCCGCCTCAGGTTCAGCAAACACTCGTCATCGATCACAACCCATGGGTCAGGCGTGCGCTGGCCGAGAATCCCCAGGCCGAACCAGGCTGCGTCGCGGCGCTGACCACTGATGTCGACTTCGGCGTACGCGACGCCGCGGCCGAGCACCCGCGCTGCCCAGCTGACGTCCAGATCAACCTGACAACGGATGATCGATGGGAGATTCGCCGCTCCATCGCCAAGCGTCAGGATGCTCCGTTAGCTGCCCTTTCGCTCTTGGCTCACGACCCTGAGTCATGGGTCCGATTCTTTGTCGCCGCAAATCCAAACAGCCCTGTTCACCTACGAACCCAGCTCCAGAACGATACAGATGCAAAGGTGCGATCGATGGCACGACACGGCGGAACTGCCACCGCTCGCATCGCTAACTCTCTCGCCTTTGGCCTCAACCAAGGCGGCTCCGTGGCCAAGACAGCCAACGATGCCCACCGACCCTAGAACCCAGAACGCTGTAACCCAGAATCGTTCAACGCCCTGTGTCGATGGTCCGGAGGTGTGATAAGCCTACCCCGATAAACCTGCGGCCCTAAGCCTGGCCAACACCGACTCAGGATCCTGAAATCCGATAATCCATTGGTCTTGGCCTACACCCTTCAGTTGGATGAATAGACCACGTCTGGTGTCGTGATGGACCACTGCAAAAGTCTTAGCATCCGCGGTCGTGAAGGTTCCGACCTCAGTCGTACCGGGGATGCCGGTACCGACTTTGAACCCATGGACCGCCTCCAGCGCGTTCTCAAGTACGGATACCGTGACCACGCTATTGAGAGGTACCGTGATGTCTCCATGGACACCCTCAATCTTCTCGAACTGGCTCAGATGCAATATCAGTTTCCCATCCTCAATGACGAGATCTGCCATCGTAACTCCCTCCCGTCTCTAAGAACGTCACCGTAGCACCCAATGTCCTACGCCTGACCTCCAAAACGGGAAGCATATCTCGAGTCTCCTTCGTTGCTGTCCTGGCTCTCGGCACTCCCAAAGCTCAGTCATTCTCGCACGCTCCCTTCGTCAAGACCAAGAACCTTCCACGCCACCGAAGTGATCGAAGGTTCAAGTGACAATCGGCTTACTGCCTCCTCGATACCAATGTCATTTCGACCAAATCCAATCAGTTCGGCCTCGACCTTCACTAACCCAGCTCCGCCGTTTTGGTCTTGACTGCTCAACGACCGAAGTCGAAACTGCCCGATGGTTGCAGCCCGGGTGAGTTGAAGTCTGACATTTCCCTCTTCCGACGCCCGACAGATCGCCTCAAACTGATAGATGGTCTCGATTTCAGAGTTCTCATCAGCAGGGGTGCGGTCGATCAGGTGAGCAATCGGTCGCAATCCCAGATGAACGGCCAACACAAGCAGTGCCCCAACAATAGCTTCAATCAGATATCCATTGCCTGCCAGCGCACCAACCGCAGCTGAACACCAAATAGTTGCTGCTGTATTGATGCCACGAAGGTTCACACCGTCGCGGATTATAACACCCGCCCCGAGAAAGCCAACCCCTGAGACGATGTAGGCCGTGACTCGCGTGTAGTCGACGCCAGGCTCATGGGCTGCGATTGGACCTGACGCTAGCATGATAGCAAGCATCTCAAATGTAGCAGCTCCAAGAGCAACGAGCGCATTCGTCCTGAGGCCAGCCATTCGTGACCTCCATTGTCGTTCAGAACCAATGAGTGCTCCCAAAAGAAATGCTCCAGCAGCCCGGCCGAGAAAAACAAGGGCAGTAGCAAGTGGGAGAGAGATCACAAGTGACTTCATAATGACTCCTTGGTTCCTGGACTTCAATGGTGAGCAACAAAGCTGATAGTAGTTTCATAGTCTTCCAGAACTTGTTCTTGCGTCTTGTTCATGTGAATGTCAAGTATGGTTTGCTGATTGGTTACCTTGAAGGACCCCCCTATTCATTCCCTACGGGATCGGCAAGACACGCCAACACCGCAGGGGCGGCGGTCTCCATGTCGTTGGAGACGTGATATGCGTCTTCCCACGTGACCGAGAGCGGACCGGAATCATGGTCGACAACATTGAGCAACCCAAGACACAAGTCCCGCTCTAAGAGCCATTGGTCATCAGTGTCAATGGGCATGCGCTACTCCAAAGTAGCGCGATTGAGAAACGCGTACACACGACCTCTCAAAGAGGGAATCTCCCTGGAGTGATCCATCCCGATTCAGACCCCTTTGAGAGCTCGGCACTTTTTTAATGGGCAAGTCTCACAAAACTCACAACCATTAGCACCATCGCCACTACCAGATACACACGCATAGTACCAAGTACGAAGTTACGCCCTTGAAATCAGGCAACTGACGCGTCAGAACGTCTAGCGAGGTGATCCAGTCACTTCGAGTCTTTAGTCCACGCACAACCCCAAGTGGTTTGGAACCTGTTCCAATGACGACCGACTAGCCCTGGACAGTTGGGCAAAGCTCCGCACTCTTGGGTACAGGCACTACGGAGCGCTCGCATCAAAGAAATCGGAGACCAGCTACAGGCTGCCTTGTAGTCATTTCCCGTTCCTATCACGTGACTCGAGAGAGTACGGGTTGTCGACACATCCCCACGATTGGTTACACGGCCGCCATGACCCGCCTCATACGACAGTCGTCACCAGCGAAGTAGTTCTCTAGCCCTACGATGACGGTTGAGAGGCGCCGGTACGCATCGATGCACTCACGGTAACGGGGAAGCTCTGCCTAGCTAGCAACAGCCCTCCCAAGAGGAATGGCAAGTGGTTCGCTCCCACACCAGAGGTGATAATCAAGCGAATCGCAATCGCCGAGCATCTCCCCGGGCCAGAAGATCTCAGGTCCTCCTCCACGCAGAGAACGTACCTCAAGGTTGGCCCCTACGACATCAATGACCCAACCGGCGCTCGCCCCAGGGCCAAGACCACCAGCGGAGAGCTGCACGAGACCACCGTCGAGGACAGTCACGGTTTGGGCATGCACATGGCCACAGAGATAGGCCCTCACCAGTGGCTGTGCCAGTAGCAGATTGAGCAGTTGATCACGGACGGCATCGATGTAGCCCTGATACCCAAAGGTCGCAAGCACTCCGACATCTTTGGTCACAACGAGGGGATAGTGACCGAGCACGATAGCGGGACCATCAAGGTTTTGAAGCGCCACTGCGAGTTGCGCAAGACTACCGTCAGGATCACCCTCTCGCAACGCGACTGCCAACAGCGTGAGCGGACCCTCTTGAACGGTCACCAGTGGTCCTTGATGAAAGGTCTGCGCAAAGTTCGTCTGGTCCCACGGAACCGCCTCATAGGTCTCCATGATTGGGTATAAGTTACCTCGTGCCACGTTCGCCGAAAAATCATGGTTGCCAGGGATCGCCAGATACGCAAGGCCGAGTTCTTCAAGCCATCGGTGTACTCCTACGAGTTGGTTACGATCGAAGCATCCATAACTCGTCAGGTCGCCGGTGACAACCACAAGGTCCGGATGAGTCTCCTTAAGGATGGGGACCGACTGGTCGAGGAGCTGACGAACCCCTGGCTTGAGACGCTCTGGGGCGAGTTCATAATGCAGATCCGAAACGTGTACGATCCTTGTCATTGTGGAGACCCTCCAAGTGCGATTGTTGGCCATCGTCCTGCCCACGGCAGAGCCTGTTCAAACCAAGACCCAAGCCGTATCAGTAGATCCTCACGGCCATAGGCGGCCACAAACTGGATGCCGATCGGAAGGGATTCTTCGCCGGGACTCATGGCTAGGGGCAGCGAGATTGTCGGTTGACCTGAGACGTTAAACTGCCCAGTGAAACCTAGAAACTCAAGCTGTCGGTCAAGGCCGAGCTTGGGGTCGCTGAGGTAACCTAGCTCGGGTGGTAGGCGGGGGGCGACAGGGGTGAGGAGAAGATCGTAGCCATCGATCTCAAAAAACTTGGCCACACGTCGACCGTAGGACTGCAGCCAATCCACTGATTCGACATAACGATACGCAGGCAACTGACGTCCGAGTTCCACGAAGACCCGGTTGTCTGACTCGATCTCATCAAGATCGACGGAGCGGCCTAGCATCCGTTCGATGGATCGAAACTGTTGCGCAATCGAGCCCTTCACGACATCGACGAAGCGAGACTGGAACTCCTCCTCCCCTAGGGCCTTGGGCCATGTCTCCTCGACCATATGGCCGTGTTGACTAAGAAAGTCTGCAATCTCACCAACTGCTGCGGTCACAACGGGGTCAGCCTGTGCAGCCCGAAGAAGTGGATGATCGAGGACACCGATGCGAAGGCGCCCAACTGGCTCGCTCACCTCTTCGATCAGTGGTCGTACGAATGCTGGTGCCGTGTAGGGGTCGCCACTGCGATAGCCGGCCATGGCGTCAAGAACCGCAGCCGCATCGCGAATCGAGCGGGTGAGCGCGCCGTCTATTGTCGAACCAGCCCAACCGTCACCGGCCGACGGACCCTTGGAGACGCGACCCCTCGAGGGCTTCAAGCCAACCAATCCGCAGTAGCTCGCCGGAAAGCGGATTGATCCGCCGCCATCGCTGGCTTGACCGACTGGAGCCATGCCGCTCGCCACCGCTGCAGCAGATCCGCCGGAGGATCCGCCGGAGGAGTATGCCAAGTTCCACGGGTTACGGGTGGCACCGGTCGAGACCGGCTCAGTGGTGATATTGGTGCCAAACTCAGGGGCGTTCGTTCTGCCGATCACAATGAAGCCCGCATCCAGCAGGGCTTGGACGTAGTAGCTGGACACAGGAGATCGATAGTCAGCCTTGCGCAGCACTGAGGAGCCGAGCCAAAACGGCTCACCCTCCTGCGCCGCACCCAAATCTTTCAGCAACAGCGGCACGCCCGCAAAGCGACCCTTTCGGTCAAGACGTGCCTCTTGGCGTGCCTGCTCGAATCGGTCGACAATGACCGCGTTGAGAACAGGGTTCAGAGTTTCGATACGATCAATGGCTGCATCAATGACCTCAGGGGAGCTCACCTCTCTCGAACGGATCAGTTCGGCAAGACCGGTTGCATCATAACGCCATAGTTCATCCATATCCGATCGCTCCCTTTCACTAGCTTTGGGGCAGAAGCCAAACGGCAACCCTTCCCCCCAAAGGCAACACTAGCAGTGATGTCGGATCCGCATCCAAAGAGCTGAGAACAGTATCCCTGCAGCATTTTTCCACGCCACCGACGCTGCCGGTTTGGGCGTGATCCATGGCACGTATCAACTCCTGCGACGAGCTGTGCCAAACACTCCACCACCCTCACAATCAGACGACGCCCTGTCGACGATACCTCTTCGCCAACACCATTGTGACATCTCCTCGCTAGCTGCACCACCAATAGACTGATTGCACACATCATCCACGGACTCGCCCGCGTCGTACACGCTTCGCATCGGGATGCAAGAGGGATACGGACCTCCGCCTTTGATCCTGAGCTATCGTCCACACACTCGCTCTGCTCTGACGCTAAAGGCTCCGTTCTTCATGCTCTCCCAGCCGTGAATTCTCTATGCAACAACTAGATCGGAACGCAGTCGTCCAATAGTCTCGCAAGACAATCCAGCCCCCTCAAGATAGTTCTGAACCGACCCAAAGGTCGCCCGCAGCCAATCCAGAGTCCCAGCCATCGTCTCCGGATCGGCAGCGAGGGCCGGGGAGTCAGGGCGGAGCACATCTTCAGCCCCAAAGGATGCCCTCAACTCTTCACCAGCCAACGCTATAAAGGCATCCCTAGCCAGGATCGTCTTGGCGTAATCAGCCACGATAACTTCGTCTGACGCCCCAAGAGCCGCAAGCAAGAGTGCCGTCAGCACTCCTGTTCTGTCTTTGCCAGCATAACAATGGAAGAGTGCCGGTCGGTACTGAGGTTCCGCAAGAAAACGAAGGGCTCCGACCAACTCGTAGGGGCACTGAAGCAGATACCGCTGGTAAAGCTGGCGAAGCGATCGAGACGCCTCTCCTGTCTCGCCCCCGAGAGTCGGGCGCAGAGGAGTGTGCATCGTAATCGCCACCACCTCACCAATGTGTCCACTACCAAAGCGGTTCAGCTCCTCTTCGCGTCGTAGATCAATCCGGGTGCGGATACCTACCGCCCGCAGGCGCTCGACGTCGTTTGGGCTGAGCCGATGCGGTGAGTCTCCACGAAAGATTTCCCGCAACCGAACCACACCGCCTTGACCTACTGGATAGCCTCCAAGGTCACGAACGTTGGCCGCACCGTCAAGTGGCACCCATCGTTCTTCTTCAATCATCCGCTGACCATCTCTCTCATCCGCAATCTTGAAGGTATCCATGCCTCCATTCTGATGATCAAAGGTTGCCACGGGGTGAACCAGGGCTAGCAGTAGCGTTACCGATTGCAAAAGGTTGTGAGTCGTCCTCTAGGCGGATGGCTGGTGCTTGCTCGGGCTCAGCAGGTGCCTGCGATAGACTGCGCATCACTAAGGGGGTCTATGGCAGCGTCTTCACCAGAGGAATTGGTTAGCTATCTCGACACACAGGGCCTGATCGCGTTCACGCAACGTCTCGTTCGCATCCCAAGCGTCAATGATCCAGCTACTGGATCGACCGAGTTGGGCGCCGCTCAGGCCGTGATCGAATTAGCTCAGGGGTTCGGTTGGGCCCCAATCGTCGACGAGGTACGCAAAGATCGACCGAATGTGATCATCCAGCTTCGTGGTTCTGTCCCGGGCCCCCATCTCATCTTCGAAGGTCATACCGACGTCGTCTCGGAGGGTTCTCGAGATCTCTGGGACTTCGACCCTTATTCTGGCGAGATCATCGATGGCCGTCTTCTAGGCAGAGGCTCCGCCGACATGAAAGGTGGGCTTGGAGCCATGCTCTTTGCGGCCCGTGCGCTCCAACTGAGCGGCGAATTGGTAGGAAAGCTGACGCTTGGAGTTCTGGTGGATGAGGAGGAGTTAATGCTAGGCGTCAAGGACTTCGTCGCGAAGGGCTACTGCGAGGGAGCCATCGGTGCGATCGTCTGTGAACCCGAGGCTGGTGAAATCTGCATCACCCAAAAGGGCGCCATCCGGCTTGAGGTGCGGTTCCATGGGCGGATCTCCCACGGTGCCATGCCTACCCAGGGCATTAACCCGATACCTGCGTTGATGAAGATCTTGACTTTTGCTCGTACCACCGAGCACGAGCTCCAGGGCCAACATGGCGAAGACCCCCTCCTTGGTGCCATCTCGATCACGCCGACGGTTCTTCAAGCTGGATCGCGCGTTCAACTCAACCTAACCCCTCCGGTGGCGATCGCCGACTTTGACCTGCGAACTACCCCTGTGGTTGATCATGCTCAACTGATCGATTCCTTCGTACACGAAGTCGAACGGATCGCCAAAGAGACTGGCTGCCGGGGAGAGGTTGAAGTGATCGACGACCGTCCACCGACCGCAATCTCGCCAGATGCGCCCCTTGTCCGGTCACTGGCGGCGGCTCACCAAGCAGTGCTTCACTCCGACCCTGTATTCGGCGGAGTCCCCGGAACGACCGACGGGACCATCCTCCACCGAGATGGCCATCTACCAGTGGTGGTGTATGGACCGGGAGGAAAATGGATCGCACATCAGGCCAATGAGTTCGTCTCAGTCGCAGAGGTGATCGATGCGGCCAAGGTCTATCTGCTCGCCGCGCGACAATTACTCCATGAGGGCCGCTGAATTGGCCTGTGTGTTGGTTGACGTGCAGGCCCCTTCCTTACAGGTCTAGGCAGGTGGATTGAACCGCCCATCGGCAGCAAGCCAGCCTCCATCAACGACAAGATAAGATCCGGTCACGTATGAGCTCGCCTCAGAGGCGAGGAAAACCACCGCACCGACCATCTCCGATGGCTGTGCCCAACGTCCGAGCATGGTCTTGTCACGGTAGGCCTCATACCAACGCTGATCATTCTTGATCTGCGCGGTAAGCGGCGTCTCCACGACGCCAGGAGCGATCGCATTGGCTCGCACTCCTTGGGGTCCAAGCTCCGCAGCGATCACCTTGAGCATCTGAAGAACACCAGCTTTGGTCGCCGCGTAGACCCCTTGACCAGGCTCAACCACCTGGGCCCGAATGCTCGAAAAGGCAATCATACTTCCGCCACCGTTGGTCGCCATCGCTCGCCCAAAATCACGCATGACCCGAAAATTTCCCTTGAGATTGATCTCGATCACCCGATCGAACTCCTCGTCGCTGACCTCGGTGAGACGCTTACGCACATTGATGGCCGGTGTCGACACGACGATGTCGGGTGTCCCAAGCGTCGACAGCACCTTCGCGCTCGAGGTCGCATCGGCGATATCGAAGTGAAGACCCTCAGCACCCGGCAGATTGGCCACCACCTTCTCAACCGCCGCATCGTTGATATCCGCACACCAAACGTGGGCGCCAAAGGCGGCAAGCCCCTCGGCCGAAGCTGCCCCGATCCCGCTCCCAGCGCCGATGACTAGTGCACGCTTCCCTGAAAGATCGAATATTTTTCCAAAGTCCGCCATCATGTCTTCCCCCTTGTTCCACCCCCACCCTATTGCGTTCGCCTCCAGTCTCGGCGATGACCACGCACTCATCCCCATGATACGTGCGTTAGCATCAGAATGACAGGAGCTATCCAAAGCGGCGCGATGAACGCCGACCGACTGAACACGATCGAAGGCCTGATGCACCACATCGAACGACGTGTGAGGGAACTCCCTGGTGCGAACCCAATCCCAACGTGCCCAGGTTGGACAGTCGACGACCTAGCCAACCACCTGGCAATCGTACTCACTCGCATGCAGGTTCGTATCGAGACCAACGCTGACTCAGAGCCAAACACAATGCCTTCCGAATCACCGACAGGCGTACCTGCTTCCGAGTGGCTTGCGGACGCCTATCTCGATCTTAGGCGAACATTGCTTGCCCACGATGTGGATGATCCGGCCTGGAACTGGACCGGAGAGAATCAGAGGGTCGGTTGGAACCTGCGACGACTCACTCACGAACTCGCCATTCATCTCGTGGACCTCGATGCGGCGTCCCTGGCGCCCACCACTCCGGAAGCGCTTGGCATCGACTCCCTCCTTGCCGCGGAAGGACTCGATGAACTCTTCACCGTCTTCTTACCAGCCCGGGTAGGATCACTGTCCCGTCCGATAGATCAACCTCGTCTTTTGGCCTTTATCCCTACTGACAGGGGCGGAAAAACCTGGTATATCCAACTCGAACGCCAGGGCTTTCATGCCAGCGAACTCGAGGGGTCACCAGATGCCACTATCAGAGGGACAAGCATCGCGCTCTACCTCTTCGACTGGAATCGACCGGCGGACGGCCTGTCAATCTCCGGCAACACCATCGCCATTCAATCCTTCTCGGACATCCCACGCTGAACGATGACGTTCGTCGGTAACATCTCAATAAACCTCCGTTGCAAGCATTCTCCCAGAACGTAGCTTATGTCCCGGTTTTCCGGAGCCCAAGATGGACATCAGCTACAGCGGGTGGCCACAACCGATTCGAAGCGGCATGCGTTACTAAAGCTCCAACCCGAGCAGGTGCGATCGCGTGCTCGCCTCGCCCACGTTATCGGCCGAGTCAATCTGGCCAAAGGAAGGCTACCAAAGGTAGCTCGATAAGGGGTGGAGAGTGGGTCCCGGTCGACCTTGGGATTTTCGAATGGACAGGACGCGCGTCCCACCATCGGCACTCCCGCGATGCCCCTGTAAGGCTTGTTTGCGATCGGGAACTCAAAGGTCGACCCCCACCGATGACTGTGGCCGAGTTCGTGGACCCACAACCTATCGAATGTCAAGCTCTCGAGTGCAAGGATGAACGCCAGGGCGTCGACAAACCTTGCAGTCACCGGAGCCAAGAGGTCGCTTCGCGTCGACTTCCACAGGATGATACAGACAGCATGATAAAGAGCGAAGTGGGCGACAAAACCACTCCGATCGCCGCCTGTGCTCGTTAGCTAGGCTATGGTTACACTCATTGAGTAGGGGTTGATAACGAGAGGGGGAGAGATGGTTCGTTCGCTTCGGCATGTCGCACAGACGACCGCACTGGTGGCTAGCGCGGCGCTCATACTGGCGGCGTGCGGATCGTCGAGTTCATCGACATCATCGTCGACGAGCAAGAGCACTCCGCTCCAGACGTTGACTATTGGTTCATCGAATGTATTTCCACCCACTCTCAACCCTACCGCTAATGCCTCACAGGCCATTGATGAGGTCATCGATTACAATGTGCTCCAGCATCTTGTCCAGCTCGCCCCCAATGGATCGATCGTCCCGGTGTTGGCGAGTTCCTACACAGTGAGCGACGCCAACAAGGTCTACACCTTCACCATCCGCAAAGGCGTGACCTTCTCCAACGGCAATCCGTTGACGCCAGCTGATGTCGTCTTCAGCATGAAACGGGTGTACGCCCCCGGTTCGACCTACCCCTACGGCAAGATCTTCGACGTCTCCTCGGTTCAACAGGTAGGTTCTGATCAGGTGCGCGTGACGCTGACGACCCCGAGTTGGAACTGGCTCTATGACTTAGCGGCCTACTCCAACGGTGTCATTCTCGACCCGTCGACAGTATCGACCTTGGCAACCGATCCCGTCGGAACGGGACCCTTCAAGGTCACCGGCGAGGTCTCGAACTACTCGGTGTCACTCGCGCGGAATAACCGATATTGGGGCTACAAGCCGCATGTCTCAGGCGTCGTCTTCCGCTACTTCTCCAACGCAGACTCGTTGAATGCAGCGTTGCAAAGCGGCGAGGTGAACATGATCGACAACCTCTCTGCACCATCCGATGCAACCCTGTTCAAGTCGAATCCGAAGTACAAGGTCATCTCAAGTCTCACCAACGGCAAGGTGCAGATGACCCTCAACAACTCCTATACGCCGCTCAGTAACAAGTTGGTGCGCCAGGCAATCCTGTTCGCAACCGACCGCAAGGCGATCATGAACGCCGCATCGGGTGGTTACGGGTTGATCGACGGTACCGATACGGTCCCCGCTGATCCGTACTACATCAACCTCGCCAGTGAGTACCCCTACAACGTCACCAAAGCCAAGAAGTTGATGGCCGAGGCAGGCTACTCCAAGGGCTTTTCGCTCCAGCTGGTGTTGCCACCGTACTTCTACGCAAAGCTGGCCGCTCCACTTCTCGTCTCTGAACTCGGCGCCATTGGCATCAAGGTCAGTGTTTCGACGATCGACTTTCCACTCTGGATCTCCCAAGTCTTTGAGGGTGGCGACTTTCAGGCAACCATCATCGACCAGGCGGAGGGACGTGATGTCTCTAATTACGGGACCACCGGTTACTACTGGCACTATGCCAAGACGCCTGAGGTCGCCAGTGAGCTGACAGCCGCGAATGCTGCGCCCACAAAAGCTCAGTGGATCGCGGGTTATCAGAAGGTCCTCAAGCAAATCACCGCCGATGCGGTGAACGACTGGCTCTATATCGCGCCCTTCATTACCGTCATCGACAAAAACATCGTAGGCATCCCCACGAGCGCCTACACGGAGTCGTACAATCTCTCCTACGTCGGCATCGGTGGCTCGATTCCCGCCTCGGCCAAACAGCTTGGCTACCTCAGCTAAACAGGTGAGGCTTGGCGTGGTTGTCTCAACAAGAAATGGTCGGTCGCGGATCTGTTACCGATGATTGGGGACCACATTGCTGATCGCTGACCTGCCTAAGGCCAACGACATAGCCTCACGGCGTAGGGCTCACGTACATGAACTCCGACGGTTCCTAGTTAGGCGCCTCGCCACACTCGTCATCACCCTGTTTCTTGCATCAGTGCTCGTCTTCTGGATTCTCAATATCCTGCCGGGCAAGCCTGCGCAAGTCATTCTCGGCACCCAGGCAACGCCGAGTGCCGTTGCGGCTCTCACAGCAAAACTGGGGTTGAACCGTCCTCTTGTCGACCAGTATCTTCACTGGATTCACGGGCTTTTGACGCTGCACTTGGGAGACTCGTATATCTCCTCTCAACCAATTGCTCCTGTCATCGGAGCCGCCCTCGAGGTGACCGGTCCGTTGGTTCTTGGGGGACTTCTGGTAGGCCTACTGATCGCCATACCACTTGGAATCGCGAGCGCGATTCATCACACGAAACGCTCCGGCGTCGTGCTGTCGGGTCTGGCACAGGTCGGAATCGCTGTACCGAACTTTGTACTGGGAATCCTCTTAATTATCGTGTTTGCAGTCGATCTCAAGGTTTTGCCAGCGAGTGGATTCACAACTTGGTCCACCAGTGTCACTGGTGCACTCGAGTCATTGGTTCTACCGGCAATCTCACTCGGACTCGTCGAAGGTGCGATTCTGGCACGCTACATCCGCACTTCCGTCGTAGAGGTGTTAGGGGCAGACTTTCTTCGCACTGCTCGGGCCAAGGGGCTGCGACCCAATCAAGCGCTCGTTCGCCATGGGTTACGCAATGCGAGCATCCCAGTGCTTACCGTCTTGGGGCTCGAACTCTCTGGGTTGATCATCGGGGCTGTCGTCATCGAAGCCGTCTTCACCCTCCCTGGTCTTGGCAGTCTACTGCTCTCAAGTGTGGCGAATCGCGACCTCATCACCGTCCAAGACATCGTCATGCTCGTTGCAACCACCGTGCTCGTCGTCAATCTCATCGTTGACCTACTCTACCGAATCATCGATCCTCGCATGGGACTACGATCATGACGGAGAGGGAGGCCGCCATCACCACGCCGACGGAGACCGAGACGTCGCCACCCGGTGTAACGAGATCTTCGCCCCTTAAGCTGCTCCTATCGAGTCCGAGCGCAACAGCGGGCGCCATCATCGTCGGCATCGCCGTCATTGTCGCCGTCGTCTCGATCTGGTGGACACCCTACGGTCCCCTGACCGTCAACACTGGTGCGGAATTTCTCCGCCCCAGCCTCGCTCACCCACTTGGCACCGATGAGTATGGTCGGGATGTACTCTCGCGCCTGATGACAGGGACGCAGATCACACTGTTGTCGAGTCTGGGTGCAGTGGCTATCGCTCTGGTAGTCGGCGTGCCAGCTGGCCTCATCGCTGCATTCCGACGTGGTACCACCGGTGAGATCATCATGCGAGGGGCCGATCTACTGTATTCCTTTCCTGCACTGCTCGCCGCCATCACCCTGGTGGCCGCGCTTGGTGCATCAACACTGACAGCCACCCTCGCCATCGGAATCGCCTCGATTCCAGTTTTTGCAAGGGTAACTCGATCGACAGCCCTTGGCGTTCTCTCGACCGACTACGTGCTCGCTGCTCGCGCCTATGGGCGTTCAAGCCTCCAGATCGCCCGGCGACACGTCCTACCGAATATCATGCCAATCCTGGTGGCTCAGATCGCCCTTCTCCTATCAGTGACGATTTTAGCGGTAGCGGCGCTCTCCTATTTAGGCCTTGGCACTCCACCGCCGGCCCCAACCTGGGGCGGCATGCTTGAAAGCGCGCAGAACTACCTCTATCAAGACCCGCTCCTAGTGCTGTGGCCTGGCCTTGCTATCGCTGTCACCGTCTTCGGCCTCAATGCGCTCGGCGATGGCTTGCGCGATATTCTCGACCCCACTCTCAAAGGACGGTCATGAGTCTGCTTGAGGTCACCGATTTGCGACTCTCAATCGACGATACCGATCTTCTTCGGGGAATCAGCTTCCAAATGGCACCCACCGAACGTCTCGGTCTGATCGGGGAGTCCGGATCAGGCAAGTCGTTAACGGCTCTGACGATTATGGGCCTCCTACCCCAGCGAGCACGTCTTTCAGGGTCGGTACGGCTGGCGGATCAGGAACTCACCAACCTCACCGAACGACGCTACTCTCGTCTACGCGGCGATCGGATCGCCATGATCTTTCAGGAACCAATGACGAGCCTGAACCCACTCATGCGAGTCGGAAAACAGGTTGGCGAGGTACTACGGATTCATCAGAACCTTTCTCATAAGGCGAGTGCCTCACAAGCCATCGCGCTCCTAGAGCGGGTCGGCTTTGACGCACCTGCACAACAGGCTCGCGCCTTCCCACATCAGCTCTCGGGAGGACAGCGCCAACGGGTCATGATCGCCACTGCCATCGCGTGCAAGCCTGATCTGATCTTGGCAGACGAACCAACGACAGCCCTCGATGTAACCGTACAGGCACAGGTTCTTGCCCTCTTGGGAGAACTGACAGCAGAGCATGGGTGCGCACTGCTGCTCATCAGCCATGATCTCGCCGTCGTCGCTAACGTTTGCGAGCGCATCCAGGTCATGTACGGTGGTGTGATCGTGGAATCGGGTCCTACCGACGAGCTACTGCGCGCACCGCAACACCCTTACACCCGCGCACTTTTGGCTACCTCGCGGGGAATCGAGGATCTTGATCGAGAACTATTCGGGCAGCTTCCGACAATTCCAGGAGTCGTTGCGGAGGCTGGCCGATTTCCTCAGGGCTGCACGTTTCGGGGCCGCTGTGAACGCGAATCAGAACGTTGCCTCTCCATGCCATCGGCACAAGGTACCCAGCATCAGGTCCGGTGTTGGCATCGCTATGGGGTAGAGAATTAAGTGGCGGACACCTCCTCAACTCAATCCGCCCTCTTCACGCTCCGTCAGGTCAGCCGGGCCTATGGTGGAAGTCGTCGCAGTGTCACCGCCCTCGATAGCCTTGATCTCACGATCAACAGTGGGGAACGCGTTGGAATCGTTGGCGAATCTGGATCAGGCAAGACCACACTAACGCGACTTCTGGTCGCTCTGGACACTCCTAGCTCCGGTGAACTCCTCTTCAAAGGTCAACCACTCCCCCACAAGGGCGAGTCACTGCTCAATTTTCGTCAGCAGGTCCAGATTGTCTTCCAAGACCCTTTTGGTTCCCTCGATCCACGACTCTCCGTCGGCGCTTCGATCACTGAACCTCTACGGGCTCTCCGGGTGGCTGGTGATCCTCGACTGCGGGTTCAGGAACTTCTGGAGGCTGTTGGACTACCCACCCATAGCGAGATGCTGTATCCACATCAGCTCTCGGGAGGACAGCGCCAACGGGTCGCCATTGCGCGGGCCCTTGCTCCGCGACCATCGACGCTAGTCGCCGATGAAGCGGTATCGGCGCTCGATGTCTCGGTTCGGGCGCAGGTTCTGAACCTCATCGCCAACCTCGTCAACGAACTCGGTCTAACCCTGGTGTTCGTCTCCCATGACCTGGCAGTCATCCGCCACATCTGTTCACGAGTAGTTGTCCTCTATCGCGGAAAGCTGGTTGAGGAGAATACCACCGAGATGCTCTTCACTCATCCGCAGCATCCCTACACACGAGAGCTACTGGCTTCGATACCTCGGTTGCCCGAATGATCAAACGTGCCTCGCCGGTTCGAAGTCAGTAAACTTCCCAACAGTGTCCTCTTTACCCTCTCACAGTGCAAGGCGTCCTAAGGTAGCCCTCGTCACTGGTGCCAACGGTGGCTTGGGGCGTTGGTGCAGCCTAGGGCTTGCACGGCTTGGCGCTGTAGTGATTCTCGGCTGCCGTAATGCCCGGCGCGGACAGGCAGCTATCGACTGGATTCACCAGCAAGTGCCAGCTGCTCGCCTTGAACTACTCACGATGGACCTAGCGAATCTTTCTTCTGTGCACGAAGCGGCACAAGAACTTGCCGAACGTCATCAAGTTCTCGACATTCTCGTCAACAACGCAGGGGTAATGATGCTACCCCTAGCGATGACCATGGATGGATTTGAGCAACAGTTTGGGATCAACTACCTTGCTCACTACGCCCTCACCGCCCTCCTGTTTAGGCGGCTCATGGCGAGCGATGCATCCAGGGTCGTCTCAGTCGCGAGTATTGTGGCGAATCACGGAACTATTCAGCTCGACGACCTGCAGGGGCTGACAAGCTACGGGCGCTCTCGCGCGTATGCACAGTCCAAGCTCTGCAATCTCCTTTTCGGCAAGGAGCTCGCGCGGAGAGCGGCGGCGCAGGGACTCACCCTCACCAGTGTGATCGCTCATCCAGGCTTTGCGAACACCGGCTTGCAGCGTCGAACCGGTCGGGCCAATCTTGGTCGAGTTGGTGAGGTCGCCATGATCGGGGCCAATCTCCTCTTCGCGCAATCTGCAGAGCGAGGAGCGATTCCTCTGATCGGTGCAGCGAGCGACCCGACAATTGACAACGGGGCCTACCTCGGACCCAATGGCTTTAAGGAACTCTGGGGTAGAAAGGCGGCCCTTGCTCATACACCAAAAGCCGCACACGACGAAAAACTGGCAAGCGAACTCTGGGAGCTCTCCGCAGCCCTCTGTGGTGTCAGTTTTCCCATCTGACGGTCGCAGGCGAACAGCTCAAGGAAGTCCAGTCAGCGCACGGGTGACGCCGGCGTTGTCGGACATCAGTCGCGGTCTTGGACCTCAAGCGAAAGCTGACACTCTGGGCAGATGCCTTTGAAGACGATGTCCATGCCAGTCAGTACGAAACCAAACCGCTCAGTATCAGGGAGTTCAACGCCCTCATCACCACGCGGATGGACGTCCTTGAAGGTTTGACAACGGACACAGAGTAAATGATGATGTGCCACCGAGATATTTGGATCGTAGCGTTTCACACCATCATCAGCCAACAGCACTCGCACCTCGCCCATACTCACAAGCTCGCGCAGAGTGTTGTAAACGGTAGCCTGACTGATCTCCTCTAGCCGCTCTCGCGCGAGACTGTAGATCTCTTCTGCACTCATATGGACGTGATCACCCTGGAGCGCCTCCGCCACTACGCGACGCTGAGCACTGAGTCGCCAGCCCCGGCTTCGCAGGCGATCGATCAACTCTTCAGGGTTTGCTAAGGCCGACTCCATAGTTCCAGTATAGAGACTTGCCCACCAACCGAAGTTCCACCTTACTTCCATATTTAGAACTATTCTAATCTAGCAAATGCCCATCCGATTGACCTGCCGTCTCCAACAACTTTTCACCAATCGAGTTTTGACTTTCAGTCCCTAGGCGTGGACCGTCACGCCGATAGTCTGACCCACTCCAAACCTGGACCACCGTCACGAGAAGGCTGTTTTCTTGCGCCTGTCCAGCAATAATGCAGCGCAGAGCCCACGCTACATGCAAGTGAACACACCGAACACGAGGAAAGAACGATGCGGCTGCACCGAACGGCTATCGGCTACAATCTGACCGCTCCCCAATTCACCAAGGCTTGAGTCTGATCCACCAGTAATTGATCTCACCGCACAACCCTCAATCGCCCAGCGGAATCCTTAACAAGCTAACCGATCGCGGAAGCAACAAAGACTGGGATATGGCGGGTGGTCTTCGTCTGATACTCCGCATAAGGAGGAAAAGCCTTGACTGCACGCTCCCACCACAACGCCCGCTCTTGACCTTCGATCTGGCGGACGGTTGCATCCATGAGAAGCTCTCGGTCATGGATTGTGACCTTATCGGGATGGGCGACGAGATTGTAAAACCAGAAGGGATGTTCGGGCGCACCGCCCTTGGAGGCGACCAGTGCATACTCACCCTGATGCTCAACTCTCATCAACGGCGTCTTGCGCAACTTACCAGTCTTCGCCCCCAGGGTCCAGAGGATAATAACCGGAAGACCAGTATCAGACAGAGTCCCGCCTTCGCGTCCATTCGTACGCTCGTAGCGTTCTACCTGATCCCGCACCCACTCTTGAGTACTCGGCTCATACTCGCCCATCAGTGCCATGATAGAAGTTTAGAGGACTGACACCAGAGATTCATCGCGGACGCCCATGGAAGGCCCCACGATATACAATCCACGCAACGTCACCACTAGCAGCGCAACCCGCCGCGAAAAGCTGCTCGTTTGTATCGTGGGTAACCATGTACCCATCTCTGTCTTCTCGCTCTCAGTGACCTATTTTTGGTACCGCACACACTGATACTGAGACCTAGGGCGGTGGTGTCACCGAACCACCGAGAGGTTGCAAGCTTGGAGCCAGGACGAATGGCTCTTGCGATGATGAGGGCATAGATGATATCTCGCTCGCGACAGCTAGGTCCAAGGAGAGCAGGGAGCTTTACCTTGTTCGCCATCGACGCGATCGCTGTGACATGCCCATGGGGCAGACTCCGTTTGATCTCAAAGCCCTCCCCGGCAACTACATGGTGCTTACCAGCCAAGGACTCACGAATCACCTGGATGGTCTCTTCGGGGAGATAGGAGAGATTGGCCAGTGTCTCGTTCTTTACCTTGCCATCCTCGCGGTAGGAGCGTCGAAGGAGATGGGTCTCATAGATCTTATCCTTGTGCTAGCGACGAGTAGTAGCAACATGCATGGCCCCACTAAAGCGTTGCACCTAATCTGGTGTTCATACCAAATCCATACTGTCACGCCACTCGTGTCTACACGTTCAGCCAGTTGTTAACTATCCACCCAGTTCGTAGGTGATATTGGGGTCAGAAGTGGTCGTAGGATCGGCTAAAGCACGGGAAACCGGCTTGTAGCGAGTTTCGCAAACGTGGGCAGGGCAGTTTCACAAACGGCCCACCAAGGGCCGTTTGTGAAACTAGGCTGACCTGCCCGAACACACAATGAGAAACTGAAAAATCCTCTCTCAACTTCACGACTATCCTGTTTTATGATGGTTTGAAGATAGCTGGTTGAACTGGAGGTTTGATATCGGGTTGACCTGGCGAGATGCTAAGCAAGACGAATGTGAACCTGGAGGGCACCCCGGTAAATACAAGGGCCCCTGCTAACGTCCTAGAACTGGTTCACCCGTGGGTGACAGATCGGATCACTCACCCTTGTTGAGTTGAACTTCTCCCATCCTTGCATTCTCCTCGATCCCAGGGCGAACCGTCTCCAGTAACATGGGTGGGTTTAGACCTCACACGAGCAAGACGCGTCTTCAATATATCGTCAGCAAAGCCATGTGGAATCAGTGGTATCTCCCTAAGCGGGGTCGAAGTGCAGCACGGAAGCGTTACCAATCGACGCATACCGCTCTGGAGATGCAGTCATCAAAATCACCTGGGCCACCTTGGCAGCCTCTGCAAACACCGGGCCGAGCCTTTTGAGTCGCACTGGATCAGCAAATCCGAGAACGTCATCTAGAATTACAGGGGCGCCTGCATCGCCCGTGGACCCGGTTGGTTCGACGAGAATCGCACATGCAAGTGCGGCAATCACCGCCAGTTGCTCACGAGCGCCAGTAGAGAGCTGGGCAAAATCTACCGACGTTCCATCGAGGGTTCTCGATACCACACGAAAGTCCGATGGATCGATACGGATCTGAACCGTAGGACCGAACACAAACCGCGCCAGCCTGTTTACCTCGTCCGCGTACGGCTTGGAGCGGGCTTCACGGGCAGCCTCGCGATGCCTGGTAAAGACATTGAAGAGTAGCCCTGCTGCTCGCGCACGCCGTTCCAAAGCCTCATACTCTCGACGTTCCATATCGAGCCTCCTCTGAGCAGCCTCGAGATCGGCCTGCAAATCCTTATCGCCCATACCTCGCAACTCTCCGGCGATCCCGTCCCGTTCGGAGCGCTCGGTGTCGAGTTGGTCCTGAAGGCGGGCTTGCAGCGCATCGAGGTTCGCCGCACGCGCCTCTACGACCTCAGGCTCGGCCAGGCCGAGGCGCTCCGAGACTTCGGCCTCATGAGTGCGCGCTTCGATCTCCTTCTGGTGCAGTTCGTCGACAATTTGGGAAACCTCATCATCACCTCTTTCCAGACGTGCCTCTCGCAATGAGGCGTCGACTCGGTCCAGACCCTCTGTGGCCTGGACCAACTCTCCTTCTACTCTGCTCGCTCGAACCCTTAGCTCGTTCAACTGTTGCTCAAGCACCCCACGCTGTTCAACCTTCCGGTCACGATCAATGCAGAGTCCCTCGACATTCGCCGCTACGTGGGCTGCAGTCGCCCTAGCCTGTTCATGGGCCACTGCATCGTAGAGGGAATCCGCATCCTCGACAAGTTCGAGCGCATTCTCGTGCTTCACGCGTAACTCTTCTGCTGAGAGACCATCGAGCGCGGCAGAAGTGCGTTCCTGCGCAAACTTCAGCTGTTGCTGGGCTGAGTCAATCGATGCGAGACGTCGGTTCAGATCTTCCATAGGGTCGGCAAGATCGAGCCCCAGCTCTGCCACCAGGTCATCCAACTTCGTCTGAGCCTTCTCGAACGCATTGTCCTTCTGCGAGTCAGTCTGAGCACTAATGGTCACCGTTGCCACATCTCCAATGGCGATTTGGGTCATACCATGGACGTTGATCTGTTTGGCTTCGCCTGCCTGCACTAGTTCGCTGACACCATCTACGCCGATCGTGAGATCGGTTGTCGGCTCCACCGTGACCAGCGGTCGAGATGCCCGTCTGATGACATCAGCCTCCCTGACGTCGGAAATCGCCCTG
This sequence comes from Actinomycetes bacterium, assembly GCA_021822605.1. Classification (GTDB taxonomy): domain Bacteria; phylum Actinomycetota; class Acidimicrobiia; order Acidimicrobiales; family Acidimicrobiaceae; genus Ferrimicrobium. Next base: position 30,288 of record JAKAQL010000016.1, read on the forward strand.
TCGAGAAGCTTCCGACTCTTGGACTCAATACCGGCGTTCGTCTCTAGGATACGCAAAGCCTCAATTCGCGAATGCTCTGCCTGCTTAAACTCCTCGATCCTTCTGCCTAGACTCTCAACCTCAAGTTGTGCCTCCCAAAGTCGCAGTCGTTGCTGCGCCCCTACCGCCTCGCTCAATGCAACCGCGTAGGCATCCTCAGCCCCCAAAGCCTCCTGCTTGGCTTTGGCGTAGTTCTGATCAAGCTGTGATGCCTCACCAGCCAGCCGTTGCTGGTCTTCTCTGAGCCTCGCTACCTGAGCCTCGGTCTCAAGCCTGCGTTCAATCAGTTCGGAGCGCGAGTTCCTCAGGGTTTCGGCATTTGCTCGCTGCAACTCCACCAATTTTCGAGCGCTGGTCGCTTGACTCACCTCTTCCTGAAGAGACCGAATCGCTACCAGCTGACCATCGAACTCCTCGCGATCTTTCGCACACTCTTCCAGCTGTTTCTGAGTTTGAACGATCCGTTTACTCAGTTCGGAAAACTTTGAGCCTAGACTTTCGAGGCGATCGAGCTGGCTCTGTGCGCGTTCCAAGTCTGTTTCTGCGCTCGCAAGGAGCTGTTGCTTTTGGACTCTGTCGCTTTTCGGCTTACCAGTTTGGGTGAAGTAGGTTACGTATTCGGCCCTGATCCGGTCAAACAGTGTTGCCTCATTCTCTGGCTCCGCAGCACTAGCGGAAGTAGCGCGGTCCAGAGCGGCCATGAGCGAGACGGACTCTACCATGGAATGCTGATTAACCGCAGAACCCTGCACAAAGCGGAGCGCATCAAACAAAGATCGGTCGAGCTTGTCCTCGAGTAACTGATTGACCCGGTTGTGGGCATCACGTCCTGTTAACTGTTCGGGGTGCGGTTCTGAGATGACAAGCTTGGTCTCAGCATTTTTCACCCACCGCTTCGAGTAGGTAAACGTCACATCTGCCAGAGAGATCTCGGCTTCGACCTCGGGTCCCACATCGTCTGCGATAGGCTTGAGCGCCAGGATATCTTTGCTTCTCGAATCATGGGGAAACCTCAATAGCACATCGAATGCCTCGGCTATAGATGACTTGCCGACTTCGTTGGGACCGACTAGCAGTGTTACGCCGTGCGAAGAGAATTCTACGGTCCTCTCCTTTACTCCCTTAAAGTTTCTGAGCGTGATCCGAAGCAGCCTCACTCCGAACCCCCTACTAACCGATACAGGGTTCGAAGTGCAAGCACAGCGTCCTCGTTCGGTGGGGTGCCGGTGGCCAACCCTGCCAGTTCGGTAACGACAGCATCACCGTAGCCACCGATGACGAGCTTCGCCAAATCTGCCTCATCAACGATCAGAGCAATGTTACAGTGGTCTTCGGATAAACGCACGGACGCAAAGGTGTCATTTGCTTGATCAAGCATCTCATCCAGTTCAGCTTGTTCTGCTACGTTGAGAGTTCCCGTGATCACGAAGCGCAGGGCGGTTCGTGAACGATCCCCCTGAAAGGTAAGTCGTGCCCGTATCGCGTCAAGCAGGTCCATTCCGGACATTTCGATTTCCTCACGCAGAAAGCACCACTGACCTACCTTGACTGAAGCGATGTCGATGGCAGCGACATCGACATCGACGAGGAGCGCGCAATTCGTCGAATCGACATCTTCCCGAAAGTCAGTCATGAGGGGTGCTCCGGAGTACCATACCCGTCCAGTCCGACCAATCTCGAGGCTCGAATGGCGATCTCCAAGAGCGAGATAGTGGATGATCCCTCGCTCAATCGCGTCCTCCACTTGGTCGAGCCGAATTAGGTTCTGGTTTGTAGGGTCAGGATTGATGGCATCAACGCCACCATGTCCGACAAGTAAGCGCACGGTCCCTTGAGGTGGCGGTTCCAAACCCGCAAGGGTTTCGGCCACGAGATCTCGGTCCGGTCGCCGACTCGTCCATGGTGCGCCAACGATCTCCAACTGACCATTAGCTAGGCTGTGAACGGTTGAATCACGAAGGACCGTTACCTGGGATGACAATCGGGACGGCAAATCCCAGCTGGTCCAGATTGCCTCAGGACTGTTAGGATCATGATTCCCGGGCAACAAGAAGACTGGAACCTGAAACTCATTCAATGCCTCGACCGCACGGGACACGACGGAACGTCTTGGTTGCACTGCATCGAACACATCTCCAGCAATCACCACAGCATCGCAATTGGCCTGATTCGCAATACTCGCCAAACTCCTGAGGGCGCCAAATTGATCGTCCGTGTACCTCGCTTGGGCTTGCACATCAAAGAATCTTCTGGTCATTCCCAACTGCAAATCGGAGGTATGTAAAATCCGAGGCACCACTCCACTGTAGTCCAAGTATGCAGCGCTCGGCGGTTAGGAAGAACCTTGCTCAACGAGATGTCGACAGGAAAAACGTCGGCGCTGTCATCACCCGGTTGCCCAAACTACGACGCCGAGATGGTCTTGACAACCACCAGGGTGATGAAGGGTCATCGCCCGACGCTTAACTCAGCCTCTCTGAAATAAGCGCTACAAGCACTCCATGCCTTCCACCCGACGATCATGGCGGGAGTTGACATCGATGACAGAAGCTACGTAGCCACTGGAACTCTTGTCATGGGCGCAGGTGATTTCAGCACACCCTGTGAATCACCCCGGGTTAAGTGGAGACTCCTACTCTTGATTCTATTGCAAGCACTGGCGCTCTTGAATCGGCCGCTTCTGTTTTCAGTCGCAGCAGAGCTCCTCGAATGGTTTGTGCGTGAGCATCCGGGCGAGCTAGAGATTGAGTGCGGGACTACGACGAGAAAGGTTCACTACGATCGAATCTATCGGGCGTGGCAACGTTGTGCCAGCCTCATCGAGCAAGGGGCCATGGAGCTGCGACTACCAGGTATTCGGGCTCACTACGCCCAATACCTCGAGGCCGCTAGGCGCGAGAACTGGAGTCATGCCCACCTCCTGGCCGAATTGCTCAGTATCGAGCTATCGCTTCGCGAGACGAGACGATCTGCGCGTCTCTTGGCTGATGCTAAGGTGCCCCGCACCAAGCTCTTGGCTGAGTTCGACGTCGGCTCCTCGGCGATGAGCCAAGACATGCTTGCTTGGCTTGCCCGTGGCGGCTTCGTAGCCAGCGCTACCTCTGTCGTGCTTATCGGTGGACCGGGAACAGGCAAGACCCATCTGCTCATTGGAACCTTTATCGCTCTTGCGGGTATAGGGAGACGGGTGCGCTATGTCAATGCGAGTGCCCTGGTCAACGAATTAGCAGAGGCAGTGGACAAGAGAAGGCTGAGCCGACTGCTTGAACCCTACGCCCGTTATGACGTCTTGGCAATTGATGAACTCGGTTACCTCCATCTCGACCGTCGTGGATCGGAGCTTCTCTTTCAGATAATCACCGAACGAGAGGAGTCCCCCTCGCTCATGGTAGCTACCAACCTCCCCTTTGGGGAGTGGGCGAGCAGTTTCACCGATGCTCGTTTGGCGGCTGCTGTCGTTGACCGTATCACCTACCGATCCAAGATTATCGAGACAGGTATCGACTCCTACCGGCTCAAATCGGCAACGAACTCGAACTAGCCACAATAGCCCCCCATAGTGGGTTCAACCCGGGGACCAAGTGCCCTAGGCTACGTGCTTCAGGGCGAGAGCCAAATACCTCAACTGTACCGGGGCCATATTGCTCGATTGTTTTCAGTGTACTTTCGATCTTTTCGATTTATGTGATAATATAGCAAGTATGGCGACCACTCCTACTGCCACTGTTAACCACAATGAAGAAGTTATCTTCCCTCCCGCGGATCTGGATCAGATCCTAGACCTGGCACACTTCTTTGAAGGGCACGCCGAACCAGGACTCCTTCTCGGACCCGACGGAGAGCGTGTCCCGCTCCCAGGTGAGGTCTACAGTGTCCTAAGGCAGGTGGTAGATGTGATGTGCCAAGGCAAGGCCACCCTCATTGCTCCCCAAGGGTTACTGCTCACAACTCAGGAGGCCGCCGATTTTCTTGGGGTAAGCCGACCTACACTGGTTAAGCTGCTTGAAACAGGTGCTATCGCCTTCTCAAAACCCAACCGCCACCGTCGGGTCCGCCTTCAAGACCTCATCGAGTTTCAACACCGCCGCCGAATGGAGCGTCGAGACATTCTGAGTCGATTGACGCAAGAAGCCGGAGAGCTCGGTCTCTACGATGGATCACCAGACGACTATGTCGTCGCCCTTAAGTCTGCTCGGCGGCGGCATTCCAGCGACAAGTAATTTGATGGCCCGATATGCCGCTGTCCTTGATGCGTGCGCCCTCGTACCTATAGTTCTCGCCGACACCCTACTGCGGATCGCTTAACTAGGCTTCTACCGGCCACTGTGGTCCGCCCGGATCTTCACCGAGACGATAGACGCCATCAGCGAGATCCACTCGACGATCCCACTCGAACAGATCCAGCAGCGATTCGCAGACATGGACACTACCTTTGAGGATGCGTGTATCCAAGGATGGGAGGGTCTGGAGGCTACGGTGACGCTACCTGATCCGAACGACCGTCATGTGGTGGCCACCGCTATGCATGGTCGGGCCGACGCTATTGTGACCTTTAATGTTCGCGACTTTCCCGCCAATGTCCTCAGCCCGCTCAACATCGAAGTTATCCACCCTGATGACTTCCTCCTTGACCAACTCGACCTTAACCCAAGGCCCGTGCTCGACGTGCTGCGAAAGCAAGCTGCTGACTCCCGCCGCCCGGTTCTCACATCTACTGATCTGATCGCACGACTCACCCGTGCAGGCGTGGCTAGCTTCGCAAGCGAAGCTGAACGGCAGATCTGAAATCAGGTCTCCCTATTCAAACCAAGGGACCTCGGGAGTTTGTGTGGCCCCACTAACAGTAGCCTGTGAGCCGCCCGAATGTAATTGCATCGAAATTACCAAGCGGCAGTTAGGGTCGTCCCGTCTTCGAGCTCAGTGCAATGCCAGTTGTCTGCGGTGAGTTCATCACAGAACCACTCGGCAACGGGTTCACGCCGCTTGGTGGTTTGGTAGGTGTTCCAGTGATGGTCACGACCTTTCTCTATTCATTGCAGGTATAGCACAAATACAGAAATCATGATTTCATGATTGACGCTCTTGGATAGCCTCAACAAGAACGATCTTGCCGGCGGGGATTTCCGGAAGGGAATGAAGCCTCGGATCTCCTTGAGGTGCTCGAGGATCGATCGGAGCGCAAGTCAACCATCGTCACCTCACAGCTGACCATCGATTCCTGGCACGAGGCACTCGGGGATCCGACAATCTCTGATGCGGTACTCGATCGTCTCTTGTGCAACGCTCACATCATCTCGATGACCGGAGCATCCATGAGAGCGAAGAAGTCCAAGGTGGCTAAGTCCGCGGACGAGGCTCCATGACACCATCAAAACAACCGACAAGGAGGCGACCTTTGACCGATTAGCGATACACTACAACCAGTCCCTCTCGCACCCTCCTAGGGGGTGGCAGATTTCAGCGATAACAGGTGGCAAACTTCAGCGAGAATGGGTGGCAGAGTTAGCGAGAATACACAGCTATGACGCTAGGGCCAACATGGTAGCTCAGGCGACCGGGCTTTCCGACGACCTCTACCATGACCTAGTCGCCAAGGCAGTCCAGGCGATCAAGACATCGCAACGCCAACGCCCGGTGAACGTGAAAGATGCTGTGGTGAAAGAGCGTAACTTCAAGAAGCTACGTCAGCGCTCGGTGGAGGTCTCCGAGTTCTCCTACCGCCCCCTCGCCTGTAAGCATGACTACCGAGTCGTCGTAGTGCGCAAGAACATCTCGGTCGAGCGGGGAGAGGACGTCCTCTTTGACGAGTATCGCTACCTGTTCTATATCACCAACGATTGGAATATGACCCCAGACGAGGTCGTCGCCGAGGCTCATCAGCGCTGCGACCAAGAGAACCTGCACGCCCAGTTAAAGGGGGAGGTACGTGCACTTCACGCTCCGGTCAACACCCTGAATGCAAACTGGGCCTGCTTGGTGATGGCGTCACTCGCCTGGACACTGAAGGCCTGGTGTGCCTTGCTCGTACCAATCTCACCTCGCTGGGCCAACAAGCACAATATGGAGCGTCGGCTTCTGTTAAGGATGGAGTTTCGCACCTTCCGTCAGGCGTTTATCGAGATCCCCTGTCAGATCGTGAAGGGTGCTCGCCAGGTCCGCTGGCGTATCCTCGCATGGAACCCTTGGCTGGGGTTGTTCTTCCGCCTCGATGCTGCCCTTTAAGCAGTAACAGTCCTCTCCTTAGGCCAGGCAACCAGCGAAGCTATGCCCAAGAACGACTCAGTTAAGGTAGAAGATCCCCTCCAGGACTGTCAGTACACCACGATCTACCCCTGGTGACTCATTCCAACGTCTCAAGAGCCAATCCTGCCTTCAATGGGACCCCTCTGGCACCATAACCAGTCCCCCGGAGCGGAGGACCGCCCTTCTTCGCTTGTTTTAGGGCTAGTGTGACCTGCCGTAAGGCAAGGTTGCAAACTGCGAAATCCTCTCTTAACTTAGCGACATTCCTTTTTTATTATCTACGAATCGTGGCTTCTGACTTGAGACCTCATGCCAGATCGGATAACCATGAGGCTATCGCTAGCTCGATGCGTGATTGCCTACGAACACTCTTGCCTCAATAGTTCAGCCGGGCTATCAATGGTACTGCCAACTGAGCTGTTCAGGCTCAATAGACTCCATGGAGGACATAAGAGTCGATCTCTCGTGAAGTGTTGTAACAGACCACAGGCAATTTATACTACGATTAACTCATGATGAAGCGTGAGGACGGCTCGCCAAGGAAGACCCATAAATCGGCGCAAAATGATATCGCTGCTTCTCAAGGCATGATTAGCGTTTACTCGCCCAGCCTCCCAGACACTCCGCTCGGTCATCAGCTCCGCAAGAGTCGATACGCAATATTAGACTGCGCGGCACGTCATGGAACGAGCAATATCCGCGTCTTTGGCAGCGCGGCACGGGGTGAAGACGGGCCAGACAGCGATGTTGACTTCGTAGTTGACGTTGGTAAAGGGACCGGGCTATTTGCTCTGGAAGCTCTGCGGAGGGAACTTTCAGAGATCCTTGGCGTGTCAGTTGACGTTGCTCCCTCAGACAGTCTCCGACCACACGTTCGAGCAGAGATCGAACGGGATGCCATCCCACTATGAGTTCGCGTCATGACGACGAGCGCCTAATCGACATTATTAACGCGATTGACGCGATCAGAAGCCACCTTGCTCGTGGCGATCTCTCTGACGGACTCATTTTCGATGCCGTTCGAGTGAGATTAATCGAAATTGGCGAGGCAGTTAAGGCGCTGGACCCCGAGCTTGTTGCTAGTCAACCAAATGTCAAGTGGTCTGACGCAGCTGGCATGCGCGATTGGCTAGCGCACCACTACTTCGACACATCCCGTGCAACGATCGAAGCAACCATCATGGAGGACCTCCCCCCTCTTGAAACTGCCGTTCGGCGGTTGCAAACACACCGTAAACCTACTGAGAAACACCCTGGCAGCTTGCCGGGTAAGGATTTTAGTCTTGGAAGCTAGGCACTGGTGACATCCTCTCGGCCCTGAAGGACCGAGCTTCCCGAGCCCGCTCACGCGGCCTCAGGTGGTTGACGCTTCGTTGGGTCGCTGTGCTTGAAAGCGTGCGATGTCCCTTGACGTCCTGTGACCGCAAGTCCTGCGGCGTAGATATTGATGGCTGCATTCATATCAGCGTTGGCAGTATGTCCGCAGGATTGGCACAAGAATACCGCTTGGCTCTGACGGTTCTTCTTGTCCGTGTATCCACAGACTGCACAGGTCTGACTCGTGAATGCAGGATTGACGACTACTACCTCCGACCTAGTGGTAGCAAAACGGGCTTTATCGGTGAGGCGCTGTTGGAACAGTCCCCAGGCTTGAGATGAGATAGAACGATTGAGTCCGGCTTTTTGTCGAACGTTCTTGCCAGGACACGCCGTAGTACCTTTGGCCGAGCGCGACATGTTCTTGATCTTGAGATCTTCGATGCAGATGATGTCGTAGCGTCTCACGAGATCGGTTGTTGTCTTTTCGATCCAGTCTTTGCGACGGTCACGCTCTCGAGCCGAGATGATAGCAATCTGTCGTTTGGTGCGGTTGCGTCGATTAGAGCCTTTGACTTGGCGAGCCATCTTGCGCTGTAGTCGTCTCTTGCGTTGGGACTCGCCCTTGCTCAACAGAGTTGGCATGGATATCGCTTCGCCGTCCGACGTAGAAACGGACACAGCCACACCCAAGTCGAGCCCTACCGACTTGTCGGTTCAGGTGCGCTCGAGCGACCGAGGTGGAGTCGTGAACGACACAAACCACCGTCTGGCACGATCAAGTGTGACTCGTGCCGAAGTTGCGGACTCTATTTCAACCCACGGTCGGCTGATCCGAAACCTAACCCACCCGCACTTGGGGATGAGCACTTGTCCCCACTTACGGTTGACGCGCCTTACCGAAAGATCCCGCACAGCAAAGCCCTCGTTGATACCGGCTTTGCGCCAAGTTGGTCTGCCAAAGTGGTCTGGTCTTTTCCACCAGTTTTGAAACGCACGGTCGAGGTCACGTAGGGCCTGTTGCTGGATCGCAGCAGAACCTTCTCCTAGCCAGGTACTTTGGCGAGCCTCCGTGAGTTCGTGCGATTGGACATTAGAAGTTATTCTCCATGTGCGATCTTTTGTCCACGCGTTACGCTGTTCAAGCCCAAGATTCCACACATACCGAGCATCTGCACAATGTCGTACAAGAATGGATTGCTCTTTTTCTTGTGGGTACATGCGCTCGCGTATACTCATATCATTATTGTAGTCTGAGGCTCTGACATCAGTATGCGCCTATCCATCCCCGCCCTGAAGGACGGGGCCTTCCGGCGCGTTTGGTAACGTTTCTGACCAAAGAGCCGACCACCCAGATCTCGACCAAGACTCGTACCTCTAGGCGAAGCCACAGAGACACCTAAGCCATTCTCCACTTCAGGTAGTTCCACCCCAAGGCAGAGCCCTGCCCTTGGGGTGGAACTTTTGCTAGGGAGCCCTATCAGCGACCACTGATTACTGCTTTTAGGGCAATAATTACTTACAATCAGTCGACATGGAGTCAAGGCAATTTGCTATCTGAGTTTCGCAAACAAATTTATCCAGTTTCGCAAACGGCCCTTGGTGGGCCGTTTGCGAAACTCACCTGAACTGGGAGAATGTCCTCCTCGGAAGCGTAGCTATCCTCTGCTAACTATACGACTATCCTTTTTTAAATGTTGCTAGAAGACAGTTCTGAACTGGGTCTTTGTGCGTCGACCAGTAACG
>JAKAQL010000087.1 GCA_021822605.1 Actinomycetes bacterium
TCCGATCGTTAGCAACCGACCGATCCATCAAGCAGTTCTCGAATCAGATCTGCATGTCCATTATGGCGGGCGTACTCCTCAACCAGATGGGTCAAGATCCAACGGAGGCTCACTGGCTCATCGCCACCGATACTGAGTTGATCAAGCGTGAAAGCTGACATCAATTCGTCGCTCCGGCGTTGTTCCTCTTCCCATACATCGCAATCGTGAGCAAACGAACTTGTGGTGATATCGTCGAAGTCCGCGTCAGGGGAGGAGTCGCTGCAGTAGTAACTCATCGCGGCGGTGACGCCATGGAGCACGGTGCTAGTCCAGTAGAACTCTACTTCGGTCAGATGTCGAACCAATCCGTGCAGTGACAGCGAGGAGGTAGGAATAGGACGAGCATTTAGCCGTGCCTCATCGAGCCCTTCACATTTGAGGAGCAACGTCATGCGGTGATAGTTGAGCCATCCTTCGAGCATCTCGCGTTCGTTCGCGCTCGGTGCCGGCTCGCTGCGGCGCGGATCAATCAAATCGTTGCTCAATGGGTCTCCCTAGGGTCTCAGGCCAACCGTGTCTCGTATCGTGAGTAGTTGCACGCTTTGGGGTCATCGCGTGATCCGGCGTCGGTCAGATCGAGCGCGTGTCCCCGTGGTGATCTCCTGCCATGCCTACGTTACCATAGATCTTCCGCCGACTAGGGCGATTGAACTGCTTGAGCCCTCGTTGGTGAAACGATGAAACAGGTGAGCCGTTGCCAACAACCGTCAAGGGCGAGGGCTGGTTGGTGATGGCCCCACGAGCTCTGCCAATCACCAAGAGCAGCAATGACGAAAAGGATCCCATGATGACAGGAGGGCGACCCAACATCGATAGTCGCGGCTTTCACTTGCTCAACGCATGGAGACAGCTCGATGTTCTCACTCGGAATTAGGTGGGGTGATCCGGGTGCCAGCAGGTCAAGGTCCAGCTGGTAGAGGGTTTTTGAAAACGTGGAATAGATTGCGCTTCCAGATTGCGTCTGAATATTGTGCTTCATCCGATCCGGAAAAAAAGAAGTTGTCAACGTTTTATTGTGATCACAGTCAGTTCTGCTGAGCTCGGAAAGAGCAGTGATAGCGATCGCAGATCATCGACTTTCTCGAAGTAATGTTTTTGGTCTTAAGACCCGCTAGTGCAATATTGATGAATCTGGAAAAAGTCACTAAAGGAGGAGTATGATTGTTTCTGTGAGATTAAAAAATATTTTGTTGGGTTCCAATCAAAAAGTATGGTTGGCGGCGCTTTCTGTCAGTGGAAGTGCCGTTCTTACCGGAGGTATTGTCGCCTTTACCCCTCTGGTTGCCGCAGCCGCCTCTGTGCCCAGCGTTGACCTGGGGACCGCGGGGTCCTATTCGGTACTTGCTGGCTCTACTGTCACGAATACGGGCAGTTCGACCCTGCAAGGGGATCTCGGACTCTCGCCTGGAACTGCGGTGACGGGGTTTCCACCTGGGCTGATCAGTGGTGCCACCAATGTCGGTAACGCCAATGCCGAACAGGCACAGGTCGATACAACAACGGCGTATACGCAGGCTGTTGACGCTTCCCCTTCCACGACCCAACCAGCTGATCTGACCGGTCTGACGCTTTCGCCTGGAGTCTATTCTGTGCCAGCTGGCGCCACGAATCTGACGGGTACCTTAACCCTCAACGGACAGGGTAACCCAGATGCGGTGTTCATCTTTCAGATGCCATCAACTTTGATTACGAGCAGTGCGAGCGACATCGTGCTAGAAAATGATGCAAACGCATGCAATATTTTTTGGCAAGTTACGAGTTCGGCAACCCTCGGCACAAATTCATCATTTCAAGGTACGATCCTAGCCCTCACCTCAATCACAGCCGATACTGGCGCTTCCATTACCGGGCGTCTATTGGCTCGAAATGGTGCGGTCACCTTGGATTCGAATACGATTGCCAATCCTGTTTGTCTTGCAACGACGACCACTACCCCGCCCACAACGACGACAACCACACCGCCGACCAAGACCACTACCCCGCCCACAACGACGACAACCACACCGCCGACCAAGACCACTACCCCGCCCACAACGACGACAACCACACCGCCGACGGCAACTCCTGCGGGCACGACGGTCGTACCAGCTTCGCACACCGGTGAGCCATGGTCAGGGTGGCCCTGGTGGCTTGGAGTGGGCATCATGGGGTCCGCAGGTCTCCTTCTTCTGCGGCCGAGGCTTACCAGAGCTCACCAGATTCGGTAACGATTCCCAACATTGTTGCGCGTACTGATGAACCTTACGGGTGTTGCAGGTACCTCGAAGCGACTTGATCCCCCTGATCGTTTTCGTTGGTCGCAGGCAATGCGTGCCGAGGTGGCTCGCGACTTCACAGCGGATGCCTGTGGCGTCTTGCCGTCAAGCGGGTGGTGCGCGTGAACAATAGGCGCCGGGTCAGCAGGGTCGTGGGCATGCTGCTGCTCCTTGGGGCCGTGGTTGGTGTGGCCTACCCACTGTGGTGGCAGCATCGTCAAACCATTGAAGGTTCCCGAGAGATTCATGGGCTTGCTGGTACGACCGCATCTGGTTGCGCTGGGATGGCTTCAGCTGGTCCTGGCGTACTCCGAATCCCAGCGGTGGCGGTGGTCGCGCCCGTTGTGGAGGGTACGTCAGCGGCCGTGTTGGCCATCAGTGTTGGCCATGAGTCCTCGAGCCCCTGGCCGGGTGAGCGCGGCACATCCGTCCTCGAGGCGCATGACGTAGGTTACTTTGCGAGCAACCAGTTACTTCGTCCAGGCGATATCGTGACGTACACACGCGCATGCCGAACCTATCGCTATCGAGTTGTCGAACACTATATTCTTCGTCCAGGCGATACCATTCCTTCGCCAGGGGCCAGTGGGCTGGTGCTGGATTCGTGCTGGCCAACTGATGCGCTGTGGTTTACCCCCAGCCGCCTTATCGTGACTGCGGTACTCACCGGTGTGCACAGTGACAAGCCTGTGGCTACCAGCGTTGCCCCAACGCCGTTAGTGCCACAGCTACCGCGAGGCGTTCCAACTCCCCCAAACCTATTTAATGAGGGCTGGTTGGCTGGCACCTTGTCCTTGACTGGTACGCCTGCGCTTGCATGGAAGGATGGACCTGCGCCTCTGGCGTGGGAGAGCGTTGGCCTTCGAGCGTTTTCGGCTTTGCGAATGGCTGAGCAGACCAAGGCATCATGGCTTTCCTTGCTTGCGCCAGGATTGACCCCACCTCTCATCCTTGGAGGAGACTATGCCAGTGGCACGCCGATGGACGTCACCGAAGAGGTACGAGGCACTTCGGTGCATTCGGTGACCATCACCACACGTATCCAAGGGGTGCAGGTCTCGGTTACCTCGACCCCGGTTGCTGGGAAGCTTCGTGTGACGGCCATAGAGTCCTAGGCGACGGTGCGCAGGACCGTCGATGAGGAGAAGTACCGATCTCAAAGGACAAGAGAGCCAAACCGGTTGTGCTGCGTGGATGCAAGGGACGCCGACTGAAGTCGTTCCGCTGTGGTAAGAGGGGTGCTCGATTGGGCACCAGAGGCGTCAGATTTTGGCCGCTGCCCGTAGGAGTGGCTTGATGGTCGCCACTGGGGCCGTGTTTTGATAGGTGATGACACCGTGGGAGTCGACTAACAGGTAATAGTCGGGGATCCCCGCAGCATCGTAGCGATGACTGAGAGCCGCACTCGCCATGCCCCATTTCCATTCGGTATCATGAAATGCCTTCCCTGCAGCACTCTTGGCGAAGGCCTCGAGCTTGTCCAAGGCATGCTCGCTGGGCCCAAAATCCCCAGAGAGTCCCATTGGCAAGACGGTGATGCCGTCGTTAGCAAGAACATGAAGCTGGTTTGCGACGGCGGGGATGCTGATCGCACAGCTTGCGCATCCGCCGGCGATGAACCAAACCATGAGCGCGTGCCCCCGATAACTCGACAACGTCTGTTGTTCGCCGTTGAGTGTCTCAAAGGAACCGTTGATGGTTGGGCCTTGCGCAGGAGGTTGATACCCGTCGCTAACGGCGACTGTCCTATTGGTGGCGATGGACGTGGTGTTCAACGCTTTGGCCTGAGAGCCCTTTGCGAAGTGCAGCACGCCATAGGCGATCAGACCGATGATGACCAGCACGACTATGCTGCCAGAGAGTCGTCGGCGTGAGTGATTGTTTCGATGGCGCGGTGACTGCCTGGTCATGGTTACCTCAGATCTGTTTGATAGCCTTGAGCAACTCGGGCATCGTCGCTGAAGGGGAGCTGTTGATGTACGTTATCTTTCCGGCGCTATTGATCAAATAATAGATATCGAGATAACCAACGGGATCGTAGCTCTTGGTGAGCCCCAATGATGAGATTCCAAAGGTCCAATCTGGGTTGTTGTATTGGTTGCCGGCTAAGTCTTTTGCAAAGCTTGCCATACTCGGACCGGTAGACCCCAAATCGTCATAGAGTTCGATCTCCTTGACATGGACGCCGGCATGAGCAATGGTGGCAAGGTTCTGTGCCATCACCTTGGTGCCCGCTTGACAGGATGAGCACCAGGTTGAGACGAACCAGACAAGAGTAGGGGTTCCCTTCAGGGACGCGATCGTCTCGCGTTGGCCGGTCAGGGTGGCAAAGGTGCCGTTCGGGGTGGCAGAGCCGACCGGAGGGAGTGGATCGGCGGTCGGGGTTGTCGTGGATCCACTCGAAGCGGTGGGGGCAGCGGAGGAGCCGCGGTGAAGATTTGTAAGCCCAACTGCCGCGAGAACGATGGCGATCACCGCAGCGGCGAGTCCGATGAAGAGGCGACGCTGCCGGTTGCGCTGTTGCTCTTGATAACGTTGGGCTCGTCGGGAATTGAGATTTGGTGTCTGGGTCAAGACTCTACCTCGGTTCTGTCAGTTTGTGCGGTGGACAACACAGGATTTTGGGGGAGGCGACAACGTGCACGGCAGAGGCGTGAACTCGACCACCAGATCGACCCAAGCAAGATGACCAGGCTGCCCGAGAGAAAGAGTGTCTGTTGGGTCGCGAAGAAGTGCTGGATACTTCCCGTCGCAGTATAGAGACCAAGGGAGGAGAAGCCTACGAAGGCGAGCAAGGTGGGTACGATTGGCGTACAGCAAAGAAAACTCGGTATGAGGCTGGCTACAAAGGCTAGTCCAGTGAGCGACGTCGAACCTGCCGAGACTACCTCGCGCATGGCCATGACTTGTATCACCAGAACAAGTCCCATCGCGGTGCCGAGCACGATGCTCCAAATCGCAATGTAGGGATCAACATAGGACCAGTTGGAGAAGGCGATCTGCTGAGTGAAGTCAAACGGTAGCAGCAGTGAGTAGATGAGTGCGAACAGCGTCGCGAGTCCGATCCAGCCAAGGCGCCGATAGGGTGAGCGAGCGACGAGGAGGAAGGTCTCGTGGAGATGCTCGAGCTCGTCGTTGATGCACGTCATTTGCTCGCGGCTCCGTCGGTGGAAGCATTACAGCAGTTCAACAACCCAAAGCCCTGCTGGTGATGGGATCGGAGTAGGTGGGCCCGACGTAGCCGCCACCCGATGAGCACAGTCAGCGCAACGACTCCGATGCCAACGCCTCCAATCCAGGCCGCCCCAAGGACACCAAGCGTGCCCACCAGCAAAGGGCCTCCACAGCACAGCAAAGGAGCGAGTGCAATGAGCCCAATGAATCCCCAACCAGTGTTCTCTGATCGGGCGGGTGATACGGTACCAGACAACGTAACCTCCTCCCTTTGTACAACCATTACCACTCCATATTACTACAAAAATGTAGTAGCACTGCTGAGATCGATGGAAAACTTAGGATCGTTTTACAAAATCCAGGGTA
Source organism: Actinomycetes bacterium (assembly GCA_021822605.1). GTDB lineage: Bacteria > Actinomycetota > Acidimicrobiia > Acidimicrobiales > Acidimicrobiaceae > Ferrimicrobium. Next base: position 5,838 of record JAKAQL010000087.1, read on the forward strand.
GGTAGTCGAAAGTAGAGTAGGTGGTTGCTCACCAGGAAGATGAGCAACGAGATGGTAAGCCCACAGAGACCCAGGCTCGGGGAGATGAGGCTGTGGGTCGTCATCAGACAGGAGCTGACGACGACAAGCACGGCTGGTGCCACCAGCGCAAGGATGACTCCAGCGAGTTGTTGCGGTGATGAGGGCATCGGTCCTTGTAATCGTCGTATGCGATAGCGAAGGTCGTCAGATCCATTGAACGACGCCACGGCTGGTCCACTGGCACGTCGGGTCGCTACCTTGGCGACGGCTGACAGGATGATCTGGGGTCTGACGACTTTACGGGCCTCATTATCGGCAGCTACCTCAAGCTCTCGCGTGAGGCCACGCCAAGCAGCACGAACAGGAGGCAAAAACGCATAGCCGCCGACGACGCTGGCTGCGAGAAGGAGCAATCGCGTATGTCCGAGCCGAAGGTGTGCAGCTTCATGCTCAAGAACCGCATGTCGTTCGTCGTCGGTGAGGAGAGCCAATGTGCCAGTGGTGACGACTGCAACGGCTTGCAAAAACCCGATCGAGGCAGCCGCTACCTCATTGGAAGCGACGATTCGAACTGTGCCGCCCAAGGCTGATCGATAGGACGCGGTCGTCATCGGCGTGCAGAGGTCGCGTTGGGCGTTCCGCGTTGCATGCGCCCCTCGGAAGAAATGAAACCCGAGTGGTACGAGGAGTAGTATGCCGAAAAGATAGCCACTCAGATTCCAGGGCGCCGCTCCAAGCCCGAGATCGCAGCCAAAGACGCTCAGTTGATGACCGAAGAGTAGATCGACAAGGGATCCCACGGTGCACATGATCCACGCTGTAGGTACGATGACCCAACCGATGAGTGCCAGTAGATAACCACCGCTGATCGCTTGAGGGGCGTTGATATGTCGACTGAGGCGTTCCAGACCGTAGGGCAGGACAGCGAGCATCAAGATCGCTACTAGCCCAAGGAAGAGGAGAGTCATGACTCGCGTTGCCTCTCAATGATGGCAGCGAGTTCCTCTAGGAGTGCCTCATCGTGGATCTCGTCGACAAAAAAGGCCAGTACGCGACGGGGATCTTCGGACGTTGCGAGCAGGCGGTCGATCTTCTTAGCGGCGAGGCGGTCGAGACCACCATTGATAGAAAACCGATTAAGCCCAGCATCGTCGCTACGCTCTACGAGTCCTTTGTCGACCAGCCTACCCAATACGGTCATAATGGTTGTGTAAGCGCGTTTTGGCTCGCCGAGTGCTTCGTAGACCTCTCGGCCAGTTAACGCGTGGTCGCAGGCGATGAGTACCTCGACCACACGTCCCTCAAGTTGTCCAACTTTGGTACCGGCAATGAAGGTTCGTTTCATGTCGAGTTCGCCGCTATCCCTTCCTCGTCTGTGTCCACTGGTCTGTGTCCACGACCTGGTCACTATCGTTTTGTAGTATAGCCACGGCCGTTCTCTCCGGCGCGCCCTTTTGAAGGTTGGTGGCGAATGGATCCGCTCCCAGTGCAGCGGAAGGCGGGCATGGCGTTGGTACTAACGGTGTGTGTGAGCAGATCGAGATCCATGGCCGAGGGCGCGAGACGATGCCTCGTGGGTCGACCGGGCGATCGCAGAAGCCGGGTTCGTCGCGGTGCTGCGTACGTGCGGAGGAATGAGGTGACAGACGTTGCCCGGTAAGCAATCTTTGGCGTTAAGGTTCTGCGCCCGGTCAATCAGTTGATCGAGGGCAGCACGGGCCAGCATCAGCTCATCGATCTTCTCCTGGTACTCAGCTGCTCGTTGCTGGAGGAGTGCGAGAACATGTTGACAGGGCACGATGCCTGCCCCACGGTAGGCCATAATCTCTTTAATCTCCTTGAGCGAGAGCCCTACCGATTGGCTCGCCTTCACAAAACGCACCTGATCGATGGCGTCACTTGAGTAATCACGGTATCCCTCAAGGGTGCGGAGGGGTGCATTGAGAACCCCGATCGTCTCGTAATACCGGAGTGTCTTGACTGAGACCTGAGTTGCTTGGGAGATTTCACCAATTCGCATTTTTCTCATGCTAGTTGAACCTTCCAGTCGACTGGAAGGTTTTTAGCATGAGAACCACTGGAGACGTCAGACACGGCTCCTCCACGGTAGCTGACAGGAAGGAGACAAATCGATGAGTATCGATCATATGAAGCACTATGATCTCGCCATCATAGGGTCAGGGAGCGCCGCGTTTTCGGCGGCTATTCACGCCGTTGGCCTTGGAGCCCAGGTGGTACTGATCGAGCAAGGAACAGTTGGAGGGACCTGTGTGAACGTCGGCTGCGTGCCTTCCAAGGCCCTGCTGGCTGGGGCTGAAGCGCGACATATCGCACTCACGCAGCCGTTCCCAGGTATCCGCACGCAAGCAGGGCCAGTAGATATGCGTGCATTGATTAGGGGCAAGAGGGAGCTCGTTGAAGGGTTGCGTCACGACAAGTATGAAGACCTTGCGGAGGCCTATGGTTTTCCGATCGTGCAGGGAGTAGCAACTTTTACTGTTGAAGGCACCCTGCGCGTCGACCAAGCAGGCGATGACGATGGAGGCGAGGAGATCCGAGCTGATCACTATGTCATCGCGACAGGGGCGATGCCATCGATACCAGCCATTCCCGGCCTTGCCTCCGTCAACTACCTCACCTCGACCACCGCGATGGAGCTCAAGGCGCTTCCAGATAGGTTGTTGGTCATCGGGGCGAATGCGGTCGGGCTCGAACAGGCTCAACTCTTTTGCCACCTTGGTGCAAAGGTTACTATCATCGAAGTGCGTGATCGCATCGCCCCTTTTGAGGAGCCAGAGATCTCAGCAATGCTTGAGCGCGTCCTTGTTGAGGAGGGTGTTGAGGTGTTTACGGGTTCATCGATTCGGGCCATCTCACAGGTTGGCGAGGAGATCCATGTCGAGCTCACCCACCTCGGTCATTCACGCAGCCTTGAGGGTGATGCACTGCTCGTCGCCACCGGTCGTACACCCAACACCGCCTCGCTCGGACTCGAACACGTGGGCGTTGACCTTGGTCCTCGTGGTGAGGTCGTCGTCGATGACCAACTGCGGACGACGAACCCGAAGATCTTTGCGGCTGGCGACGTGACTGGCGCACCGCAGTTTGTCTATGTGGCTGGACAGCATGGTACCATCGTGGCTGACAACGCGCTAAGAGGTGCTGGGCGGAGGGTGAATTATCGGACGCTCCCTCGAGTAACCTTTACCTCTCCGCAGATCGCTTCGGTGGGCCTCACCGATGACGGTGCGGTGGCGGCGGGATATCGGTGCGATTGTCGGGTTCTGGAGCTCAGCGCGGTGCCCCGTGCCCTTGTGAACCGTAACACTCGGGGTTTGGTCAAGATCGTCGCCGACGGCGATACCGGTGTCGTGTTGGGCATACACCTTCTGGCCGATGGTGCGGCCGATGCGATTCTCGCCGGTGTCTATGCGCTCGAAGCGAACTTCACCGTCGATCAACTCGCATCTATCTGGGCGCCATATCTGACGATGTCCGAGGCGATTCGTCTTGGTGCTCAGTCCTTCACGCGTGATATTGGCATGCTCTCCTGTTGCGCTTCGTAACGGTTCCCTATCGGGCAGCCCAGGGGTTGTGCGGCTGCCCGAAGGGCAACGCTTGGCTTAACCCGAAGTTCCCCCCACGACCCCGACCAATGCTACCCTCTACCAGGGTGTTTGTGATTTTAGTCCTGCCTACACATAGCCAAGGTTGCTAGATACCCCAAGAAGTTCAAAGGCACGGCTCTGAATGGGGGTAGGTGTCGTAATCATGACAAAGGAGTC